>NZ_JBIRAW010000059.1:0-32083 GCF_044326315.1 Actinomadura sp. 9N407 | reverse complement strand
TCCGCGTTTACGACCTGGCGAACACGCCACGAGTCAACGGGACAGGCGATCCCGATAACCTGGACGCATGTCCTCGCCGCATTGGCTCGCGCCGGTCGCCTCCGCACCGGTCGATGCCACCGTTCCGTTGCCCGGTTCCAAGTCGATGACCAACCGGGCGCTGATCCTGGCCGCGCTGGCCACCGGCCCGGGACGGGTCGTACGGCCGCTGCGCAGCCGGGACACGCTGCTGATGGCCGACGCGCTGCGCGGTCTCGGCGTCGGGATCGTCGAGGACGACGGCGCCTGGCGGGTGAGCCCGAACGAGCTGATCGGCCCCGCGCAGCTGGACGTGGGCCTGGCGGGCACCGTGATGCGGTTCCTGCCCCCGGTGGCCGCGCTGGCCAGGGGCGAGGTGGCCATCGACGGCGACCCGCGCTCGCGGGAACGGCCGATGGGCCCGATCCTCGCGGCCCTGCGCGACCTCGGCGCCGAGATCGACGACGGCGGCCGCGAGGCGATGCCGTTCACCGTGCACGCCACCGGCGCGGTACGGGGCGGCGCGGTCACGATCGACGCGTCCGGTTCCTCGCAGCTCGTGTCCGGCCTGCTCCTGGCCGCGCCGCGCTTCGCCAAGGGCGTGGAGGTACGGCACGAGGGCCCGCCGGTCCCGTCGGCGCCGCATCTGGAGATGACCGTCCAGATGCTGCGCGAGGCCGGAGCGGTCGTCGAGACGGGCGACGACGTGTGGCGGGTGGCGCCCGGCCCGATCCGGGGCCGCGACTGGGAGATCGAGCCCGACCTGTCCAACTCCGCCGAGTTCCTCGGCGCCGCGCTGGTGACCGCCGGCCGCGTCACGGTCCCGGGCTGGCCGGCGAAGACGACCCAGCCGGGCGACGCGCTGCGCGGGCTGCTGGCCGCGATGGGCGCCGAGGTGTCGTACGGGCCGGACGGCCTGACCGTACGCGGCACCGGCACGTTCACCGGCCTCGAAGCGGACCTGCACGAGGTCGGCGAGCTGACCCCCGTGCTGGCGGCGCTTGCCGCTCTGGCGAGCACGCCCTCCCGGCTGACCGGCATCGCGCACCTGCGCGGGCACGAGACCGACCGGCTGGCCGCCCTGGTCAACGAGATCAACGCGCTGGGCGGCGACGCCCGGGAGCTGGCCGACGGGCTGGAGATCCGCCCGCGCCCGCTGCACGGCGGCGTGTTCCATACCTACGACGACCACCGCATGGTGATGGCCGCGTCCGTTCTCGGGCTGGCCGTTCCGGGCATCGAGGTGGAGAACGTCGCCACCGTGGGCAAGACGCTCCCGGACTTCACCGACCTGTGGAGCGGGATGCTCGCGCCACGGACCCCGACCGGAAAGGGCTGACCACTGCCGCCACGCCGAGTTCGCGACTACGACGAAGACGACGTCCGGGTACGGCCGGGGCGCCGCGGCTCCCGGCCGCGCACCCGCATCCGTCCCGCGCACGAGGACGCGGTCGGCGGCTTCGTCACGGCCGTGGACCGCGGCCGCTACCGCTGCCTGGTCGAGGAGGGCACCCCGGAGGCGCGGATCGTCACCGCGATGCGCGCCCGCGAGCTGGGCCGCAAGGGCGTCGTGGTGGGCGACCGGGTCGCCCTGGTCGGCGACGTGACCGGCCGCCCCGACACGCTCGCCCGCATCGTCCGGGTGGAGCCGCGCTCGTCCTCGCTGCGCCGGACCGCCGACGACAGCGACCCGTTCGAGCGGATCATCGTGGCGAACGCGGAGCAGCTGGTGATCGTGACCGCGCTGGCCGATCCCGAGCCCCGCCCCCGGATGATCGACCGCTGCCTGGTCGCCGCGTACGACGCGGGCATGGAGCCGCTGCTGTGCCTGACCAAGGCCGACCTGGCCTCCCCCACCGACCTGGTCGCCGCGTACGCGCCGCTGGGCGTCCCGTACGTGGTGACCCGCCGCGACGATGACCGCGACGAGCTGCGCGGCCACCTCGGCGGGCGCATCAGCGTCATGATGGGCCACTCGGGCGTGGGCAAGTCCACCCTGGTCAACACGCTCGTCCCCGACGCCGAGCGCGCCGTCAGCCACGTCAACGCGGTCACCGGCCGGGGCCGGCACACCTCCTCGTCCGCGATCGCGCTGGAGCTTCCGGGCGGCGACGGCTGGATCATCGACACCCCCGGCGTCCGCAGCTTCGGGCTGGCCCACGTGAAGCCCGAGAACGTGATCAACGCGTTCGAGGACCTCGCCGAAGGGTCCGCCGAGCGCTGCCCGCCGCACTGCGACCACCTGCAGGAATCCTGCGGCCTGGACGCCTGGGTCGAGGAGGGCCGCGCCAGCCGGGCCCGCCTGGAATCCCTGCGCCGCCTCCTCTCCAGCCGCGAGGGCGAGCCCGAGTAGGACCGCCGAACGGGACGTTCCGGCGTCCTTGACACCCGGGTTGTGATGGCATGGGCGGATGGAGCGACGGGTGTTCCTCGCGGCACTGGCGGGCACGGCCGCCGGGTGTTCCAGCGAGGTCCGGTCCCCCGCGGCGAGCCGTACTCCAGGAGGCGCCATGGCCTCGGAGCGCCCGACCGGGCCGGCCGACTGGAACGCGCTGGAACGGGGGCTGGGCGGGCGGCTGATCCGGCCCGGTGACGCCGCGTACGGCCGGGCCAGAAGGCTCTACATCCCGCGCTACGACCGGATCCGTCCCGCCGGAATCGCGTACTGCGAGAACGCCGAGGACGTGGCCGAGTGCGTCGCGTTCGCCACGCTGAAGCGCATGCCGGTCGCCGTACGCGGCGGCGGCCACAACTACGCGGGCTGGTCGACCGGGACCGGGCTGGTCATCGACGTCTCGCCGATGAACGCGGTCAAGGCGGACGGCGGGCGGGCGGTGGTCGGCGCCGGGGCGCGGCTCATCGATCTGTACGACGGGCTGGCCGGCGCGAAGGCGGGCGTTCCGGCCGGTACGTGCCCGACCGTGGGCGTGGCCGGGCTGACGCTGGGCGGCGGGCTCGGGGTGATGTCCCGCGCGCACGGCCTCACCAGCGACTTCCTGGAGTCGGTACGGGTCGTCACGGCCGACGGCCGGATCCGCGAGTGCGACGCGCGCCGGGACCCCGAACTGTTCTGGGCCTGCCGGGGCGGCGGGGGCGGCAACTTCGGGGTGGCCGTGGAGTTCGCCTTCCGTACCTTCGAGACCGGTGAGCTGACCACGTTCTCGCTGCGCTATCCCTGGTCGCGGGCCGCCGAGGCGATCGCGGGCTGGCAGCGCTGGGCCCCGGACGCGCCGGACGGGATCTGGACGAGCCTGCAGATCAACGCCTCGGACGGGGCCCCGACCGTGGACATCACGGGCGTCGCGTCCGGTGATCCCGATCTCGATCCGCTGGTGGCCGCCATCGGGCGCGACCCGTCCGGTGACGACTCGCAGCGCCGCTCGTACCTGGAGGCGATGAAGTTCACCGGTGGGTGCGCCGGGCAGTCCGCCGACGAGTGCCACGCCCAGGGCGACCTGCCCGGGCAGCGTCCCGAGGGGCGCTTTCCCCGTACCGACTACGCCGGCAAGTCGCACATCGCGTACATGCCTCTCAGCGACGGCGGGATCGGCGCCCTGGTCGGCCGGTTCGGCGGGAGCGGTGTCAGCGGGCGTTCGGTGCTGATGGACGCGATGGGCGGAGCGATCCGCAAGGTCGGCCCGGCCGACACGGCGTTCCCGCACCGCCGCGCGTTGTTCTGCGTCCAGTACCTCGCGAACGGCGACGACCTCGGCTGGCTGCGCGCCACGCATCGGGCCATGGAGCCTCATCTGGGCGGCGCCGCCTACGTCAACTACATCGATCCCGACCTGCGCGACTGGCGGCGCGCCTACTACGGCGGGAATCTCGACCGGCTCGTGAAGGTCAAGGCCGCCTACGATCCGGAGTCGCTGCTGCGCTTCCCGCAGGCGGTCAGGTGAGCTCGTCCAGCAGGCTCTGTGCCCGGGTCTCGACCTGGTTGAGCGCCTGGACGTGAGCGGGCGCCAGGTCCTCGACGCACTGCGTCATCGCGTTCGTGACCTGGCTGAACGCCGCCTCCTCCGCACCGCGCAGCGCCGCCCGTACGGTGGCCGAACGGGCGCCGAGGGCGGCCCATTCCAGCTCCAGCCGCGCCACCGCCTCGTCGAACTCGCGCGCGACCTCGGCCCCCTCGTCCCGCAGTTCGTCGGGGACGGGACCGCGGCCCGACTGCCGGGACCGGGCGGACAGCGCCGAGATCCGGCTCGCCAGCGTCAGCCCCTCGCGGGCCAGCGGCAGCACGTCGTGGATCAGGTCGGTGACCACCTTGGCCAGCTCCTCCACGCGGGTCAGCAGGAGCTGCGTGGCCTCGCCCAGACCGGCGGAGGTGGCCTCGGCGACCCGTCCCGCGGCCTCGTGCCGGTGCCGTTCCACCATCGCGACGATCTCGCCGTCCAGCCGCTTGCGCTCGCCGTCGGCCAGCCGCTCGGGCCATCCGGCGCGGATCCGCTCGATCCGTTCCCGGCCGGAGGCGGTGATCTCCGCGGTGACCTCGTCCAGGGCCTCGCTCGAACGGTCCTTCAGCCGGTCCACCCGGTCGTGGAGGGCCTCCTTCTTGAACGGGTCGTTCAGCTCGTTGAGCAGGGCCTGCAGCCGCCGCGACACGTCGATGGAGTGCTCGGCCAGCGGGACGAGCCGGTCGGCGAGTTCATCGAGGGTCCGGGCCCGGCGTGGGTCGGTCAGCTCGGCCACCCACCCGGGAAGGTCGTGCGCCATGCGCCCATGCTCCCACTTACCCGGCACCCGGGGGGCTCGTCCCGTCGGCGGGCGCGGTATCGGGGGACCGTAAGTGTGTCGGTGCGCCGCGTGAGCGCGATAGCGTGGCACGCCGTGGCGGGCTATTCCGATGACCTGCGTCTCGCGCATGTACTGGCGGACGGGGCCGACGACATCACGACCAAGCGCTTTCGCGCGCTCGATCTCGACATCGAGACCAAGCCGGACCTGACCCCGGTCAGTGATGCCGACCGCAGTGTGGAGGAGCAGATCCGCGGCACGCTGAAGCGGGCCAGGCCGCGGGACGCCGTGATCGGCGAGGAGTACGGTCGGTCCGGGTTCAGCCAGCGCTGCTGGATCATCGACCCGATCGACGCCACCAAGAACTTCGTCCGCGGCGTCCCGGTGTGGGCCACGCTGATCGCGCTGATGGAGGACGACGAGGTCGTGGTCGGGCTGGCGTCGGCGCCCGCGCTGAACCGGCGCTGGTGGGCGGCGCGCGGCGGCGGTGCCTGGACGGGCCGGAGCCTGTCGCGGGCCACCCGGATGCAGGTGTCGTCGGTCACCGACCTGGCGGACGCCTCGCTCTCGTTCTCCAGCCTCAGCGGCTGGGAGGAGCAGGACCGGCTCGACCGGTTCCTCGACCTGACCCGTTCGGTGTGGCGGACCCGGGCGTTCGGCGACTTCTGGTCCCACATGATGGTGGCCGAGGGGGCGGTGGACGTCTCCGCCGAGCCCGAGGTGTCGCTGTGGGACCTGGCCGCCCTCCAGGTGATCGTGGAGGAGGCCGGCGGGATGTTCACCGACCTGTCCGGCGTCCCCGGCCCTGACGGCGGCAGCGTCGTCTGCACCAACGGCCGCCTCCACGCCGAGGTCCTCCGCACCCTCGGCGGCGGCCAACTCTCGCTGCGCATTTAGTCAGACCCGGCTCTGTTCCAAAGCCCCGGCCCACGGTGCTCGCCTGGCGGCTCGCACCGTGACCGGTTCTTGTGCGAGCGCGGCATCGCTTCGCGATCTGGCCGGCGAGGCTCGCCTTCGGCATCGCCTCACCGGCCAGGTAACGCGCTCGCGCGGTGGCCGAGCCACTTTGGGACAGGCCTAGCCAGACTCCACGGGTGGCCCCGGCCTGGCTTCCGGTGGACTCGCGACATATCGTGGAACGACCGCTCGCGTGCGATCGTTCTCTCTATGAGCGGCCCATGGACTATGAGCGGCCCACGGAGGTAGAGAATGTCGACCCAGATGAAGTTCGTGATCGGCGGCGTCGCCGGTTTCCTGCTGCTGTCCATCCTCGGCTGGTGGACGCTGGCCCTGATCGTGCTCGGCGTCATGGCCGTTCCGGCCGTGCTCTACATGATGCTCGACCCGTCCCAGCGGCGCCGGGTGCGCGCGCAGGGCCGCAAGCGCCTGGGCAGCTAGCGCGCTGATCCCTGGTCCGCTACCGGCTTGCGGGCCATTGCTGCGGCCTTCAGGCCGGGGGTGAGGGCCCGCGCGGGAGTGCCCGCTAGGGCGCGAGCGTGCTTTCCCCGCACCTGGGCGGCGTGCGGTCAGGTGGGGCGGTTCTGCTGCTCGATGTATTGCCGGACGATCGTGAGCGGGGCACCTCCGACGGACCCGGCGAAGTACGACTCCGACCACAGCCGGCGGGCGCGCCGGTAGTGGCGTTCGAGCTCGGGGAACTCCTGCCGCATCCGGCGTGAGGAGACGCCCTTGAGGGAGTTGACCAGCTTGGAGATCGCGACCTTGGGGGAAGTCGACCAGCAGGTGGACGTGGTCGGTTTCGCCGTTGAACTCGACCAGCTCGGCCTCGAAGTCGGCGCACACGTCCCGGAAGATCTCCTCCAGGCGGGTCAGGTGGGTGCCGGTGAACACCTGGTGCCGGAACTTGGTCACGAAAACCAAGTGGGCGTGCAGAGCGAAAACACAGTCGCCTGCCTGTTCTCACTTCGAGTGATGATGCCATAAACCAACTGTAGGATCGTGGTGTGCAGCTCCGGTACAACTTCCGCATCTACCCCGGTCCCGGTCAGCGGATCGCGCTGGCTCAGGCGTTCGGGTGCGCGCGGGCGGTGTTCAACGACGCCCTGGCGTTGCGGGAGGCGGCCTACCGGGCCGGGGAGCCCTACATCCTGGACAAGGACCTGTCCCGCCTGGTCATCACCGAGGCGAAGACCAGGCCGGAGCGCGAATGGCTGGGTGGGGTGTCGGCCGTGGTGTTGCAGCAGGCCCTGGCCGACCTGAACACCGCCTACCGCAACTACTTCGCCTCCCGCAACGGGACCCGCAAGGGCCCGAAGATGGGCCGCCCCAAGTACAGGTCCCGCAAGGACCGGCGCCAGTCGGTCCGGTTCACCCGCAACGCCCGCTTCGCCATCACCCCGGGCGGGAAAGTGCGGCTTCCCAAGATCGGGGACGTGCAGGTCCGCTGGTCCCGCGACCTGCCGTCCGACCCGTCGTCGGTCACTGTGATCAAGGATGCGGGCGGCCGGTACTTCGCGTCGTTCTGCGTCAGCACCGAACCTGAACCTCTCCCGGAAACGGTCGGGGAGGTGGGGATCGATCTGGGGCTGAGGCATTTCGCGGTGCTGTCGGACGGCACGAAGATCTCCAACCCCCGGTGGCTGCGGCGCCGGGAACGCAGGCTCAAGACCTTACAAAAAGCCCTGTCCCGCAAGGAGAAAGGCAGCAAGAACCGGGAGAAGGCCCGGATCGCCCTGGCCCGCCAGCACGCCAAGGTCACCGATGCCCGGCGCGAGTTCCACGATCAGTTGTCGACCTGGCTCGTCCGCGATAACCAAGCGGTGTACGCCGAGACGCTGAACATCAAGGGACTCGCCCGAGGCAACCTGGCCAAGAGCATCCACGACGCCGGATGGGGCCGGTTCCTGGCCATGCTGGAATCCAAGGCCTCCCGGCACGGCCGCACGTTCATCCGGGTCGGCCGGAACTTCCCCTCCTCCCAGCTCTGCTCGGCCTACGGGCACCGGGACGGCCCCAAACCGTTGAAGATCCGGGTATGGACCTGCCCCGCCTGCCAAGCAGTCCACGACCGGGACATCAACGCCTCGGCCAACGTGCGCGCGGAGGGCCGCCGCCTCACCGGATACACACCGATCACAGTCGCCGCCGGACGACAGACCACCCCTGGAACGGGGTCGGGGGCGGAGACTCAAAACGCCTGTGGAGACGCGGTAAGACCACCGTTCACGGTGGCACGGGTCCGCGAAGCAGGAACCCACCAGAAGCCCCGGGCCGCCTGATGCGTACCACGCGCCAGGCGGTACAGGCAGGCTGGAATCCCCGCCCTTCAGGGCAGGGAGGACGTCAAGGTCGGCGGATGCGGATCGGAGTGGTGGGCGCGGGGATCCTCGGGCTGGCCGTCGCCCGGCGGCTGGCGGAGCTGTGCCCGGACGCCGAGCTGACCGTGCTCGACAAGGAGGACCGCCTGGCGGCCCACCAGACGGGCCACAACAGCGGTGTGGCGCACGCGGGCCTGTACTACGCGCCCGGTTCCCTGAAGGCGACGCTGTGCCGTCGCGGGATCGCCCTGCTCAAGGACTACTGCGCCGAACGGCACCTCCCGTACGAGGAGTGCGGCAAGGTCGTGGTGGCGCGCGACGCCGCCGAGCTGGGGCCGCTGGAGGAGATCGAACGGCGCGCCACCGCCAACGGCGTGCCCGGCCTGCGGCGGCTGACCGGCGAGGAGCTGCGGGAGATCGAGCCGCACGCGGCCGGGATCGCCGCGCTGCACTCGCCCCGGACCGCGATCGTCGACTTCACCGCCGTCGCGCACGCCTATGCCGATGACGTGACCGCGGCGGGCGGCACCATCAGGCTCGGTGCCGAGGTGACCGCGATCGGCCGCAGGGGCGACGCGGTCACGGTCCGTACCGGCGCAGGCGAAAGGGCCGGCGAGCTGGTCTTCGACCGGCTGGTGATCTGCGCGGGGCTGCAGTCCGACCGGGTGGCCCGGCTGGCGGGCGACGCCCCGGCCCCGGCGATCGTGCCGTTCCGCGGCGAGTACTACCGGCTGGTGCCGGGCCGGGACGATCTCGTCCGCGGCCTGATCTATCCGGTGCCCGACCCGCGCTACCCGTTCCTCGGGGTGCACTTCACGCGGCGGGTCGGCGGCGGTGTCGACGTCGGCCCGAACGCGGTGCTCGCGCTGGCCAGGGAGGGCTACCGGCGCCGCGACGTCCGGCCCGCCGAGCTGTGGGAGACCCTGCGCTGGCCCGGCTTCAAGCACCTGGCGCGGCGACACTGGCGGACCGGCGTCAAGGAGATGTACGGCTCGGCGGTCAAGCGCGCGTTCCTGGCGGAGGCGCGCGCCTTCGTACCGGAACTCCGGGCCGCCGACATGGTGCCCGCGCCCGCCGGGGTACGGGCCCAGGCCGTCGACCCGGACGGTTCCCTGGTCGACGACTTCCGGATCGGGCGGCTGGGGCCGATCACGACGGTACGCAACGCCCCGTCCCCGGCCGCCACCTCGTCGCTGGCCATCGCCGAACACCTGGCCGAGCGCATACTTACCGAATAAACACCGGCCGACTAGACCTGCCAGACGGCGCGGTCGGCGCCTCTCGGGTCCTGGACGACCGGGTTCTTCTCCGCGTCGAAGACCTTGACGTGGCGGCCGGCGGCGTCGAAGCGGTCCCAGCCCGGGTCGCCGTGCACGGCGAAGTTCACCCAGGCCTGATGCATGGCGTCGGCCAGCTCCTGCGGCGGGTTGGGGCCGGACATCTCGCCCGATCCCTCGACGCCGAGGTTGTCGAAGACGAACGCCAGCTCCAGCGCGTGGCAGGCCCCCAGGTCGTGGTTGGGAGAGCGCCACGCGAACTCGTACATCCAGGAGGACCCGGCGTGCTTCTCGGCGAGCCGGTTGGCCGGGATGCGGAACAGGCCGTCGGTGATGAGCGTGGCCAGCAGCTCGCCCGCGTCCATCTCGGGGTGGCTCTCGCGGTACGCGGCGACCACGGAGGCGGGCGTGCCCATCCCGCCCGCGACGGCGCCGACCAGGTCATCGGTGAGCGCGGCGGCCAGCCCGGTGGGCATCAGGAAGAGCCGGAACTCCTCGGCGGTGTAGCCGAGGAGCAGGTCGACGTCCCGGCCGGCACCGGCCGCGACGGCGTCCTCGGCGCGGCGGGGGAAGAGGTCGCCGTCCAGGACGGGCGTCATGGCCATGCCGGAGGCCACGGTGGTGGCGCCCCAGCGGCCCGGGTCGGGCAGCGCCGAGATCTCCGCCGCCACCGCCGACTGCACGGGGATGATCTCGGCCGGGTCGATCGCGGCGAACCCCTCGGCGGTCGGCTCGACACCGAGCCTGGCCGCCATCTCCCTGGTGACCAGCAGGGCGTCGTCGGTCGTCTGGGCGATGGCGCCGGCGCCGCTCTGCGCGATGGCGCGCCGGAAGAGCCCGAGGTCGAGGGAGAGCAGCGTGCTCACGCTCATGGCGCCCGCCGACTCGCCGAACACCGTCACCTGGCCGGGGTCGCCGCCGAACGCGGCGATGTTGTGCCGGACCCATTCGAGCGCGGCGATCTGGTCGCGGAGACCTCGGTTGGACGGGGCACCGGGAAGGTACGCGAAACCCTCGACGCCCAGCCGGTAGTTCACGGTCACGCAGACGACACCGTCGCGGGCGAAGTTGGCGCCGTTGTAGACGCTCACCGCCCCCGACCCGTTGCGGAACGCGCCGCCATGGATCCACACCATGACCGGCCGTCCCTCGCCCCCGGGCGTCAGGGAGGACGACCCCCCTGTCCCCCCCGAGAAGGGCGTCCAGATGTTGAGGTTGAGGCAGTCCTCCCCGGGGATCTCCGGGTCGGGCAACAGCATGTCGTACGGCTTGGGATAGCCGGGCTTGGGCGCGGTGGGCCCGAACTCGAGGGCGTCGCGTACCCCGTCCCACGGCTCCGGCGGGCGCGGCAGGCCGAACCGGTCGGCACCGAACGGCGGCGCGGCGTAGGGGATGCCGAGGTACGCGGCCACACCGTCCCGGGCGGATCCGCGGACCTTGCCGTACCTCGTCTGGACGACTGTCTCCATGCCGCGCCTCCAGTTCTAGAATCTCGTTCGAACATGAGGAGCCTAGCGACCCGGCACCGGAAGCGGAACGCCCGGACCGCGATATCGCGGCCCGGGCGCTGTCACCTGGTTGCGGGGGCAGGATTCGAACCTGCAAACTCCGGCTTATGAGGCCGGCGGACTACCGAGTTGCCCTACCCCGCCTTGTGTCCCCAACGGTAGGCAGTGTCCGGCCGGCAGGCAATCGATTATTCGCGGGGAGGGTGGAGCATGCGGGTGAGGTGGTCGCGCGCGAACGCGCGGATGTCGTCCTCGTCCTCCAGGGCCAGCCCCCCGCCGGGGATCAGCAGGACCGAGACCGCCACCCGCAGCATCACCTCGGCGACGGTCGCGTAGTCCTCGCCGCCGCCGGGGCGGGCGCGGCGCAGCCTGTCGGCCAGGATGTCGCGGGCGGCGAGCATCACGGCGCCGCCGTTCATGCTGAGCTGCGGCAGGAACGCCTCGGGCTCGCTCTCCAGCACGCGGGTCATCAGCGGGTGCGTCCGGGCTCCGCGCAGCCCGGCGACGAAGCCCTCGACCACGGCGTCCTCGGCGGTCGGCAGCCCCTCGGTGGCGGCCGAGATCGCCCCGAGGAACCGCCGGCACTCGCGCAGGATCACCGCCTGGAGCAGCTGGTCCTTGTTGCCGAACCGCCGGTAGATGGTGGTACGGGCGACGCCGCCGCGCTTGGCGACGTCCTCGACGCTGACCCGCCGCAGCCCGTACGTCTCGAACTCCGCCAGCGCCGCGTCCAGGATCCGGGTGTCGAGACCGTCCGGATCCGCGCCGCCGTCCGAGAGCCGGGCCAGCAGGTCCACGCTCATCCGCGGATGCGGGCGTCGTAGGCCTTGCGGGCCTCCGGGTCGTACTCCAGGAAGATCTTGTCCAGGCCGAGCTTGCGCGACATGGACTGCCGGACCTTCTCGGGGAGCAGCCCGCTGATCCGCACCTGGCGGCCCAGCTTGCGCGGGACGACCATCTGCGGCCGTGGCCTTCCGATCAGTTCCACCACGGCGGCGGCGATGTCCTCGGGCTCGGCGTTCTTCTGGCCCTTGGGGCTCGCGGTACCGGCGACCAGGTCGGTGTTGGTGAACGTCGGCAGCACGGCGCTGACGTGCACGCCGCGGTCCTGGACCTCCAGCCGGGTCGCCTCGGTGAACCCGATCACGGCCGCCTTGCTGGCGTTGTAGAGGGCCAGGCCGGGGGTGTAGAGCACGCCGGCCAGGGACGCGATGTTGATGATGTGGCCGCCGCCGCGCGGCAGCATCCGCTCCAGGGCGAGCTTGGTGCCGAGCATGACGCCGTGCACGTTGATGTCCAGGCAGCGCCGCGCGTCGGCGTCGCTCTCGCCGGTCACCGGGCCGATCGGCATGATGCCGGCGTTGTTGATCAGCACGTCCAGCGGTCCCGCCGCCTCCTCGGCCGCGGCCAGGAAGGCGGTGAACGACTCGCGCGAGGTGACGTCCACCGGGAACGCGGCGGCGCCCAGCCTGCCGCCCGCCTCCTTGGCGGCGGCCTCGTCGATGTCGCCGATCACCACGGTCGCGCCCTTGGCCTTCAACGCGCGAGCGGTGGCCAGGCCGATGCCCCGGGCCGCTCCGGTGATCGCTATGACCTTGCTCATCGGGTGTTCTCCAGTCGGTCGAGTCGTACGGGCAGCCCGTCCTTGGGCGAGGGGAGCGAGGTGGTGTCCAGCGGCCACTCGTACCGGCCGGGGACGCTCCACCGGTAGTTCAGCAGGACCTGGTGCAGGATGCCCTTCACCTGCATCCCGGCGAAGTGCAGCCCGATGCACTTGTGGGCGCCGCCGCCGAACGGCGACCACGCGTACTTGTGCACCTTGTCCTCGCGGCGGTCCGGGGCGAAGCGCTCCGGGTCGAACGTCTCCGGGTCCGGCCACCATTCGGGCATCTGGTGGTTGGTGAGCTGCGGGACGACCACGGTCGATCCGGCGGGGATGTGGTAGCCGAGGATCGAGGTGTCCTTGACGACCCGGCGGGGCAGCGCGGGCACCGGCGGCAGCAGCCGCAGTGCCTCCTTCATCACCAGGTCCGCCGACGGCAGCGCGTCCAGGTCACCGAACTCCAGGACGGGCTTGCCGAGCGCCAGCGACTCGTCCCGCAGCCGCTCCTGCCATTCGGGGTGCTTGGCGAGGTAGTACGCCATCGTCGTCAGCGTGATGGTGGTGGTGTCGTGCGCCGCCATCAGCGCGAAGATCATGTGGTTGACGACGTCCTCGTCGGTGAACCGGTGGCCGTCGTCGGTCTCGGCCTGGCAGAGCGCGGCGAACAGGTCGTCGCCGCCGTCGCGGCGCTTGGCGGGCAGGTGCCGCCGGAAGAACTCCTCCAGCACCTTGCGGGCCTGGACGCCCTTGTGCCAGCGCAGGCCCGGCACCGGAAAGCGCACGTAGGCGGTGCCCGCGCGCACCGCGTCGATGAACGCGCCGTTGACCCGGTCGGCCTCGGCGCGGTCCAGCTCGACGCCCATGAAGACATCGGTCGCCAGGTCGAGCGTCAGCTGCTTGACGTGGTCGTACACCTTGAAGCCCTGGCCCGGCTCCCACGCCGCGATACCGCTCGCGATGCCCGGCGCCATCGCCTCCATGTACGACCGCAGCCGCTTCTGCGTGAACGCCTGCTGCATGATGCGCCGGTGGTGCAGATGCTCCTCGAAGTCCAGGAGCATGATGCCGCGGTAGAAGAACGGCCCGATGAAGTAGCTCCACGCCGGGCCGTTGGCGAACGCCTTGTCCCGGTTGACCAGCACCGCCTCGGCCGCCTCCGGACCCTGGACGGTCACCGTCCGCTGCCCGAGCAGCCAGCCCCACGTGACCGGCCCGAACTCCTCGTACCGCTTGCGGGCCACCTTGAACGGCTGCCGCATGACCTGGAGCGTGTTGCCGACGAACGGGATGCCGGGATGCCCGCGTACCGGTTTGAGGCCACTGCCCTCCGGCGGCGGCGCGAGGATCGTGGTGGCCATGGGCCCTCCGCAGGGGGACGTGGGCGGAACAGAAGGACAGAAACGCAAGATCTGTAACTTCGTTCTAACGCAGCCGACGGCTCCGCGTCCAGACCCGAACACAATTCGGTTTGGCCGGCCCGGTTCAGCGGTACGCGCCGCCGCCGTCGCGCTTGTAGGTCTCCACCGGCGTGACGCTCCCGTTCCGCAGCGGCTCCGTCCGCAATCGCCCCGCCGCCGTCACCGGCACTTCCTCCACCACCTGGATCAGCGCGGGCCGCAGCTCGGGCGCCACCCGCAGCATCACCTCGGTCAGGTCGATCGGCTTCAGCTCGCCGCCCTCGCGCAGGCTGACCGCCGCCGCCGCGAGCTCACCGTCCCCGGACGGCACCCCGTAGACCGCGACGACGTCGATCGCGGGCAGTTCGCCCAGGGCCTCGCGGATCGGTCCCGGCGGGATGACGCCCTCGGCCGTACGGATCAGCTCGGCGTCCCGGCCGGCCAGCCAGAAGTCCCCGCCCGCGTCGCGCCGGAACAGGTCGCCGGTCATCAGCCAGGCGTCCCCGGGCGCGAACAGCCCGCGCTGCGGGCGCCCGGCGTGCCCCGGCCTGAGCCGCGACACCAGCATCCCGATCTCGTCCGGCCCGCACTCCACCGCGAACCCGTCCGGTCCCTCGGCCAGGCGGCCGCGTTCCAGGTCGTACCGGGCCAGCCGGATCTCGGCGCTGCCCGGCAGTGGCCGTCCCAGCGCCCCGGGCTTCTTGCCGCTCAGGTTGACCAGGATCGCCTCGCCCTCGGTGGTGGCGTAGAACTCCAGTACGCGCGCGGGCGCGAACCGTTCCTCCACCCGCCGCCACAGGCCGCGCGGCATCCCCGAGCCGATGAACAGCCGGACGGGATGGTGCCGCTCCCCCGGATGCGGCGGCGCGTTCACCAGATCGCGCAGCGAGGTCCAGGTGTACGAGGCGACCGTCACCCCGTACCGGCGTATCTCGTCCCAGAACGTCTCGGGGTCGTAGGCGCTGGCCAGCGCCAGCCGGGCGCCGCCCGCCACCGCGCCGCCCAGGCTCATCATCAGCGCGGACGGATGCTGCAGCGGCGTCAGGCTGTAGACGGTGTCGGCCGAGGACAGGTCGGCCGACGAGGCCGTACCGAACGCCGACAGGGCCCACCGCCGGTTGGTGATCCGGCTGGCCCGCAGATGCTCGCCGTCGCCCGTGAACAGCACGAACGCGAGATCGCCCGCACGGCCGGGATTGGGCCGGTACCAGCCCGGCACCTCGACCTCGTCCGCGTCGATCCGTTCCATGTCGAAGACCGACGACTCGCGGCCCGTACCGGCGCCGCCGAGCAGGAAGACCTCGACGTCGAGTCCGGCGGCGCGCGACTCGTTCTCGGGGTCGGCGATGACGCGGCTCACCTCGCCGAGCTCGGCCTCCCGCCGCACGTCGCCGTCCGGCCGCAGCAGCACCGCCACGGCGCCCAGCCGGCTGAGCGCCGCGACCAGCGCGAGCGCGCTCGGCCGGGTCTCCATCAGCACGCCCACCGCGTCGCCCTGCCGTACGCCGATGTGGATCAGGCCTCGGACGACGGCGTCGATGCGGTTCTTGGCGGCCTCCTGGGTGTAGGCGCGGCCCTTGTACAGGAAGAAGACGTCGTGCGGGTTCTGCTCGTCCAGCAGCAGGCCCAGGGACATCCGGGTACCGGACTGGATGCGTTCCAGCCGGGCGAGCCGGGGCAGGTTCTGCGTCGCCTGCTGCGTCAGCTGCTGGGAGCCCCGTACGGCCCGGGTCGCTGAACGCGCCGCGCTCGCACCGATCCCGGCCACCAACTGCAGCCCGTACCCCACGCCGCCGGACGAGGCGGGAGCCTCTTCACCGGCCGGTACGACGATGTCCGGCAGGTCCGCACCGGCTTCGCGCCAGTTGGCCCATCCAGCGACCGCGGGCCAGGTCCTGGCCACCGCGAGACTGCCCACGACGAGCCCGAAATGCCCCGCGCCGACCGACGCCTCGTACACCTCCGCGCGCGGCGCCGCCCGCCGGATCCCGCGCACCATCTCCGGCGAGGCGATCTCGTCCGCCTCGCCGACGAAGGTCAGCACCGGGCAGGAGATGTCGGCCAGCGTCACCAGCCGGTCGCCGATGACGAACCCGCCGGTCAGCATGCGGTTGTGCGCGATGAACTGGCGGACGAACTCCGCCAGCGCCGGGCCCGGCCACGACACCCAGCCCTCGCGCTCCAGGAAGCGCCGCTGCCGCTCCCGTACCGCGAGCCGCTCCCGGTCGTGCAGCTGCAGGATGAAGTCGACCCGGCTCCGTACCGACTTGACCGGGCTGAGCAGCTGGAACCCCGTCCGCGTCACCCATCCCGGCACCGCGAAGGTGCTCAGCATCCACTCCGGGATGCGGCCGGTCTCGCTCGCGATCCACCCCGGCAGCCCGAACGGCAGCCCGACACTCGTGTCGGCCGGGCTGCCGAACGTCACCACCGAGGCGATGCCCTCGCTCCTGCGGTACGCGGCGGCCTGGTAGCAGAACATGCCGCCCTGCGAGTAGCCGGCGAGGTGCACGTCCCGGCCGGTGGCCTCGCGCACCCGGTCCACCGCCTCGCTGACCGCCAGCACATGGTCGGTGATCGTCCGTTCCAGCCCGCCCGGCTCGCGCTCGGGCGCGCCGAAGTCGACCACCCACGGATCCACGCCCAGCTCGTGCAGCACGCCGACCGCGCTGACCCGCGAGGAGATGTCGTACACCTCCGCGCTGACCATCAGCGGCGGCACCAGCAGCACCACGGGCCCCTTGCCGCCGGGGAAGTAGTGCCGCAGGCGATGCACCCGCCGCTCCTGGACGATCTCGTACGGCGAGCCCTCCTCGCCGGTGTCCAGCCCGCCGAAACGGGCGACTTCGAGAGCGTTCTGAGCGGTGCGGAGCAGCTTGCTGATCACAGGGGCCATGGTCGCCCCATGCTGTCCGGCATCGCGGGATTTATCAAGAAACCAGAGGCCGCCGGGCTAGGACCGGCTCAAAGTGGCTCGGCCACCGCGCGAGCGCGCTACCTGGCCGGCGAGGCGATGCCGAAGGCGAGCCTCCCCGGCCAGATCGCGAAGCGATGTCGCGCTCGCCCAAGGCACGGTCAGGTGCGAGCCGCCAGGCGAGTGCCTGGGCCGGGGCTTTGAAACACGGCTAGAGGACCGTGGCGCCGTCCAGCTTCCCGGCCCGCAGCCGCTCCCACATGTAGCGCCGCCGCGGCTTGCCGCTGGAGGTCCGCTGGATCAGGCCGGACCCGATCACGATCGTCACCTCGACCTCGTCCCCGAGCCGCCGCCGCAGCATCTCGCGTACGTCGCCGGCCCACTCCCCGGCACCGGTCTCCGCGAACAGGGCCAGCCCGCGCGTCCCGGCCCCGGGTACCCCGACGACCACGATCCGGCCCTTGCCCAGCCCGCTGACCTCAGCGATCTTGGACTCCAGGTCCTCGACGTACACCGAACGGCCGCGCACCTTGATGCTGTCGCCCATCCGCCCGAGCACGAACAGCTGCCCCTCGAAGAAGAAGCCCGCGTCCCCGGTGTGGACGGACCCGTCCTCGAACCGCGTGGACTTCCCCTCGGCCCCCGCGTAGTAGCCGAGGCAGGCCGACTCTCCCCCGACCACGATCTCGCCGAGGCAACCCGCCGGAAGCTCCTGACCGGAATCGTCCACGACACGGACCGGCACGTCGTCCTGGGGCGTACCGCACCCGACGACCCAGCCGGCCTTGGCGCCCAGCGACTCCTCGCCCAACTCGTGCCGCTCCAGGACCGTCACCGGCTTGCCGAACTCCAGCGCCGCCTCGTCCGGCCGGACCGCCAGCGGCCTGCGCCGCACGTGGTCCATCGTGACCAGCAGCGTCGTCTCCGCCATCCCGAACGCGGGCATGAACGTCTCGCGCCGGAACCCGAACGGCTCGGCCATCCGCGCGAACGACTCCAGCGCGTGCGGATCGATCGGCTCCGCCCCGATGATCGCGCTCTGCCACCCCGACAGGTCGACGCCCTCCAGCTGCTCCGGCTTGACCCTGCGCGCCGCGTACGCCAGCGCGAACGGCGGCGCCGCCGTGTGCGCGGCCTCCGCGAAGCACCGCACCCACCGTGCGGGGTCCCGGATGAACTGGTCGGGCCGCATCAGCTTCAACGTGGCCTGCACCGTGATCGGGGTGATGAAACAGCCGATCAGCCCCATGTCGTGGTAGAGCGGCAGCCACGAGGCGACGACATCGCCGTCCTCGAACCCGGCCGTACGCGCGATCAGCTCGATGTTGGCCTCCAGGTTGTCCCAGGTGACCATCACCCCTCTCGGCGCGCCACTGGACCCGGAGGTGAACTGCAGCAAAGCCAGCTGCCCGGGCTCCTGCACCTCGGCCTCGGCGTCCCCCTGCCGCGGCAGCCACGGCTCCCCGGCGATCCCCGCCGCGTCCATCGCCCGCGCCGCCAGCGGCGCCAGGTCCGCCGAAGCGATGGTCAGCGCCGGCGACGCCTGCCGCAGGATCGCCGCCACATGCGCCACATAGTCGTCGCCGTCCTGGAACAGCGGCGGTGTGATCAAGCACACGGTCGCCCCGGCCGCCCAGATCCCGTAGTACGTCTCCACGCACGTGAAGTCCGTCGGCAGGATCATGCACACCACATCGCCCGGCCGCACGCCCTGCTCGATCAGGGCCGTGGCCGTACGGCGCGCGGCTCCCGCCAGCTCCCCGTAGTCACGGAACTCCCAGCCACCATCATCGGAGGCCAGGTGAACGCCGCGTCCGGCATTCGGCTTGTCCAGCCAGTCCCGCAGAGCTGACGCCATCGTGTTCCTCTCGCAGAGTCCAGTAAAACTCGCGAGTAACTTCACCAGTGCCCGTACCCAACGTCAAGGAGGGGCTGTGTTTATGGCTTGCGCGAGCTGCGCTCCTCGCTAGCGCTCGTCGCTTGTCGCGCAAGCGGCGAGCGCTGGCATCGCTCCGAACTCGCCTGGCGGCTCACTCCGCGATCAGGTTCTCGCTTCGCTCGAACCTGCCTTCGGACGCGCTCGCAACGCCTGGGGTCCGTTCCACCTGAGCAGGCGGGCTGAGGCTGCTGGGAAAGGAGGCGTCCATATCCTGGAGCCATGCGTATCGGTGTGGGGGCGGGTCTTGATGTGGTCCTGGTACTGGTCTTCGTGGCGATCGGGCGGCGGTCGCACGAGGAGGGGCTGAGCCTGGCGGGCCTGGCCGAGACCGCCTGGCCGTTCTTGGTGGGGCTCGCCGTCGGTTGGGCGATCATGCGGGCCTGGCGCGAGCCTGAGGCCCTGCCGATCGGCGCGGGAATCTGGGTGACGACCGTGGTCTGCGGGATGCTCCTGCGTACCGTCTCCGGGCAGGGAACCGCCCTCGCGTTCATGATCGTCGCGACGTTGTTCCTGGGAGCCGTTCTGCTCGGATGGCGCTTGATCGCGAGATTTGCCCCGATCCCCAGAGCGAGGACCTGAACCCCAACGGATTTGGGCTCGAACACATCCTGGTCCGTGGTCCCGATCGTCCGTGGGGGGCGCGGGGGGCGAAGCCCCTCGCCTCGGGGGTTCCAGGGGGTCGCCCCCCTGGGCCAGCATGCGAAAGGTCCCCCTGGAAGCAAGCGCAGCTTGCGACCAGGGGGACCTAGCGACCAGTAGCGGGGGCAGGATTTGAACCTGCGACCTCTGGGTTATGAGCCCAGCGAGCTACCGAACTGCTCCACCCCGCGGCGATGTCTTAACTCTATGGGGCGGCCTCACCTTAGGCAAACTGGGCGCGGCGAGGGCCGCGGTGAGCATCTGGACGAGGTCGGCGACGAAGGTGTCGTGGTCGAGCAGGGAGTCGGCGCGTTCGGCCCGATCGGCGAGGGCGGCGGTCAGGAACGCGATCACGACGGAGATCCGTTCGAGGGCCAGGGCCTCGGGCAGGGAGGCGCGGCAGCACGCCTCCAGTAGTTCCAGCTGGCGGGCCAGCGCGGTGCCTTCGAGGAGCGGCGGTACGCGGTGGCTGCGGATGCCGGCCTGGCCTGACACCTGGGCGACGATGCGCAGGAAGTCGCGTCCCTCTTCGGTCTTCAGCTCCTCGGCGACCGGCTCGACCACGGCGGCGACGACGGAGCGCAGGTCGGACGGGTCCAGCTCGTCCAGGGCGGTGGCGCGGGCGGGCTCCATCCGGTGCACGCCGGCGAGCAGGATCGCGGCGAGCAGGCCCTGCCGCGAGCCGAAGTGGTACGTGATCGCCGAGTCGTTGGCCTGGCCCGCCCGCTTGACGATGTCGCGGGTACGGGCGCCGTCCACGCCGTCGGCGGCGAAGAGCCGGGCACCCGCGCTCAGCAGGCGTTCCTTGGTCAGCCTTGCGTCTCTCGGCACGCGAATGATACTAACAGGGGACGTTAATAACGGAGGCCGTTACTGTGTACGATCCGTTCTCGCTCGACTTCCAGGCCGACCCGTACCCCGTCTACCGCCGGCTCCGCGACGAGGAGCCCGTGCACCGGCACGAGGATCCGCCGTTCTACGCGCTGTCCCGCTTCGAGGACATCTGGACCGCCGTACGGGACCCGCAGAATTTCTCCTCCGCGCAGGGCCTGACGTTCTACCCCGACGAGATCGGCACGCTCGGGCTCGCGCCCACGATCGTGATGCTCGACCCGCCCCGGCACACGCAGCTGCGGCGGCTGATCAGCCACGGCTTCACGCCGCGCCGCATCGCCGCGCTGGAGGATCTGCTCCGCGATTTCGTGCGCGGCCGGATCGCCCTGATGGAACGTAAGGCGGCCGACGGGGAGCCGGTGGACCTGCACCGGGACTTCTCGTCCCCGCTCCCCACGTTCGCGCTGGCGCACCTGCTGGGCGTGCCGGAAAGCGACCGGGCCCGGTTCGATCCGTGGGTGGCCGCGCTGACGACCGTCCAGGAGGAGGGGCTCGGCAAGACCAAGGGCGCCGTCGAGTCGGTCGCCGAGATGTTCGGCTACTTCTCCGACGTCATCGCCGCCCGTCGCAAGGACCCGCGGAGCGACCTGATCACGGCGCTGACGGTCGCGGAGGCCGACGGCGAGCGGCTGACCGACTGGGACATCCTGGGCTTCTGCTTCGTGATGGTGGCCGGGGGCAACGACACGACCGGCAACCTGATCTCGCACGGGGTCGCGCTGCTGGACGAGCATCCGGCCGAACGCGAGAAGCTCCTCGCCGACCCGTCCCTGATCCCGAACGCGGTGATGGAGTTCCTGCGGATGGAGGGCTCCGTCCAGGCGCTGGCCCGTACGACGACCGAGCCGGTGACCCTGCACGGCGTCGAGATCCCCGAGGGCGTGAAGGTCATGATGCTGTACGGGTCGGCCAACCGCGACGAGAGGGAGTTCGGCCCGACCGTCGACGACCTGGACGTGACGCGCGAGATCCCCCGCCACCTCGGCTTCGCCACGGGAGTGCACTTCTGTATCGGCTCGCACCTGGCCAAGCTGCAGGCGCGAGTGGCCTTCGAAGAGCTGCTGGGCGCCCACCCGTCCATCGGAGTGGACCTGGCAGGCGCCCAGCGCATCAACTCGCCGTTCAGCCGAGGCTGGGAACGCCTCCCCGCCACCGGCCTCTAGTGCCCAGAGTGTTGACGGAGCGCTTTAAAGCATGTGCGGGTAGCGGTGGTCGGTTGCCGGTACGAAGGTCTCCTTGATGGAACGTGGGGAGGTCCAGCGCAGCAGGTTGAGGATCGAGCCTGCCTTGTCGTTGGTGCCCGAGGAGCGCGCGCCGCCGAACGGCTGCTGCCCGACGACGGCGCCGGTGGGCTTGTCGTTGACGTAGAAGTTGCCGGCCGCGAACCGCAGCGCCTCGGCCGTACGGGCGATCGCCTCGCGGTCCTGGGCGATCACGGCACCGGTCAGCGCGTACGCCGACACCGACTCCATCTGGGCGACGACCTCGTCGTAGCGCTCGTCGTCGTAGACGTGGACGCCGAGAACGGGACCGAAGTACTCGGTCCTGAAGATCTCGTTCTCCGGGTCGTCGGAGACCAGCACGGTGGGCCGGACGAAGTATCCGACCGTGTCGTCGCACGTGCCGCCGGCGGCGATCTCGACCGACGGGTCGGCCTTCGCGCGCTCGATCGCCTCGCGGTTCTTGGCGAACGCGCGCTCGTCGATGACGGCGCCCATGAAGTTGCCGAGGTCGGTGACATCGCCCATGGTCAGACCCTCGACCTCAGCGGTGAACTCCGCGGCGAATCCGCCGTCCCAGATCGAACGCGGCACGTAGGCGCGCGAGGCGGCGGAGCACTTCTGCCCCTGGTATTCGAAGGCGCCACGGATGAGCGCGGTCTTCAGGATCGCCGGGTCGGCGGAAGGATGCGCGACGACGAAGTCCTTGCCGCCGGTCTCACCGACCAGGCGCGGGTAACCACGGTAACCGCTGATGTTCTCGCCGACCGTGCGCCACAGCTTCTGGAACGTGGCCGTGCTGCCGGTGAAGTGGATGCCCGCCAGTTCCGGGTGGGGCAGCGCGACCTCGGAGACGGCGACGCCGTCGCCGGTCACCAGGTTGATCACGCCCGGCGGGAGTCCCGCCTCCTCCAGCAGCCGCATCAGCAGGACGGCGGCGTGGGTCTGGGTCGGGGACGGCTTCCAGACCACCACGTTTCCCATCAGCGCGGGCGCGGTCGGCAGGTTGCCGGCGATCGCGGTGAAGTTGAACGGGGTGATCGCGTACACGAACCCCTCCAGCGGCCGGTGGTCGGAGCGGTTCCACACCCCGGCACTGCTGATCGGCTGCTCCGCGAGCACCTGCCGCGCGAAGTGGACGTTGAACCGCCAGAAGTCGACCAGCTCGCAGGGGGTGTCGATCTCGCCCTGCTGGACGGTCTTGCCCTGCCCGAGCATGGTCGACGCCAGTAGCGTCTCCCGCCACGGCCCGGCGAGCAGGTCGGCGGCCCGCAGGAAGACGGCGGCGCGGTCGTCGAACGACAGTGCCCGCCAGGACGGCGCCGCCGCCAGCGCGGCGTCGATCGCGTCCCGGGCATCGGCCCCGGTCGCGGTCCCGAACGTCCCGAGCACCGCCGCGTGCCGGTGCGGCTGGACCACGTCGACCTTGGGCCCGGCTCCCATCCGCCGTACGCCGCCGATGGTCATGGGCAGATCCACCGGGGCGACCTGCAGTTCGGCGAGCGCGGCCTCCAGCCGGGCACGCTCGGGGCTGCCCGGCGCGTACGTGCGCACAGGCTCGTTGACCGGCTGCGGCACCTGGGTCACGGCGTCCATGGAAACCTCCAGAATCAAAGGAACGAGCGGAGAAAGAAAGCGATGTTGGCGGGACGCTCGGCCAGCCGCCGCATGAAGTAGCCGTACCAGTCGCCGCCGTACGGGACGTAGACGCGCACCCGCTCGCCCGCCGCCGCCAGCCGGCGCTGCTCGTCGGCGCGGATGCCGTACAGCATCTGGAACTCGTACGAGCCGGGCTCGCGGCCGTTCGTCCGCGCCAGTTCCAGCGCGATCTCCACGATGCGCGGATCGTGCGAGCCGACCATGGGGTGCCCGGACCCCTCCATCAGCAGCCGTAGCCCGCGGACGTAGGCCCGGTCGACCTCGGCCTTGCTCTGGTACGCGACCGACGCCGGCTCCGCGTAGGCGCCCTTGACCAGCCGCACCCGCGACCCGGCGAGGTCCCGCAGGTCCCCTTCGGTCCGCCGCAGCATGGCCTGGATCGCCACGCCGACCCAGGGGAAGTCGGCGCGCAGCTCGCGCACGACGTCCAGGGTGGAGTCGACGGTCGTGTGATCCTCCATGTCCACGGTGACCGTCATCCCGAGACGTCCGGCCTCCTCGCAGATGGCCCGGGCGCGGTCGAGCGCACCGGACCGCCCGTCCGGAAGCGCGAGCCCCAGCGCCGACAGCTTCAGCGAAGCCTCGGCGTCCTTGGTCAGCCCGCCCTCGGCGAACGAGCCGAACAGCTCGAGATAGGCGTCCCGGACGGCGTCCGCCTGGACCGGCTCGGTGGTGTCCTCACCCAGGCGGTCGAGGGTCACCGCCAGCCCCGCCCCGGTGAGCTCGCGAGTGGCGGCGAGCGCATCCTCCAAGGCCTCCCCCGCCACGAAGCGGTCGACGACCGCCCTGGTCAGGGGTACACCCACAACAACACGGCGCATCCGATCGCTACGCGCGGACGCGAGAAGAAGCCGACTGATCACGCCTCACACGCTAAGCAGGAAAGCTCGCACCGAATACAGTCAAACGTCACTTCCCGACGACCAGGGCTTCATACATATGGATGACCTTCAAGACATCGTGGAGACCGCCGCCGACCTCCTCCAGGCCCCGGCCACCCTGGAGGACCGCGACTTCCACCTGGTCGCGTACGCCGCGCACGGCCGGACCATCGACCCCGTCCGTACCGAGTCGATCCTGCACCGCCGTTCGACCGACGAGGTCCGCACCCGCTTCGAGCGGCACGGCATCGCCCGCGCCACCGGCCCGGTCCGCATCCCCGCCGATCCCGAGGCCGGCCTGCTGGCGCGCCTGTGCCTGCCCGTCCGCTGGAACAACGTGACGTACGGCTACCTCTGGCTGCTGGACGACGACCACCACATCACCAGCACCGCCGCCGCCCAGGCCGCCCCGCTCACCGAGCGCGCCGCCCTGCTGATGGCCCGCCAGACCCGGGACCGCGACGACCTCGGCTGGAAGCTGGCCGACCTGCTGACCACCCGTCCCGACGTCAGGGCCCAGGCCGCCGGCGAGCTGGCCGAGATCCTGACTCCGCCGTTCGCCGTGGCCGTCCTGCGCGCCGCCGAACCCGGCCCGCTGAACCCGTGGCTGCTCCCCCGCGACGTCCTGACCACCCTCTGGGAGGGCGACCACATCCTCGTGGCACCTCCCGCCAAGGCCGCCCACATCGTCGAACGGGCCCGCCAGCTCCTCCTGGAACGCAAGCCGATCCCGACCTACGCCGGCCTGTACAGCCCCTGTGCCGCCCTCACGGAGATCCGCGAGGGCTGGCTCCGGGCCCGGGTCGCCGCCCGTACCGCCGCCGACGGCGAGACCCGTACGTGGTCGTCCCTGGGTGCTCTGCGCCTGCTGCGCTGCGCCGACGACGAGACGCTGGGGGAAGCGGCGCTCCCGCCCCTCCGGAAGCTCCAGGGCCATCCGCACCTCACCGAGACCGCCCGTACGTTCCTGGACCAGGCCGGCAGCATCCAGCGGACGGCCGCCGCGCTGAGCGTCCACCGCCAGACCCTCTACCACCGCCTGCACCGCATCGAGGAGCTCACCGGGCTGTCCCTCGCCAGCGGCCAGGACCGCCTGGCCCTCCATCTGGCCCTCACCCTGGACCCGCACCTCAATATTTGACCGATCGTTCCAGATACCTCTAGGGTCATCCCCATGTCCAGAACCAAGGAGTTCGATCCGGACGCGGTGCTCCAGCGAGCCGTGGACCTGTTCCGCGAGCGCGGCTGCGAGAACACCTCCATGGCCGACCTCGTCGAACACCTCGGCATCGGCCGCGCCAGCATCTACGCCACGTACGGCAGCAAGCGGGACCTCTACCTGAAGGCACTGGCCCGCTACCGGGAGACCACCGACCGCGCCATCATCGACGCCCTCTCCCAGCCCGGACCCGCACTGCCGGCGGTGCACGCCCTGATCGACTTCTACGCCCGATCGTCGGCGGAGGACCCGGGGGGCTGCCTGGTCGTCAACACCGCCGTCGAACTGGCGGGCAAGGACCCGGACGCGGCCCGTTGCGTGGAGGCGAGCTGGACCATCATGGAGACCTCCCTGACCTCCGCGCTCACCCGAGCCCAGGCCCAGGACGAACTCTCCCCCGGACAGGACCCGCGCGCGATCGCCCGCTTCCTGCTGGTCATGTTCCAGGGCATGCGCGTACTGGCCAGGACCCCGGCCCCGGCCGCCCGCCTCCACGACGCCGCCGCCCAGGCCCACTCCTTCCTGGACTGAGACCCGCCCAGGGCACGCACAGCGCCCCTTCATGCCCAAATAATTGACCGATCGTTCCAGTATAAGGAGCAATACATGTCCGACTTCGCAGGCAAGATCGTCCTCGTCACCGGTGCCGGCAGCGGCATCGGCCGCGCCACCGCCCTGGCCTTCGCCCGCAACGGCGCCACCGTCATCGCCTCCGGCCGCACGCCGGAGTCCCTCGGCGAGACCGTGAACCTGATCGAGAAGGACGGCGGCCAGGCCGAGGCCATCCCCTCAGACGTCTCCAGAGCGGCCGACGTCCAGAACCTGATCCGCACCACCGTCGAGCGCCACGGGGCCCTGAACGTCGCGTTCAACAACGCGGGGGCCTTCGCGGGCGGCCCCGTCGCCGACATGGACGAGGACGCCTGGGACGCCCTGCTCGCCACCAACATCACCGGCACGTTCCTGCCGATGAAGTACGAGATCGCCCACATGCGGGAGAACGGCGGCGGCGTGATCGTCAACGCCGCGTCCAACATCGGTGCCCACCAGCGCCTCCCGGGCACCGGCGCCTACGCCGCCACCAAGGCCGCCGTCAGCGCCCTCACCCGTACCGCCGCGATCGAGAACATCGGCTCGGGCATCCGCATCAACGCCGTGAGCCCGGGCCCGATCGACACCACGATGTCGCTGCTGCCCGGCGAGACCGAAGCCGACCGCACCGAGCGGATGCGGAGTTCCCTGCCCATCGGCCGGGTCGGCACCCTCGAAGAGGCCGCAGCCGCCGTCCTCTGGCTCGCCTCACCCGCATCGTCCTACGTCGTAGGCCACGACATGGTCCTGGACGGCGCAGCCAGCGCCTGACGGAACGGCCCAACGGAATCCGGACCCGAACGACCAACGGAATCTGGACCCGAACGAACGTCCAGAGCGTGGACGAGAACAACTTCCAAGACGTGGTCTCGAACGTCCGTGGGGGGCGCGGGGGGCGAAGCCCCTCGCCCCGGGGGTTCCAGGGGGTCGCCCCCCTGGGCCAACATGCGAAAGATCCCCCTGGGAGCAAGCAAAGCTTGCGACCAGGGGGACCCAGGAACCAGTAGCGGGGGCAGGATTTGAACCTGCGACCTCTGGGTTATGAGCCCAGCGAGCTACCGAACTGCTCCACCCCGCGGCGATGTCTTAACTCTATGGCACGGAGGTGATGTTGCCAAATCGGGTCAACCGGCCTTGCAGGTCGGGACCTCCCCCTTGCCCGTGTTGATGGCGTTGATCGCGTTGACGGTGTTCTTCAGAGTGTCGGCGCGGACGAGGCGGAGGCCGTCGGGACGGGCCTTGGCGGCGTCCTCGCAGTTGTCCTCGGGGGTCAGGAAGACGGTGGCGCCGGCGCGGCGGGCGGCGACCATCTTCTGCTGGATGCCGCCGATGGGGCCGACCTCGCCCTTGGGGGTGATCGTGCCGGTGCCGGCGATGAACGTCTTGCCGGCGAGCGAGCCGGGGGTGAGCTTGTCGACGATGGCCAGCGAGAACATCAGGCCCGCGCTGGGGCCGCCGACATCGCCGACGCTGATGTTGATCTTGAACGGGAAGACGAAGTCGTCCCGGAGCACGACGCCCATGACGGGGCGGTCGCTGTCGGCGTCGGGAGAGGCCACGGTGGTCAGCGTGGTCTTCTCCTCCTTGCCGGCACGCAGGTAGGTCAGGGTCACCTGGTCGCCGGCCTTCAGCTTGGCCATCCGGCCGGTGACGTCGTCGAGCCAGCCCATCGGAGCGCCGTTCACCGCGGTGATCTGGTCGCCGGGACGCAGCTTGCCGTCCGCGGGCAGGCCCTTCTGCACCGAGTCGACCATGATCTTGACGGGAAAGGCGATGCCGAGCTGGATCAGGGCGGCCGCCTCGGCGCTGCGCTGGGAGTTCTCCATCTGCTGGGTGTTCTCCTGGTCGACCTGCTCCTGCGACTCGTTCTCGGGGAACAGCGTCTCCTCGGGAACGATCGCCACATCGCCGTCCAGCCAGCCCTGCAGCGCGGAGAACAGGTCGAGCCGGCTGCCGGGGCCGCCCCGGTAGGTGACCGTGGTGAAGTTGAGATGGCCCTGGTCGGGGTAGACCTGGCGGCCCTCGATCTTGATGAGGGGCTCGCCCTTGTCGTTGGTCCCGAGCGTGTTGCTCGTCGGGCCGGGCATCAGCGCGACATAGGGCACGGGCATCTGGGTGCCGGCGACGGCCAGCACCAGAACGAGCACGCAGGCGACGGCGAGCGTGGCGGCACGGCGAGACATGCCGGAAACTCTATGCGGGAAAGGACCTTCAGCAGGCCCCGACCCACTCGTCGCCGCCGTCGGCGAACAGCTGGTGCTTCCAGATGGGCACCTGGGCCTTGAGGTCGTCGATGAGCCGGCGGCAGGCCTCGAACGCCTCGGCGCGGTGCGGGCCGGCGACCGCGACGACCACCGCCAGGTCGCCGATCTCCAGGTCACCGACCCGGTGCACCGCCGCCATGGCCCTGACCGGGAAGTCGGCGGCGATCTTCTCCATGACGGCGCGCAGCTCCCCCTCGACCGAGGGGTGCGCGCTGTACGACAGGCGGCTGACCTCCCGGGCGTGGTCGGAGTCGCGGACCGTACCCACGAAGAGGGCGATGCCGCCGGCGCCCGGGTCGCCGACGGCGGCGAACACCTCGTCGACCGACAGCGGCGTGTCGCGGATCCCGATCAGCCTGATGATGTCCTGCCCGCTGGCCTCGCTCACGTTCCGCAGGCTACCCGGCGGCCGCCTCGCCGGGCTCGTCCGGTTCGAAGGTGGCCGCGAGCGCGTCCGCCAGCGCCGGTACGAGATCGGGCCCGACCAGCACCTCGTCGTCGACGTCGTGCCTGCGCAGCCGCAGCGCCGAGTGCCGGGTG
Organism: Actinomadura sp. 9N407; assembly: GCF_044326315.1. Lineage (NCBI taxonomy): Bacteria > Bacillati > Actinomycetota > Actinomycetes > Streptosporangiales > Thermomonosporaceae > Actinomadura > Actinomadura sp. 9N407. The sequence continues at coordinate 3,508 of NZ_JBIRAW010000059.1, read as the reverse complement.
CCGTCCCGCAGCACCCCGACGACCATGCGGACGTCCTCGCGCGCCGGGTGCTTGGCGGCCCACTCGGCGGCCTCGCCCTCGTCCTCGGGGATCTCGCCCTCGGCGCCGGGGGGCAGCACGACCCGTTCCAGGACCAGGGCGCAGCCGGTGACGGTCTCCGGCCAGGCGATGGTGGCCAGCGCGTCCTCCACGGCGGACTGTTCGGGGAGCGCCGGCTGCTCCAGTGCGGCAAGGGTGTCGACGTCGGGGCTCAGGTTCAGCTGGTCGGCCAGTTCCGGCTCCTCGCGGCGCAGCTCGGTGCTCTGCACCAGGGCGTAGAGTCGCGGGGCGGCGTCCCAGCCCTCCTGCGCGGAGTGGCGTTCCAGGTCCTGCACGACTTCTTCCAGAAGACTCACGGGGCCCATCTTTCCCCCAATCGCATGGGGGAAATGCGGGAACCCCCCGCGAACTCGGTAAGTTGCATAGACAGCACCGGCCGCGGCCGGCTTCGAGCATGACCTTTCGAACGGAGGGGCCCTTGACCTTCCGGACTCCCGCATTCGGGCGCCGGCTCGGGAACGGCAGGAGCCGGCTGCTGGTACCGGTCCTTGTGGTACTGGCCGTACTGCTGGTCGCCTTCCTGCTGTTCACCTCGATCTGGACGAACCTGCTCTGGTACCGCTCGATCAACTTCTCGTCGGTCTACACGACGGAGCTGTGGGCGAAGGCACTGCTGTTCGTCGGCTCGGGCGCGCTGATGGCACTGCTGGTGGGCGCCAACATGGTGATCGCCTACCGGCTGCGCCCCGCGTACCGGCCGCTGTCGGTGGAGCAGCAGGGACTCGAGCGCTACCGCGCCGTCGTCGACCCGCGCCGCAAACTGATCGCCGGCGGCCTCCTCGGCCTGCTGGCCCTGCTCACGGGCTCGTCGGTGGCCGGCCAGTGGCCGGTCTTCCTGGCGTTCCTGAACCGCACGCCGTTCGGCGTCGAGGATCCGCAGTTCCACAAGGACGTGTCGTTCTACGTCTTCACCTACCCGTTCCTGCGGCTGGTGCTGGGCGTGGTGTTCGCGACCGTGATCCTGTCGATCCTGGCCGCGCTGATGGTGCACTACCTGTACGGCGGGCTGCGCCTGCAGGGTCCTGGCGACAAGGCCAGCCCTCCCGCGCGCGCCCACCTGTCCGTCCTGGTCGGCCTGTTCGTGCTGCTGAAGGCGTTCGCGTACTGGTTCGACCGGTACGGCCTGGTGCATTCCGAACGGGGCGCGACGACGGGCGCGTCCTATACCGACGTCAACGCGCTGCTACCGGCCAAGACGATCCTGGCGGTCATCGCGGTGGTCTGTGCCCTGATGTTCTTCGGCAACCTCCTGCAGCGCGGCATGATGCTGCCCGGCGTCGGCTTCACGCTGCTGGTGCTGTCGGCCGTCCTGGTCGGTGGCGTCTACCCGCTGCTGATCCAGCAGTTCCAGGTCAAGCCGGACGAGCTGGCCAAGGAACTGGAGTACATCAAGCGCAACATCGAGTTCACCCGCAAGGCGTACAACGTCGAGGGCGCCACGGTCACCGGCGAGTACGGCGCCAAACCCGTGACCGATCCCAAGCAGCTGCAGACCGAGGCCGAACGGCTCGGCGGGGTACGGCTGCTCGACCCCAACGTGGTCGGCGAGACGTTCCAGCAGTTGCAGCGGATCCGGCCGTTCTACCAGTTCCCCGACACCCTCGACGTCGACCGCTACAAGGTCGGCAACGAGACGGTGGACGCGATCGTGGCGCTGCGCGAGCTGTCGGGTGCGCCCGAGGGCCAGCAGAGCTGGGTCAAGGACCGGATGGTCTACACCCACGGGTACGGCTTCGTGTCGGCCTACGGTGACCGGTTCGGCCCCGGCGGCACGCCCGATTTCCTGTCCAAGGACATGCCGCAGTCGCCGGACTCCAAGATCAAGGTGGACCGGCCGCAGATCTACTTCGGCGAGCGGTCCCCCGACTACTCGGTGGTCGGCGGCTCGGGCCAGCAGGAGCTGGACTACCCCGACAACAGCAAGGCCGGGCAGAAGAACACCACCTACCAGGGCCGCGGCGGCGTCCCGGTGGACTCGTTCCTGAACAAGCTGCTGTTCGCGACCAAGTTCCAGGAGAAGAACCTCCTGCTGTCGGGCGCGATCAACGACGGCGCGAAGATCGTCTACAACCGCAAGCCGCGCGAGATGGTGCAGAAGGCCGCTCCCTGGCTGACGCTGGACGGCGACCCGTACCCGACCGTGGTCAACGGCCGCATCACCTGGATCCTGGACGGCTACACGACGTCCAGCGGCTACCCGTACTCCGAGCAGACCAGCCTCGGCGACGCCACCCGCGACACCATCACCGACACCCGCTCGGCGGTGGCCCGGCAGACCAACGACCGGATCAACTACATGCGCAACTCCGTCAAGGCGACGGTCGACGCCTACGACGGGACGGTCAAGCTCTACCAGTGGGACGAGAAGGACCCGGTGGCCAAGACCTGGATGAAGGTCTTCAAGGGCACCGTCCAGCCCCGCGGCAGCATCCCGCCGGAGCTGGAGAGCCACTTCCGCTACCCGCAGGACCTGTTCAAGGTGCAGCGGCAGATCCTCACCAAGTACCACGTGACGGACGCCTCGGCGTTCTACAACGGTGAGGGCTTCTGGGAGGTCCCGGAGGACCCCGGTGCCAAGGGCCGGCGGCAGCCGCCGTACTACCAGAGCCTGCAGATGCCCGGCAAGGACGCCGCCAGCTTCTCGCTGACGACGGTCTACAACCCGCGCGGGAACCCCAACCTGGCGGCGTTCATGGCGATCGGCTCGACCCCGGGCCGCGACTACGGCCAGATCCAGATCCTGCAGCTGCCGCGCAACGCGACCGCCCAGGGTCCCGGCCAGGTCCAGAACTCGTTCGAGACCGATCCGAAGGTCAAGAACGAGCTGTTCGCGCTGCGGCAGGGCGGTACCCGCACGGTGCCGGGCAACATGCTCACGATCCCGTTCGGGGACGGGATCCTGTACGTGGAGCCGATGTACGCCATGGCGGCGGGCACGGCCGAGCAGCAGCCCTATCCGCTGCTGGGCAGGGTCCTGGTCCGGTTCGGCGACAAGATCGCCTCCGGGAGCACCATGAGCGAGGCGATGGAGCAGCTGCTGGGCGGCGTGGCGGCGGCACCGCCGGCCGGCGAGAAGCCGCCCGAGCAGGAACAGCCCGGGCAGGAGCCGGGCGGCGCCCCGCTGAGCGCGCAGGCGCAGCAGGCGATCGACAACCTGGAGGCGGCCGTGACCGACTTCGAGAAGGCCCAGAAGGACGGGAACTTCGCGGAGATGGGCAAGGCCTGGGACCGGGTCAAGAAGGCCCGCGACGAGCTGGCAGCGGCCCAGAAGGCCGCCGCCGCCGCCCGTCCGGCGGCGACCCCTTCCCCGAGCCCGAGCGCTACACCGTCCCCGACCCCGGGCGGCTGATCGCGGCATCCCGTTGACTCGTGGCGTGTTCGCCTTTGAACGGCCTAGAGAAGGGCGAAC
>NZ_JBIRAW010000058.1:0-37711 GCF_044326315.1 Actinomadura sp. 9N407 | reverse complement strand
CCCCGCCCGGCCCAGCCGGCCAGCGCCGACCGTTCCTCATCGGACAACACCACTGGCTCAAGCTTCGGGCTCGGCATCCCCACACCCTACCGAGTAACAACAAACTAATGACTCAGGACACTAGAGATGCGGTGTCCCTAGAGATGCGGTGTCCCTAGAGATGCGGTGTCCCTAGAAATGCGGTGTCCCTAGAAATGCAGTGTCGCCAAGGGCGAAGGGCACCAAAGGTGCAGTGTCACCAGAGGGGCGGGAGTCACCAGAGGGGGAGGGGTCCCTCACCGCGCTTGTAGAAGCCGGGCGGCCGTCCCTTGACGCTGCGGTCCATCCGCCGCTTCATCCCGTCCGACAGCACGTCCGCCTTCATCATCTCCATGAAGATGGCGGCGGCGTTGCCGAGGTCGAACCAGTCGCGCTGCCACGACCACTGCCGGTTCCCGGCGTACCGGAACCAGCTGCCGCCGATGCCCGCGACCTCGTAGGCGCTGCCGTCCGCGCGGGGGACGTCGGCGATCTGCTTCCAGAACCCGACGACCTCACCCTTGCGCTCGTCGACCAGGATGCTCTGGTACGGGTAGGTCCAGCCGTCCAGGCCGCCCATCTCCTGGCCGAGCGCGATGTCGCGGATCTCGGCCCGGCCGACGGCCATGAAGTCCTGGTTCGGGCCCATGTTCCAGCCGTAGGTGGCGTCCTCGGTGTAGAGGTCGGCCAGCGGGCGCCAGTCGCCCGCCTCCTCGGCGCGCTTGTTCTCGTCCAGCCAGTACTGGACCATGTCGTCCATCTCTTCGCGGGAGAATTCCGGCATCACGTCTCCAGAAGCTTGAGGGCTTGGGTGGGGCAGTAACGGACGGCGGCGGCCACCTCGGCGCGGTGGTCGTCGGACGGCTCGGTGTCGAGAACGCGGACCTTGCCCTTGGCGGGGACCTCGAAGACGTCCGGGGCCTCCAGCTCGCACATGGCATGGCCCTGGCACAGGTCCAGGTCCACCTCGATCCTCATGGGCGCTGCCTCCTGCGGTAGCGGACGGCGCAGGGCTGGGCCAGCTGGACGACCATCTTGGAGTGGTCGTTGCGGTACGTCTCGGGCGGCTGGGCGAGCTCGAACTCCCAGTCCCGCAGCAGCACCGAGAAGATCGCCTTGAGCTGGATCATCGCGAAGTGGGCGCCGACGCACCGGTGCCGGCCTGCACCGAACGGGACCCACGTCCACCGGTTGAGCAGGTCCTCCTCACGGGGCGCGATGTAGCGCTCGGGACGGAACGCGTCCGGCTCGGGGAAGTCCTCGGGGATCCGGTTGGAGACGGCCAGGCTGCAGCCGACCATGGTGCCGGCCGGGATGTGGTGGCCGACGACCTCCTGGTCGGACATGGCGACCCGCAGCAGCAGGATCAGCGGCGGGTGCAGCCGCAGCGCCTCCTTGATGGCCGACTCCAGGTTCGGGATCGCGCGCAGCGCCTGGAAGCTGACCTCGCTGCCGTCGGAGTACAGCTCGTCGAGTTCGCCCACGACGCCGCCCAGGACGTCCGGGTGGCGCAGCAGCTCGATCAGCGTCCAGGCCGCGGTGCCCGAGGTGGTGTGGTGCCCGGCGAACATCATCGAGATGAACATGCCGGTGACCTGGTCGGCGGAGAACTTCGGGCTGCCGTCCTCCTCCTTGATGGACATCAGCACGTCCAGGAGGTCGCGGTCCTCCTTCGGCGGCCTCGGCTCCCGGCCGTCCATGATCCCCTGCACCAGCTCGACCAGCCCGCGCCGCGCCGCGTCCCGCTTGCGGAAGCTCTCGATGTCGGCGTACGGGTCGACGTAGGCGATCGCGTCGGTGCCCTGCTCCAGGTCGTGGTAGAGCTCGGCGAAGCGCGCGTCGAGCTGCTCGCGGAACTTCTTCCCGATCAGGCACGCGGACGAGGTGTAGATGGTCAGCTCGGCGAACCAGCCGAGCAGGTCGATCTCCCCCTCGTCCCCCCAGTCCGCCGTCATCCGCTCGACCTCGGCGGCGATGGTGGCGGCGTGCCCCTTGAGGAACGATCCCTTGAGCGCCTGGTTGTGCAGGGCCTCCCGGCGCTGCTCGGGGGTGGCGTCGAAGACCACGCCCTCGCCGAAGATCGGGGTCATGAACGGGTACGCCGCGGCCTGGTCCATCTCCTCGTCCGGGGACCGGAAGAAGAACTCGTTCGCCTCGGCGCCCGACAGCAGCACCACGCGCCGGCCGGCGAGCTGGAACTCGCCCACGTCCCCGCACTCTTCGCGGACGCGGGCCATGAGCCCGATGGGATCGGTGCGCAGCTCCTCCAGATGGTCCGGGCCACCGGAAACGACGGACGGCGCGAGAAGCTCGGTCATGACTCCTCCAAAGGGGCCTCGGGCTGGACTTCGATCAGGGAGAGGTGGCATCCGCGGGGCGCGCCGACCACCATGGCGACCGCGCCGGCGACATCGGACGGCCGCAGGAAGTACGGGTGGCGGGCGACGCCCCACTTCACCCAGTCCTCCAGGACCTCGCCCGTCGTCTCGGCGTCCCAGCCCATTCCCATTCCGGTCGTGGTGGGGCCGGGACGGACGATCGACGCCCTGACGCCGGTGCCTTCGAGTTCCATCTGCATCGCGCGCGCCATGCCTTCGACGCCGTTCTTGGCGGCCACGTAGGCGCCCATGCGCGTCCGCGGCACCCGTACGACATCGGAGGAGATGAAGACGAGATCTCCGCGCTTCCGCGCGACCATGCTCCGGGCGAACGCCGACACCAGCCGATGCGCGCCCACCAGATGCACTTGGACCTGGGCCAGGAAGGCCTCGGAATCCACTTCGTGAATGCGCTCGGCGGCCAGATCCCCGGCCCCCGAGACGACGACCTCGATCGGGCCCAGGGCGTCCTCCGCCGCCGCCGCGAAAGCCTTCACCGAATCTGAATCGCCGACGTCCAAACGGTGGGCGAAGGCCTCACCGCCGCCCGCCCGAATCGTCGCGGCGAGCTCCTCGCATTTCTCCACTCGCCGCGCACCGAGCGCGACCGGATGACCGGCCATCGCCAGCGCGGTCGCCGTGGCCTCACCGATGCCCGACGAGGCACCGGTCACCACTGCGGGACGCCGTTCAGGATGGGGATCGAACCTCGGCATCAGCGCACCTCCAGCTTCACGGGAAGGGTCGCGAATCCACGCACGTTCGCCGAATGGACGCGTTCCGCGCGGGACTCGTCGATCTCGTAGGAAGAGACGGTCCGTACCAGCTCGCCCAGCGCGATCCGCGCCTCCAGCCTCGCGAGATTGGCACCGAGGCAGAAGTGCCGGCCGCCACCGAAACTGACGAGCTGGGACGTGTCGCGATCCAGGTCATAGTCATCGGGCCGCTCGAACACCCGCGAATCCCGGTTGGCCGACCCGACGAGCAGGAGCATCCTGTCCCCCGCCGGTACGCGCTGCCCGTACAGCTCCTGGTCCTCAGTGACGGTACGGGCGAGCATCTGGCTGGACGTGTCGTACCGGAGCGTCTCCTCGATCCAGTCATCGACCCGCGCCGGATCCGCGAACGGCTTGGCCACCTGCTCGGGATTGCGGTGGCCCCAGTACATGGCGTTGGCCAGCAGCTTGGTCGTGGTCTCGTTCCCGGCCACCACCATCAGGAAGAGGAACGCGATGATCTCGCGATCCGCCAGCCGGTCCCCGTCGATCTCGGCTTCCAGCAGCGCCGAAGTGAGGTCGTCACTCTTCCGCTTCCTTCGCTCCGCGAGCATTTCCTCGTAATAGCCGACCAGGGTGAGCGCGGCCTCCATGCCCGCGACCGGGACATCGTTCAGGCCCTCTTCCCGATGCACCACCAGATCCGCGAGCCGCCGTACCTCCGCCCGGTCGGCCTCGGGAACGCCCATCATCTCGGAGATGACGTCCATCGGAAGGAGCCCGGCGAAGTCGGCGACGAAGTCACCCTCGCCCTTGTCGAGCAAGAACTGCATGTTCCGGCGGGTCAGCCGCAGGATGTCGTCGCCCATCTCCTTCACCCGCCGTGGCGTGAATCCCTTGGAGACCAGGGCGCGCATCCGCGTATGCGTGGGCGGATCGAGCGCGAGGAACGACATCGTCTTGGCGGCGTGCGGGCCCCACGCGCTCGGCTCCACCGAAACGCCGTTGCTGCTGGAATACGTACCGTGGTCCCGGAACGCGGCGGCCACATCGGCATGCCGGGAAAGCGCCCAGAAACCGAGCTCGTCGTTCCGGTAGAGCGGCGCCTCTTCGCGCAGCCGCTCGTACGTCGGATAGGGGTCGTCGTGAATGGCGTAATCGAAGGGGCTGTAGGAGACCTGGGGGGAAAGGCCCACGGCCGTCACCTCATTCGGGGTCGGGCAGGATGAGCTCTGCCATTTCGGCGAGCCGGTCGGCCATCCGGGCATAGGACGTATAGCCCATGCCCGCATGCACCAGCGCACCGGCGTACGCGATCTCCAGCGCGTCGACGACCTTGGCGGGGACGCCGTCGCCGACGGCCACCTCCAGGCGCCGCCGGATGGACACACCGATCCGCAGCCGCAGCTCCCGGACATCGGGATCGGTCCCGAGCATCGCGGTCGTGCAGGCCGCCGCCAGCTCGGGCTCGTCGGAGACCAGGAGCGTGGTCTCCCGCAGCACCGCGACCACCCGTTCCTGCAGGGTCCCGCCCGTCCGGACCGGCGGCAGCGCGCTGAGCCGCCGCCAGAACACCTCGGTGATGAGATGGTTCTTGGAGGCGAAGTAGGTGTAGGCGGTGGCCGGCGCCACCCCCGCGCGCTTGGCGACGTTCCGTACGGTCAGGCCCTCGAAGCCGGTCTCGCGGATCTCCGCCACGGCCGCGTCGGTCAGCTTCCGCACGGTGTCGGCCTGCCGCTCGGTGAGACGGCGGCGGGTGGACTCGGTGATCAGCTCCTGGTTTCCGGACACGTGTCCAGACAATAGTTCAGTTCGCCTGCACGGGCAAGCACACCCGTGTCAGCGAACGCTGCGCCGCAGGCCAAGGATCCTTGACGGGGACGCCTTGACCGGGAACGCCTTGGCTGGGAACGCCTTGACGGGACCGACAGGACGGCGCAGCTCGCATGGCCTTCACGGGTCAAGGACGGCGAAGACCACCTTGCCGGTCTGGTCCGCCAGCGGTCGGACGCCCCAGTAGCGGGTGTACTGCTCGACCACGAACAGGCCCCGGCCTGACTCGCTGTTGAGCGCCGCGTCCACAATGCGCGGCATCTCACTGGTCGCGTCCTGTACCTCCAGCCACAGCGCCCCGTCTTCAAGGCGCCCGAGCCGTACGGTCACGTCGTCATCGGCGGTACTCGCGTACCGGATCGCGTTGGTCACCAGCTCGCTGGCCACCAGGCACGGCGTGTCCTCCATCCCCCAGCGGCCGAGCGTCAGCCGGATGAACCTCCGCACCTCGGCGACAGCCCGCGGCTGCCGCTTGATCACGATCTCCCCCTGATCGACCTCTCCCACGATTCCTCTCCCATGATTCCTCCATTGCCCTCTGCTTTCGTCATCTCACATTGAGTCACCTTTCGGGCTAGAATTTGCCTGCCGCTTGGATGCGGCAGCCAGAGGAGGATCGCTGGTCGCGCTCGGAAGATTCCACCGAGAGGAAAGCGCCATGCCCCCAGGCGTCAGCGTCCCCGAGAGAACCCCGCCCTGGTCGCATTCGGCCGTCAGATGCGCCGCCTGAGAGACGCCAAAGGCGTCAAGCAAGAGACCATCGCGCAGATCACGAACGTGAGCGGTCCCCAGGTCAGCAAGATCGAGACTGGAAAAAAGCGGGCAACCCGATCGTTCGTGGAGATCGTCGACGACCACGTGGACGCGGACGGCTCCCTGATCAGCCTGTGGGAAAACCTGAACAAGGACGGCCACCCCGTCCCGATCTGGTTCGACTGGCCACAGATCGAGTCTGAGGCGATCGAGTTGACGTGCTACCAACTCTCAGTGATAGCTGGTTTGGCCCAGTCCTCGAGCTACGCCACCGCGATACTCGGAGGCAACAAGGAGGCCACGACGGCCCGCCTGGAGCGTCAAAGGCTCCTTGATAGAAAACACCCGCCCACCTTGGCGCTTCTGGTCGATGAGCAGGCGCATACCGCCCTGTCGGCACCGCCGAGACGATGCGTGATCAGCTAGCGCACTTGCTCTCGCTGAGTGAGCGACCGAACGTGACGGTCCAGGTTGTGAGTGGCAGTGGCGAACACCCAGGAAACGGGAGCAGTTTCGTCCTCGCTACTATGGCGGACATGAGCCAGATAGCCTATGTGGAGACGGCTATACGAGGGCTGACAACGGACGATCCTACGGACTTGGCAGCGATCTCGCGCCTCCTGGTCGACCTCCGAGACAGAACACTTCCAGGACACATGTCGCGAGATCTCATTAGGAAGGTGGCCGAGGAACGATGGACTTGAGCGATGCCAAGTGGCGCAAAGCAACACGAAGCTTGAGTAACGGCGGCGAGTGCGTCGAGTTGGCCGGTGCCCCCGGCGTGGTGGCCGTGCGTGACAGCAAGGACCCCGAAGGACCCGTACTGCTGCTGTCCCCCGCCACCTTCCGCGCGGCCGTACGGGCAGTCCCCCCAACCCACTGAACGTCGGCCACACCACAGCCCTGGCACTCTCGGGAGTCTTGAACCCAGGTCGCGCATGGTGATATCCGGGACGTGGTTCGTTCAGGCAAGGTCGAGCTTGATCGAATCACGTCCGGCCGCCGGAGCTGCCTCCAGCACCTTCCCGTAGGACGGTCAGAGCAGCTCCCAAGTGGAAGGTGTCTCATATGCCTTTTCCTGGTGCCGAGCTGGTGTCCAGGTTCGTGTCCGGGCTCACGTCCAAGGCGGCTGCCGAGTTCCAGCCGACCTTGATCGAGCCTTCCGGTAAGGAATTCGCGCTGGACGCAGACCCCAAGATCGGGGATGCCGACGACGCCGATACCTTCGAGAAGCGCATCGAGCGGCTCCGCGAGAAGATCCAGGAAGCGGATGAGGCGGATCTCGTGGGCATCGCCGACGTGATACGCGACGTGAACCACAGTGCCCAGGCGCCGTGCGGGACTCCGCCGACCTCGGACACGGTCCAGTTCTGCTGGAACGACGAGGACAACGAGGGTACGACCTGGATCCCGCAGGGGCTCACCGCGTCGTGGGACGCCCACGCCGACGGGACGTATGCGGGGCACCGGATCATCGCCGCCAGCTGGCACGACGACAAAGGCCGGGACGGCACGGACCGGGGCTGCCGCGTCACGTTCATCAACTACGACGACCCCGAGAAGCCGAAGTACCGGCACGCCCTTCTCGTGGTGCCGGACGGCGACGGCAGCTTCCAGGCGATGCCGGCGGACTCGCATGCCGGCGGCATCGCGTGGGTCGGCGACAAGCTCTACGTCGCCGACACCCAGGAGCTCCGCGTGTTCGACCTCAACAACATCTGGCGCGCCCAGCCCGACAGCTCGCACAAGAAGATCGGGATGTACGACGGGAAGGTGTACGCGGCGGACTACCGCTACGCGATCCCGCAGAGCCGCTGCTACGAACCCAAGCAGCCCCTGCGTTTCTCGTGTGTGAGCCTCGACCGCACCAGAACGCCGAACTCGCTCATCATCGCCGAATACAAGAAGGACCGCGCCGGGGTCCACTCGACCAAGAACGCCGACGCGGAGATCGTTCGGTGGGACCTCGGGGATGACGGCTGGCTGGTGGAATCCTCCGAGAACGAGGCCCTGGCCAGCGGCGCGTGGGTGACGACGCGGGCCAACATCAATGGTGCGATCACCCACGGGGACGCGGCCGAGCCCGAGTTCGTGCTGACCACCAGCGAGTTCGACCGCAAGCCCGCGTGGGTCCACCGCGCCAAGATCGGCTCGTCGGAGCGGTACACCAGAGTCCCGGCGGGCGGTATCGAAGACCTGACCTACGAGCCGCAGAGCAAGCGAATGTGGACCCTCACCGAGTACAACGGACGGCGCACCGTGTTCGGCATCCCGCTGTCGTCGATCGGAAAGAGATCCTCTTCGAACACCGCGACCTGACGAGAAACCTTAGGCCGCCTGATGGTGCGGACCTGCTCGCGCGGGGGGAGGTTCAGGGAGATGGCGGGCGCAGATGACGGGCCGCACAGATGACGGGGCCGCACAGATGACTGGGGAGGGTTCTGCCTCGTCAGGATCAGAAGTGCAAGCCGGGGTCGCCGAGCGCGTCGACCAGTGCGGGATCTCTCAAGGTCCGTTATGCATCGGGAAGCTCCCGATGGCGCAGCATCGTGTAGAGGACGTCGGCGAAGGGTTGTTCGCGCAGTGCCCTGCCGGCGGCGCGCTGCCCTGGGCCCTCGGCGGCCTTGCAGCAGCCTCGCAAAGCGGGGTCCGGTCCTCCCTGACCGAAGTCCTGTGGTCGGACCATGGAACGCGCCCGAACGAACGCTGTGACCCTTCATCCCTCCAGGGCATACCGGCTCGTTCCAGGTCATACCAATTGAGGCCGAAGGGGGCGGTCGTCGCTTCGCCTCATCGGGTCAGGGCTTCGACGTACCTGCGGTGAGTGCCAACTCAAGGTGATCGAACGGATCCTCACTGGACGGATCGATAAGCATCGAACCGCCGGCCTCGTCCCCAGGAAAGAACTCCCGCCTGGCTTTGCTGTTGCAAGGGGGAACAGGCAAGAAGGTGGTTCGGCCAGTCGAAGACGCGTAATAAGGCCTGTGCCAGGGGTTCGAATTGATCAATGTTCGTCCCAAGACTGTCCCCGCAGTACATGCAGCGTCTGATGCCGGCGGCCATCTGGTGGAGATGCAGAGTCAGCTCACGGCGAATCGCCTTCGCGCTCTTCAACGCCGTACGGACTCGCTTCGCCTCCGCAACGCCGTCATGGAGTTTTCGGGCACGATCGGCCAAGGAGTCCTGAAGGACCGGCGGCAATCCGGCGCGATAGATCGAGGATCGCGTGATCAGGCGATCCTCGCCGCCACCCCGTCCACCCGCGCGGCAATGGTCACGCCGCCGAGGTGTGGGGACCGGCGCGGTCACGGCGGAGGATTGCTTTTGTGGCGCGCCCTTCTCCTGCTGACCAGGGGTAGAGAGTTTGGGGTTTGTGGTCGTGTCCGGGGGGTGGCAGGAGTCGGTAGATGAATCGTCCGTTGTGGTCTTTGTGGATGTGGGTTTGGTGGGGGTTGGTGTGGCGCCAGCGGTTGTGCCATCCGCAGCACAGGGTGAGGCGGTCGATGTCGGTGGCGCCGTGGTCCAGGGCCCATCCGTCGACGTGGTCGACTTCAGACAGCGTGCCAGGGACTTCACAGCCCTGGACCGCGCAGGTCGGATAGAGCGCTTCCAGCACGCGGCGCTGCGCCGGGCTGGCGAACCGGGCCCGCCGCCCCAGATACAGCGGGAGACCACCAGATCCCAGCAGCAGCGGTGATACTCCGGCCGACAGCGCGATGCGGCGTGCCTGTGCGGCCGGGATGGGGGTGCCGTCGGGCAGCCGCGCCGGGCTATCACCGCCGGTGAGGGTGTCCAGATCACAGATGAGGGTGACCTTGGTGGCCTGGTGCCCGCCGGACAGGACGCAGGTCAGCGCGGCGGCGGTGCGTTCGGCCAGATCGCGCAGGTCCTCGGGACCGGCCGGCTTGGCCAGCGGCCCTAAAGAGCCGTCGAGGACGGCGGCATCCTCGGCGTTCAGCCAGCCCTTGACATACCGTCCGCCGTCCAGCGACCGCGTCGAGGTGAGCCAGGAACGCCGGTACCCCCGTACCGCGTCATCGGGAGCCTGCTCGGTGCCGTCGCGTTCAGCGATCACATCCCGGATCCGGGACCCGAACGCCGCGACCTTCCCCGCCGAGAACCCGTCATCGGCCATCTCCAACAGCAACGTCTCGGCCTTGCCGCAATCCTCATCGTCCAGCCGCGCCACCGATTGAACGATCGCGACCGCGTGCCCCAGCGACAGCGAACCGCCGGCGAGCCGCTCAGCGACTTCGGAAAGCCGGGGCAGGTGCCGGGCCAGCAGGACGCGTTCCTTGGCGCGGGCATCACGCATCCCCAACCCGGACCGCAGCCACGCCTGCGCCGACGGATAGCCCCACCGGCGCATCTCACCGGCGGCGTCCACCTTCGCGATCAGACGGGCCAGGAAGCCCTCCTGCACATCAGACGCGCGCGCCAGGACCTCGGCCTGCTCCATGCAGGCGGCGGCCGAATCGGGGGTGTCACGGCGGGCCAGTTCGGCCGCGATCGACGCCGCCGCGTCCACCAACTCATCGGTGGACAGCGACCCCACATCGACCACGCTCGAACACATGAGCTAATGCTACCGAACGTGTTCATGTGATCACAAGGGGTTCCTCGCGAAAAGCCATCTTTCTCGCCCCGCCTCCTCCCGCCGGTTGAGGACAGGCCGGGTCGGGGACCGACCGGGTCGGGGACCGACCGGGTCGGGGACCGACCGGGTCGGGGACCGACCGGGTCGAGGACAGACCATCAAAGGACGGGACCGACTGGTTCCCGGCCTCGGCCTCAACACGAAGAACGGCTTCGCGCCTGGATCCCCTGGGTGTGAAGGCGTTAAGAGCACGGAAGGGGTGGGGTGGCGCGTTGGGCGGGGCAGGCGGAGCCTGCCCGATGGGACTGCCTTCAGGGGGCGCAGAGGCTCCAGAGTCAAGGGTCGGCCGGAGGCCGATCGCGAAGCGACGCGAAGCGCCCTTGACGCTGGAGGGGCGCCCCCGTACGCAGCGCCACCCCCTCCCCTCACCCCTTAGAGGTGCTAACAGAATCAACGAAGAGGCGTTGCAGCGGATAAGGGCGACTGATGAGGGCGGCGGATATGGGCTGCGGCCAGGGTCTTGTGGATGCCGTTGCAGCCCGGCCTCGGCCGAGGCCGTTAGCGCCTGCCCTCGTCGATGTCGCCTTCTGGAATATTGTGGAGGTCCCACTCCAGCACGCCCTCATCGGCGCCCGGTGGCCAGACTTCGACGATCTTGGGCAGACTCCCGTACTTTAAGTATCTCGGTGGCCTCAGGCCGAGGGAAACCGCAAACTCGGCCAATGCGCCTGAGCCCGTTCCGCCCTCCCAGCGGCGGCGCAGCTGCGCCAGCTTCTCGGGGTCCCCGGTCACCGGGTAGTACTCGGCCTCATCCACCATTGTTACAGCCATTTCCTATTTAGAATAGCTACCAGCATCAGCGGACTAGACATCGCCAGCGGATGATGGGTGCGGCCAGGGTCATGAATGCTTCGTGGACGTCCGTCGCGGATCTCCCAGTAGATGCATGAGCGGCGGAATCAGTGCAGCAGGCCGATCGTGCGCTCGACGACGTAGCGCTGCACGCCCAGATCCGAGCTGTGGTGTGCCCCGGCGGGCGATGTTGGGTTTGATGCCCTTGGCCCAGACCAGGCGGCGGTACTTGTCGTGGTCGTAACCGCGGTCGGCCAGCGGGCGCCTGGGTCTGCGGCAGGGCCGTCCCACCCGGCCCCGGATCAGCGGGACCTTGTCCAGCAGCGGCGTTAAATGGGTGACATCGTTTGGGTGACATCGTTGCGGTTCCCGCCGGTCAGCGCCAGCAGGATGCCATGCCCGTCGGTCAGGACGTGGTGTTTTGAACCCGGCCGGCCGCGGTCGGCCGGGCTCGGCCGCGGTCGTCCGGGCTCGGCCCGATTTTGGGCCGCCCTTGAGTGCCCGCACGTGGAAGCTGTCGATCATCGCCCTGGACCAGTCCAGCTCGCCGGCGGCGTGCAGTTCCTCCAGGAGAAGCCGGTGCAGCCGGTCCCCCGCCCCGGCCTCATGCCACTCGGCCAGCCGCCGCCAGCACGTCATCCCCGACCCGAACCCCAGCTCCTGAGGCAAGAACTTCCACCGGATCCGGGTATGCAGCACGAACAAGATCCCGCACAGCACCTTGCGGTCATCCAGCCGCCTACAGCCGGGACGGTGTCTGCGACGCTCGACCTTCGCAGCAGCGGCTCAACCCGCTCCCACAAACTGTCGGCCACGATCCACGGAGGTTGCTCACCCATACGCACGCCCCCACACCACACGCCCACCCACACCGGACGCCACAACACGTCGCGCTACATAAACACTTGAATTTGACCTCTCAGGCCAGCGGGCCACCCCACCTGGGCTCACGGGAGCGGGGCGGAAACGGATCATGCTGATCGCCGAGGATCCTGCGACCGGCGCACCGGGGAGCCCGGACGAATCTCGGAGATCGGGGGAACCGGGTGGACGGAGCGGACACTAGAAGGTCATGACCTACGAATCCCCCGCGGACGCGGAGTTGTGGGGCCGTGCCCGGGACGGCGACGAGCGAGCCTTCGGCGAACTCTTCGACCGGCACTCGCGCACCGTCTACAACTACTGCTTCCGCCGAACGGCGGACTGGTCGGTGGCCGAGGACCTCACCTCCGTGGTCTTCATGGAGACCTGGCGCCGGCGTGCCCGCGTACGGCTGAGCGCGGACTCGCTGCTGCCTTGGCTGTACGGGGTCGCCACCAACGTCCTGCACAACCACCGCCGCAGCCTGCGCCGACGCCGCGCCGCTCTTGAACGCGTGCGCGCCCTGCCTGCGGCCTCCAACGACGCTGCGGCCGCGGCGGCCCGGCTGGAGGCCGAGCACCAGATGCGGGAGGTACTCGGCTCCATCCGGAAACTGTCGCGCAGCGACCAGGAGGTCCTCGCGCTCTGCGTCTGGGAGGGGCTCGGGTACGCCGAGGCCGCCGAGGCCCTCGGCATCCCGGTCGGCACCGTCCGGTCACGGCTGTCCAGGGCTCGCAAACGGCTCAAACAGCACACCGAACCGGCCCGTGCGGACGGACACAGAACAGGCACCGCGCTCTTCACCGAGGAGACTTCATGATCGACCAGCAGCCCCCCATGCCCCCGGCGCGGCAGGACATGCCCGCGGACCGCCATGCGGCCCGGCGCGCCGCGCTGCTGACCGAGATGACCGCCCGCCGCCGCTTCCCGGCCCGCCGCGTGGCGTTCGGCGGTCTCGCCGCGGCCACCTTGGCCGGCGGTGTGACCGCCGCGTTGATCGCCGTACCCGACACCGGCCCGGGCACCGGCCCCGCACAGATCGTCCCGATGAGCGCCACCCAGGTCCTGGACCGCGCCGCCGAAGCCGCGGCCAAGGCTCCCGAGCCGCGCCCCGGCCAGTACATCTACACCGAGACCGAGTCACGGGCCGGGTACCTTCCCCGCGGTTTGATCCGGGCGAAGTCCTGGTACGCGGTGAACGGCAAGGGCATCGGCCTGAAGATCGAAGGGGGCGAGCGGTTCTGGGTCTGCGAGGCCGTCGCTAAGCCCTCTCCGTCCAGGGCGCCCGCCGACTGCAAGAACCAGCCCGGCTACCGCCGCGACCTGCCCGTCGACGCCAAGGCCATGCGCGACTGGCTCTACAAGACCGCCCCGTCCGTCCTTCCACCCGACGTGCGGACGTACCTCTACGTCTTCGAGATCGCCGCCGGCGCCAAGCTGTCGCCCGGCGCACAGGCGGCGCTGTTCAAGGCGACCGGGACGATCGCCGGCGTGCAGGTCGTCCAGTCCACCCCGGGAAGCATCGCGGTCGGCCAAACTTGGCGCGGCATTCGCAGCGAGTTGCTGTTCGAGCCCAAGACCTACCGTTTCATCGGTACCCGCACGGTCGCCGACCCCGACACTTCGTTCCAGCCCAAGGGCGGCACGGTGCCCCCGGAAATGGACAAGCGCAAGCCGTTCGGCGCCGACCTGAAGCCGGGTACCGTCGCGGACTCGTACATGATCGTCGACCAGCGAGTGGTCGACGCCATCCCGGCCGCCTACGTCAAGGGCGCGTCCTGACCCGAGCGACCTGTTGACTCGTGGCGTGTTCGCCTGTTCACGGCCCTGAAAGCGGCGAACACGCCACGAGTCAACGGCAGGTTCTGCCGCGTCAGGCGGTACGGAGAGCCTCGGTCGGCGAAAGGCGGGCGGCGCGAAGGGCGGGCATCAGGCCAGCGATCGCGCCGATGACGATGGCCGAGCCGATGCCGCCCGCCCACGCTTCGGGGGGAATGACGACCGTCCAGCCTTTGACGCCGGCGTACACCGCGGTCGCGATGGCGCCGGCGGCCACGCCGACCACGCCGCCGAGCACCGCCAGCATGATGGCCTCGGACAGGAACTGCGTACGGATCTGGCCGCGCGTCGCCCCGAGCGCGCGGCGCAGGCCGATCTCCGAGCGGCGTTCGAGGACGGAGATGATCATGATGTTGGCCACCCCTACCGCTCCCACGAGCAGCGCCACCACGCCGAGTCCCAGGAACAGGCTGTTGAACGCTCCCTTCGCCGCGGCACGCGCGGTGAGCGCATCGGAGGGCTGGCTCACGTCGACCTCGTTCGGCGCCTCAGGGTTGGCGGTCTGCGCGAGCACCGACTGCACGTCGCCGACCGCGTCGGTCTCCGACCGTACGTACAGTGTGCTCGGCGGGCCGTTCGCCGGGTTGCCACGGGTCATGCTGGTGTGGCCGAGATGGCGCCGCGCCGCCGGATAGCCGACCAGGGCACTTGTGTCGATGTCCGGCGCGAGCGTTGCGGGGGTGAGAATCCCGGCGACATAGAACCACTGCCCGCCCAGCCACACTCGCTGCCCGGGATGGACACGGTCGATCCCCAGTCGCTGCGCGGCCGCCGCGCCGAGCACGACGGTGGGCTGCGTCGCCGTCGCCTCGTTGAGCCAGCGGCCATGGGCGACGCCGGCGCCGGCCACCTTCGGCACGTTCAGGCTCGCCGCCTGGACCTTCAGCCCGTTGGTGTTGATCGGAGGGATCAGCGGGCTCCGGTACACCTTCGCGTCGCCGATCGTGCCGGTGTGCGCCACCTCCTCGACGGCCCCGAGCCGCGACACCCGGTCTGGTGCGGCCGCCGGCATGACCGCTTGGTCCTGAGTGAAACTCTGGCCGGTCTTGACGGTCAGCAGATTCGTGCCGAGCCGGTCGATCTCCGCGAGCAGTCCGGCCTGGGATGACGCCGACAGCCCCAGGACCGCGACGATCGCCGTGGTGCCGATCGCGATCCCGAGCGCGGACAGCACCGCCCGCAGCGGCCGGGCACGCAGCCCGGAGCTCGCCACCCGGGCCTGGTCTCCGGCGCGCAAGCGTGCCGGCACGAGGTGGGTCGGCTCGAGGTGGGCGGGCTGGAGGTGGGTGGGCTCGAGGTGGGTCGGCTTTTGGTGGGTCGGCTTTTGGTGGGTCGGCTTTTGGTGGATCGGCACGAGATGGGCTGACTCCAGATGGACGGGCTCTAGATGGGTCGGCTCGGGATGGGAGGGGGTCCGCATGTCACACCACCTCTCCGGCGAACGAGGACTTTCCGGCCGACGTGGCCTTACCGGCTGGCCTGACCTTTTCGGCGAACGCGGCGTCGTCGGAGATGATCCGGCCGTCCAGAACCTGCAGCCTGCGAGGCAGCCGCGCGGCCAGGTCACCGTCGTGCGTGATCATGATGATCGTCGCGCCGCCGGCGTTGAGCTCGCGCAGCAGTTCGAGGATCGAGGCCCCCGTGGTGCTGTCGAGGTTGCCCGTCGGCTCGTCGGCGAGCACGATCGCCGGCCTGCCCACCAGTGCGCGGGCGATGGCCACGCGCTGGCGCTCGCCCCCGGACAGCTTCGTGGGACGGAAGTCGCTGCGATGCGCGAGCCCGACACGATCGAGTGCGTCGGCGGCACGGCGACGTCGCTCGCCGACCTCGACGCCCGCGTACAGGAGGCCGTTCGCGACGTTCTCCAGGGCGGTGGCGTGCTCTGACAGGAAGAACTGCTGGAAGACGAATCCGATGCTGCGGGCACGCAAGGCTGCGAGTTGCCGGTCGCCGAGCTTCGCCGCGTCGACTCCGTCGATCCGGATCACGCCGTCGGTGGGTCGCTCCAGCGTCCCCACGACGTGCAGGAGCGTCGTCTTCCCGGACCCCGACGGGCCGACGATGGCGACCAGTTCGCCATGGCGGACGGTGAAGCTCACGCCCCGCAGCGCGGGTACGGGTGGCTGTCCTGCGTAGACCTTGGTGACGCCTTCCAGCTCTAGCGCGGGTGCCGGCTCTAGTGCGGGAGCCACGTTCGCAGGAGCCAACTCGTGCGCGGGAGCCACGTGTGCGGGAGCCACGTGTGCGGGAGCCACCTGTGCGGGAGCCACGTGTGCGGGAGCCAACACTTGCGCGGGAGCCCGGCTGTCTTGATCGTGGGTCGTGCTCATGAGGCCGGCACCACCACTTGATCACCGGCGGACAGGTCTCCGGATACCTGCACGAGCCCGTTGTCGTTGTCGAACATGCCGAGCGTCACGGGAACCAGGCGGCGGCCCGCCGGTTCGGCCAGCTCGACGACGTAGCCGCCTCCGGCCTTGCCCATGAGCGCGGTGACCGGGACGGTCAGCGCCTTCTCGACCCCGTCGGTCGTGATCTGCACCCGAACCGGGGCCTCGTCCAGTTTCCCCGCGTCCTTGGGGCGCGTGAGCGTGAGGTACACCGGGAGTGTGGAGCCCGACGCGTCCTTATCGTCGTCAGCGGATTGCACGACCGTCCCGATGCGGCTCACCTGGCCCGGGGTCGTCCTGTTGTCCGGAAGCGTGATCCGGGCACGGTCTCCGACCTTGACCTGGGTCTGCTGACCGGGGTCGAGCTCCACCGTCACCTGGCGCCTGGCCGAGGTGGTCTGGGCCACTTGGGCTCCAGGCGCCGCCCGCATCCCGGACTTGGCCATCGCCTTCGTCACCCGGAGCGGACCGGGCAGGAAGACGGCGTCCCCGAGGTCCAGCCTCCCGGTCTCTTCGACGCCCAGCCGATCCTGCAAGCCGGTGACCGCCTCCGCCGTCTCCCATCCGTAGTGATCCGAGTCGGGATCGAGCTCGGACTTCTCGGCGTACCCGAGTCTCACGAGATTCTTGTTGAGGTCGCGCACCTCGCGGCCCTCATCGCCCACCGACAGAGCGCGGTAAGCCGGTGTACCGCCGCAGATCAGCACCACCGGTTTCTCGTCCACCCGGTAGAGGGTCTTACCGCAGTCGATCTCCTTGCCCTCGCCGGGGACCCCGGTGTAGATGCCCTTGGCCTGGTTGACCACGGCGTACGGGGTTCCGTCACCACGGGCTGCGTACGAGAGCGTCCCGCTCTGCGTCACCTGCGTGGACAGCGGTCCTTCCCGTACGGCCGCCAGCGAGGTGCCCACGGCCGAGGACGCAGGCTTGGGGTCGTCGTCATCGAATGGGTCAATGACGGCGACGGCGACACCCACGGCGACCAGCAGCACCAGGCTCCCCGTCCCGGCGAGCGCCTTCCGCCCTCCGCGCCGGCGCGGCTTCCGGCGTTCCGGGGACGGCACGCCCGGGGCGGTGTCGGCGGAAGCGGCGCCACCAGGGGCGGAGGCGGTGTCGGCAGGGGTGGCGTCAGCGGGGGCGGTGTCGGCGGAGGTGGTGTCTGCAGGGGTGGCGTCTGCAGGGGTGGCGTCGGAGGCATCGGGCCCACCGGAAGCCGCCGCATTGACATCGGTGCTCATCCCCCAGCACCAGCCGGCCGCAATGACTGGCACTTCTGATCCGCGGCCTTGTACTGCGGCGATTCAGGATTGATGCCACCCGGGTCCAGTACTCCGCCCTGGGGGTCGGGGAAATCGGGCACCCCGTTCTTGCGCATGCACTGTGCGTACTTCAGCATTTTGGCCTGATTGGCCGGGTCCTTCGGGGCGGTCCATTCCGGCGGGCGCAATGGCTCGCATTTCTTCGCCGCGGCCTTGAACTGCGGCGTGTTGGGGTCGATCTTCCCCAGCGGGAGACGGAACTTCGTCCCGTCGACGGGGTCGGGCCAGTCCGGGACTCCGTTCTGGCGCATACATTGCGCGAACTTCACATACTGGGAGGTGTCCGTACCGCCGGTACCAGCGGCACCACTGGCGCCACCGCCCGCCGCCGTACCCGCACCGCCGGAAGAGTCCTTCGATCCACCGCAGGCCGCGAGCAGCGGCAGGAAGATCGCGAGCGCCGCCAGCGGCAGCGCCAGGGGCCGTCTCGGCCTCACCTTGGACATGTCATGAGCTCCTTCACCGCTGTGGACGAGCAAAACCGTGGACCAGCAAAACCGTGGATGAGCAAAACCGTGGACGAGCAAAACTGCGGACGAGCGTTGGAGGCCATTTCTAGGCAGCGGGCGGTCACACCGCGGTCAGAGGTCCTGTGACCGGGCTGTGACCGCCCCGGCGGTTAACCTGATGACACGATGAGAGTGCTGGTGGCCGAGGACCATGCCGAGCTCGCGGCGTCCGTGGCGAGGGTGCTGCGCCGCGAGGGAATGGCCGTCGACGTCGTCCACGACGGTGAGGCGGCCCTCGAACGGACCATGCTGCTGGACTACGACGTCGTCGTGCTCGACCGGGACCTGCCCGCCGTCCACGGCGACGAGGTGTGCCGCTCGCTGGTGAGCCGGGCGGGCCGTACGCGTGTCCTGATGCTGACCGCGTCCGGCACGATCGCGGACCGCGTGTCAGGCCTGAGTCTGGGCGCCGACGACTATCTGCCGAAGCCGTTCGCGTACGCCGAGCTCGTAGCCCGGATCAGGGCGCTCGGCCGCCGGGCGCAACCGGCTCTGCCACCGGTCCTCGTCTACGATGACCTGCGACTGGATCCGGCCCAGCGGATCGCGACCCGGACGGGAATGCGCCTGGCGCTGAGCCCGAAGGAGTTCGCGGTCCTGGAGTACCTGCTCGGCGCCGGCGGCCGCGCCGTGTCCGCCGAGGAACTACTGGAACGGGTGTGGGACGAGGCGGCCGACCCGTTCACGACCACCGTCAAGGCCACGATGAACCGGCTGCGGTCCAAGCTCGGCCCGCCACCGCTGATCGAGACCGTCCAGCAGGGCGGCTACCGAATCGGTGATAGGTGATTAGGCGATAGGTGATCAGGTGATGGGTGATGGGTGTTAGGTGATTTCTCATAGGTGACGGGTGACAGGTGATAAGTGATAGGTGATGCCCATGTGGCTTCCTGATCTGCTCCGCCAGCGCGTCTCCCCTTCGCTTTCACTTGCGCTTTCACCGGGGACCGTGCGCATCCGTCTCACGGCCTTGTACGGCGCACTTTTCACGATTTCCAGCGCGGTCCTTCTCACGATCACCTACTGGCTCATGCGCCGCTCCAAGTGGGTGCTCATCGTCCACGACGACAGCGGGCCGAGGATCCGCGAGCAGATGGACCGGCTCCGGGACGCGCAGTTGCGCGACCTGCTGGCGCAGTTCGGGATCGCTTTCGCGATCATGGTGGTGATCTCGATCGCGCTGGGCTGGCTGGTCGCCGGGCGCGTGCTGCGGCCACTGCGCACGATGACGGCCACGATCCAGCAGATCTCCGCACGCAACGTGCACGAACGGCTCGCCCTCACCGGGCCCCACGACGAGATGAAGGACCTCGCCGACACCGTCGACGGGCTGCTCGGCCGTCTGGAGACCGCCCTCAACGCGCACAAGCGCTTCGTCGCCAACGCCGCACATGAACTGCGCACGCCGCTCACCCTGGAGCGTGCGCTCCTGGAGGAGACGCTCACCGACCGTGAGGCCACGCTGGAGTCGTACCGGGCGACCTCGGAGCGATTGCTCGCGATCAGCAAGGACCAGGCGCAGTTGCTGGAAGCCCTGCTCACACTGGCCGGCAGCGAGCGCGGTCTCGACCGCCAGGAGCCCTTCGATCTGTCCGATCTCGCCCGCCAGGCCCTCGACTCGGCACGCCTGGAGGCGGACGCGCGCGGTGTGCGCGTCGATGCCCGGATCGCGCCCGCCCCGTCCGCGGGCGACCCCGCGCTGGCCGGACGCCTGGTCGCCAATCTCATCGACAATGCCGTGCACCACAACGTGCCCGGCGGCCACGTGGAAGTCACGACCGACGCCAGGGCCGGCCGAGCGTTCGTCTCGGTGGTCAATACCGGACCGGTCATCTCCCCGCAGCAGGTCGGCCGCCTCTTCGAGCCCTTCCAGCGGCTCGGCGGACGGACCGCGCGCAACGATGGCCACCACGGTCTCGGCCTTTCGATCGTCCGCGCCATCGCGACGGCGCACGGCGCTGACATCACCGCACGCGCACTCCCGGACGGCGGCCTCTCCGTCGAGATCTGCTTCCCCACAATCTGGACCCAGGTGCCAGCAAGCGCACATGCCTGACAACCTGCCGCTAGGCGGCTAGCGGCTACGCGGCCTGTGTACGGGACGTGATCTTGCAGGCGTTCCTATGGCGCCGGGAAGGGGTACGGGAGGGCCGGCATCCGATCCTGCCAGGCCTCTTTCAGTCGGCCGTCTTCGATGATGGCGGTCAGAGCCTCGTTGAGCTCGGAGAGCAGATCGGGGCGGTCCTTCGCCACGGCTACGCCCCAGCGGTTGCCCGTCGGGACGGTGAAGGCGAGGTCGAAGTCGGGGTCGTCCGCCAGGGGGACGAAGACGACGTCATCGTCCACGACGGCATCGACCTCGCCGGTGCGGAGGGCGGCCAGCATGTCGCCGAAGACGTCGTCGGTCTCGCCGCCGAAGGGGACGGCCAGGGCCCCGTCGAACGTCTCGGCCAGGGACATGTTGGTGCTGCCCTCGATGGCGGCCACGCGAAGTCCACGCAGGTCCGCCGGGGTGGCGACGGGCGCTCCCCTGCGGACCAGGACGGATTCGTTGAAGATGGCGTACGGGCGGGTGAAGTCGACGTGGCGGCGGCGGGCCTCGGTGATGCCCTGGCCGCACCAGACCGCGTCCACCTCATGGGCCTGGAGGGACGGGACGAACTCGGCCCATGGGGTGAAGACCCATTGAACGGTACGGCCCAGGGCGGCGGCGACCAGGGCAGCCAGGTCGGGTTCGTAGCCGTCCCGGGTCACGCCGTCGGGGCTCTTCGAGAAAAGCGGGGGCGCCTCGGCGTCGATACAGGCCAGCCGAAGAGGCGCGGCCGACCGGAGAGAGGCCGACCGGCGAGGGGCCGTCACGGGAGATGGTCCGTGTACATCTCACGCTCCCAGTCGGTGATGGCGCCGCAGAAGCGGGCCCATTCGTCCCTCTTGAGCTCCAGGTAGAGGTCGGTGAGGTCGTCGGGGAACGAGCCCCGGACGATCGGGTCGGCCTCGAAGGCGTCGAGGGCGTCGCTGAGGGTGAGGGGCAGGGCCTCGAACTTGGACTGGGCGCCCTCGTAGCTGCTGCCCGACTGGGGAGCGCCCGGGTCGATGGCGTGGTCGAGTCCGTCCTTGATCGCCGAGAGCAGGGCCGCGTGCGACAGGTACGGGTTGACGCTGGCGTCGGGCAGCTTGAACTCGAGGCGGCCGTTGGCCGAGAGCCGCACCGTGCAGGTCTTGTTGTCGAAGCCCCAGTTGATCTGCGAGGGGGCGAACTGGCCGGCGTCCCAGTACCGCTTGTACGAGTTCACCGTGGGCCCCATCAGCGCCATCATCCCGGCGGAGTGGCTCAGGATGCCGCCGACCGCGTGCCGTCCAGCCTCGGTGAGGTGCATCTCGGTGACGCCCGGGTCGGCCAGGATGTTCTCTCCCTGCTCGCCGTCGACACCCTGCCCTCCGTCGACACCGACGCGCCACAGGCTGAGGTTGTGGTGGCAGCCGTTGCCCATCACGCCGGCGGCGGGCTTGGGCATGAAGCTGGCGTTGACGCCGAGTTCGCGGGCGACCTGGCGGCAGATCTGCCGGTACGTGACCAGCCGGTCGGCGGTACGGTCGGCGTCGTCGAACATCCAGTTCAGTTCGAGCTGGCCCGGGTCCTCGTAGTCGCCCTCGATCATGTCGAAGCCGAGCGCCTGGGCGTACCGGATCACCCGCTGGTAGACCGGCCGCATCACCTCCAGGCTGTCGGCGTGGTACGCGGGGCTGGAGCCGGGCTTGTAGTGGACGTCGAGGCCGGGGCCCGTCCAGGTCATCTCGGGCTCGCAGCCGCTGCGCAGCCGCAGGCCGGTGGCCTCGGTGAACGCGGCGTGCTTGCGCTGGAGGTTGGAGCGGGCGTCGGTGGCCAGGGGACGGCCTCCGACGTCGGGACGATGACCCGGCTCGTACACGCGGCACAGGAAGCGGCCGACGCTGGTGTCCCACGGCAGGACGGCGAACGTCTCGGGGTCGGGCATCGCGGTGAACTCGGCCGCCTCCGTACCGCCGCCGAGGAGGTTGCCGGCGCGGTCGACCTGGAGGTCGGACATCGCGGTGCGGTGCAGGTTGATGCCGCGTTCGAGGTTGCGGCGCAGGTGCCGGGCCGGGACGACCTTGCCCACGACGCGGCCGGTCAGCGAGACGGACTGGTAGTAGAGGAACTCGACGCCTGTCTCCTCGACCCTGGCGACGAGGTCGTCCGCCACGGCCGCGTTCTGTTCCCTGTGCTCATCGAGAGCCGTCGTACTGGACATCGGGACCTTCCAATCAAACAGAGGCAAACGAGCAGTGCCGATCAAGCAGTGCCGGTCAAGCAGGGCCGATCAAGCGGGCCGGTCAAGCAGGGCCAAACAAGCGGGGCCGATCAAGCGGGCCGGTCAAGCGAGGCGATCAAGCAGGGCGGTCGAACAGGGCGGTCGAGCAGGGCGGTCGAGCAGGGGCGGTCAGGCTGGGGCCGGGGCGTTCGCGACGAGGTCGCGGTAGTGGCGGTGGCGGGCGGCGGGCATGCCGACCAGGACGACGCCGACCATCTGGCGGTCGCGGTAGTACGCCATCGCCACGCCGCCGTTGAGGGCGCGGGGATGGTCGAGGCCGCCGTCGAGCAGTTCGCAGCGTTCGCCCAGGGCGGGCGCGCCGAAGCTCTGCACGCGGACGTCGTACTGGTCGCTCCAGAACGACGGGACGGGGGCGAACGGGGCAGGGGCGAACAGGGCTTCGTCGTGCGGCTGGACGCCCAGGTCGGCGGCCAACGTCGCGGCGGCGCGCTTGGCGGTGTCGGCCGGGATGCACCAGTGCTCGACCCTGCGCGGTACGTCGTCGAACCGGGGGTTGGGGAAACGGGCCACGTCGCCGACCGCGACCACGCCGGGCAGCCCTTCGACGCGGAGCGAGTTGTCACACAGGACACCGTCGTGCAGGTCGAGGCCGTTGCCCTCCAGCCATTCGACGTTGGCGCGGGAACCCGTCGACTCGATGACCAGGTCGGCCGGTACGAGGGTGCCGTCGTCGAGGATGGCGGCGGAAACCCGGTCGTCCTCCCCCAGGAACTCCGAGACGAGGCGGCCGGTGACGAAGCGGACGCCCTGGTCCTCGTGGTGGCGGCGCAGGACGCGGCCGAGCTCCGGGCCGAGGGCCCGTTCCATCGGCTCGGCACACGGCTCGACGACGGTGACCTCGCAGCCGGCGCGCCGGGCGGTGGCGGCCACCTCGCAGCCGATGAAGCCGCCGCCCATGATCAGCACCGAGCGTCCGGGGACCAGCAGATCGCGCAGCGCGACCGCGTCGTCCAGCGTCCGCAGAACGTACCGGCCCGCCTGGGGGCCGGGTATGGGGGCGCGGCGCGGACGCAGGCCGCTGGCCACCACCAGGCCGTCATAGGCGAGGCGGGTACCGTCGGCGAGCTTGAGCGTTTTGGCGCTCAGCGACGCCTGTACGGCCGGGACACCGAGCCGCCAGGCGACGTCCGCGACGCTCTTGCGGCGCCGGAACGCGGCGGCGGCGTGCGCCTCGGCGACGCCGCCCGCGCCCGTCCTGCCGGCGAGCAGTTCCTTCGACAGCGGCGGCCGGTTGTAGGGCAGGTGCTTCTCCGCGCCGACGACCGTGACGGCCCGGTCCCAGCCGGCGGCGCGCAACTGCTCCGCCGCGCGCAGGCCCGCCATCCCGGCCCCGACGATCACCACATGGCCGGCCATCAGCCCTCGATCAGGATCGCCTGGACGGGGCACACATCGGCGGCGTCCTCGACGTCGTCGCGGAGCGCCTCCGGCGGCGCGGCATCGTACTCGAGCTTCCCGTCGTCGTTGATCCTGAAGACGTCGGGCGCGGCAATGGCGCACTGCCCGTGATCCTGGCAGGCGGCCAGGTCGACGACGACCTTCATCGTGGGAGGTCCTCCCTGCTTCCTTGTCGGCGGGCTTCTTGCCGGCGGGCTTCTTGCCGGCGGGCTTCTTGCCGGCGGGCTTCTTGCCGGCGGGCTTCTTGCCGGTGGGTCGGGCGGTGGGTCGGGCGGCTGGTCATGGAGCGCTCGTGGCGGGGGTGAACGCGATGGGCAGGGCGACCGGCCCGGTGTTGCCGCTGAGCGGCAGCGAGCGCGGCTCCCCGCCGGGGTGGGGATCGCGCATCCGCCGCGCCAGCAGCGGGAGCGCTTCGCTCATGTCGCAGCGGGCGACGAAGTGGCCGAGGCAGTGGTGCGCGCCGCCGCCGAACCCGAAGTGCGGCGGCCGCTCGGCGGTGATGTCGAACCGTCCGTCCGGTACGGCACGCGGGTCCGTTCCGGCGGACTCGGTGAACAGGTGGACGGTCGTGCCGCCGGCGATGTCGAGGCCCTCGAACGTGAAGTCGTCCAGGGCCTCGCGCGTCACCCAGGTGGTGGTCGGGGCGACCCGCATGACCTCCTCGACCGCGGCACCGCCAAGCTCGGGCCGTTCGGCGAGGAGGCCCCACTGGCCGGGGTGCTTCAGGAACGTCTGCATCGCCAGCCCGAGCTGGTTGCGCGTGGTGTCGAACCCGCCGAAGATCAGCAGGATCATCGAGTCGCGCAGCTCCTCGTGGCTCAGCCGGTTCTGGTCGCGCCCTGCCCCATCAAGCCCTGCCCCATCAAGCCCAGTTCCATCGCGCCCTGCTCCATCAAGCCCGGCCAGGACGAGCCGGCTGACGAAGTCGTCGCGCGGCTCGCGCCGCCGGTCGGCGATGAGTTCGTCGACGTAGCCGTACAGACTCGCCAGCGCGGCCTCGATCTTCGGCAGGTCGTCGGCGATGGTGACGCCCATCGCCAGCCCGATCGTGGCGGAGTCGCGGGCGATCACCGGCCACTCCGACTCGGGCAGGCCGAGCATGATGGCGATGACCCGGGCGGCGTACGGCTCGGCGAATTCCGCCATGAACTCGCACCGGTCCGGCTCGGCGAAGCCGTCCACCAGTTCCCCCGCCAGCGCCCGGAAGCGCGGGACGAGGCCACCGATCAGCCGGCGCGAGAACGCCGGATTCATCAGGCGGCGCAGCCGGTGATGGTCCTCGCCCTCCTTGTTGAGCACCCAGTTGGCCCACCAGCTCGCGAACGGCCCCGTGGTGATGCCGTGATGCTCGGGCCATTTGACGCTCCCCTGCCGGAGCCTGGGGTGCTTGAGCAGCCGGCTGACCTCGTCGTACCGCAGCACCGCGATGCCGTAGTTGGTACGCGCATACCAGCCGGCCTCCCTGGCCTTCCGCACCTCGGGAGACTGGACGGAGAAGGCGGGGTCGGAGATGTCGAAGTACGGCGCTGTCATTCGGCTTCTCCTGTCATTCGGCTTCTCCCTGTCATTCGGCTTTTCCTGGACCTTCGGTTTTTCCTGGCCCCTCGGCTTTTCCATGCTGGCGGGAGTCGCTTTCTTGCCGACCGGGGTCGCTGGAGATCGAACGGCTGGGAATCGGGTCACCGGGAATCGGGTCACTGGGCGGGTCGCTGGGGATCGGGTCGCTGGGGATGGCGTCGCCGGCGGGGGCCGTTCCGCGGCCGTAGTGGTGGGTGGTGGCCATGTAGACCAGGCCGGTGGCGATGACGATCGCGGCGGACAGCGGCACGATGTAGTTGTCGTACCAGGGCACGTCCGGGGTCCGCGGCCAGGACATGTTGATCATCGCGGCGACGCCGTACACCAGCGCGGCGATGTTGACCGCCAGGCCCCAGCGGCCGAGCGTGAACGGGCCGGCCGGGCGCCAGCCCTTGAGCCGGGCCCGCAGCGCGGCCAGCACGACCATCTGGAAGGCCAGGTAGATGCCCAGCGCGGCGAACGAGATGATCTTCGTGAGCGCGTCGGTGGACACCTTGGAGCCGATCACCAGCAGCGCGGGCAGCACGGCGGCCAGCAGCAGCGCGTACGGCGGTACGTGCCGTACGGGCGAGAACTTGGCCAGCACCCGGCTGCCCACGATCATGTTGTCGCGGGCGTAGGCGTAGGTCAGCCGGCTGGCGGCGGCCTGCAGGCTCATCGCGCACGAGACGAACGAGATCAGCACGATGCCGAGGATGACCTTGACCATCGTCGGCCCGAACGCGGCGGTGAGCGCGGTGGTGACCGGGTCGGCGTTCGCTCCGGAGATGACCGCGCTGAAGTCGGCCACCGACAGCACCAGCGCGAGTGTGATGAACGTGGCGGCGGCGCCGCCGATGTAGATCGTCATCCGCATCGCCTTCGGGATGCGGTGCGCCGGGTCGCGGACCTCCTCGGCGACGTCGCCGCAGGCCTCGAAGCCGTAGTACTGGTAGATGCCGATCAGCGAGGCGGCCAGGAAGGCGGCGGCGTACGAGCCGCCCGCGCCGGTGCCCTGGCCGTCGAAGAACACCCCGAGCCCGTGGTGGCGCTCGGTCGCCAGCAGCCAGATGCCGACGACGAGGGCGCCGACCAGTTCGGCGGAGAAGCCGATGATCGCGGCCAGCGCGAGGTAGCGGGTGCCGGCCAGGTTGATCAGCGTCGCGATCAGCAGGATGGCCAGGGCGCAGCCGATGGTGGCGGTGACCGAGGGCTCGAAGCCGAGCATCGCGGCGGCGTACGGGCCGGCGCCGTAGCTGACGCTGGCGATGGTGGCCAGCAGCGCGACCAGGTAGACCCAGCCGCTCATCCAGGCCCAGCGCCTGCCCCACAGCCGGCGGGCCCAGGGGTAGATGCCGCCGCTGACCGGGTACTGCGAGACGACCTCGCCGAACACCAGGGCCACCAGCAGCTGGCCGACGCCGGCGATGACCAGGGACCACAGCATGGGCGGGCCCGCGGTGGCGAGCGAGAACGCGAACAGCGCGTACACGCCCACGACCGGTGACAGGTAGGTGAAGCCCAGGGAGAAGTTGGCCCACAGGCTCATGTCCCGGCGGAAATGGGATTCGTAGCCGAGCGCGGCCAGCCTCGCGGCATCGGTGTCGGTGTCGGTGTCGGTGTTGGCGTGGGTTTTGGTGTCGGCGTGACTGTTGGCGTTGGCGTTGGTGTCGGCGTCGGCATCGGGAGGCGGGACGGCGGCCGGTGGGGCCGCGGCCGGGTCTGGTGCGGTGGACACGGGGGGTCCTCCCTTGTCAGTGGTCCTGGCGTTGTGCTCGGACCGCGAGGCCGCACCTGCCGGCAGGCGGACCCGCCGTGCGAACGGTCTGCGCGGCAACGGCGGACGGTCGAGGTCAGGGCCGGGCGGGCCCGGGGGCCGGGACCAGGCCTGCGAAACTGACGTCAGCGATGCCACTGCCGAGAGCCACAGGTACTCTCAAGGCGAAAAGATATGGCGCCAGATGTTTTATGGCAAGGGGTCCGGCGACATCCGCCGCCGGGCCGGCGGCGCCGTGTACGGCCGTGGAAGCTCGAGGAAGCTCGAGAAGGCTCGAGGAAGCCCAGGAAAGCTCGACGACGGCCGTGGAAGGCTCAAGGAAGCTCGAGGAAGGGAGAGCGATGCCCGCACCGGACGCGTCCGCGACCGCCCGGCTCGCCGTCTTCGCCCCCCTGGAGAACCGGGGCCGGGCCGAGACGATCACCCGCCGGCTGGCCGACGCGATCGCGCTCGGGCTGCTGGCCGACGGCGAGCAACTGCCCAGCGAGCCGGATCTGGCCGCGCAGCTGGGCGTGGCGACCGTGACCGTCCGGGAGGCGCTGAGCGAGCTGCGCAACCAGGGGGTGATCGTCACCCGCCGCGGCCGCGGCGGCGGCAGCTTCGTCCGGGCACCGCAGCGGGACGAGACGGCCGGGCTGCTGCGCCGCCGGCTGCGCGATCTCACCGTGGCCGACCTGCGCGATCTCGGCGACCACTACGGATCGCTGGCCGCCGGGGCCGCGCTGCTGGCGGCCGACCGCGCCTCCCCCGACGACCTGGACCGGCTCGGCGAGGCGGCCGCCGCGTTCGCCGACGCGACCGGGGTCGAGCGCCAGCACCACACCGACGGCCGGTTCCATGTCGAGGTCGCCGCCGCAGCCCAGTCCGCCCGGCTCACCCGCGAGGAGATCCGGCTGCAGACCGAGATCGGCCCGCTGCTGTGGCTGCCCGGCGCCGACGCCCGGACGCGCCGCCGACTCGACCGCCAGCACCGCGAACTCGTCGCGGCCATCGCCGCCGAGGACGGCGACCGCGCCGCCGCGCTCGCGCGGCAGCATGTGGCCGAGGCCATCGAACGACTTGTGGAGTTGCATCTCGGTCTCGTACAACCGTGAAGCGGACAAACACAACCGTGAAGCGCAACGAACACGACCCTCTGATCCCCTCTCCCCTCTCCCCCAACGCCGACGCCGGGTGGCCCACAGTGACCAAGGAACTCTCCGAGACCGCCGGACGGAACGTGGGACACGTCTTCGACGCCGTGCTCCGCTCGATCGAGGAGCTCAGCGCGACGGTGGTCGATCTCGTACGGGAGCGCGGGCGGCCCGGACGCGAGGAGCTGAGCCCGCTACGGCTGGAGATCCTCGGCGTACTGGAAGGGCACGCCCCGCTGGTGACCGGTACCGGCTTCGTCGCCGCGCCGGACGTGCTGGCGGACGCGCCGCTGTGGCTGGAGTGGTGGCAGGCCGGGGACGGCCCCGATCCCGAGCGGCTGGTCGTCGATCTCGATCCCGCCAGCCTCGGCTTCTACGACTACACCGACAAGCCGTGGTACACCGTTCCGGACCGGACGCGCGGGGCCTACGTGCACGGCCCGTACGTCGACTACCACGGCACCGACCAGTACATCCTCACCATGTCGGCGCCCGTGCTCTCAGAACCCGTGCTGTCAGAGCCCGTACCGTCACAGCCCGCACTGTCAGAACCCGCACTGTCAGAACCCGTGCCGGCGGAGTCCGGACGGGACGACACAGCGGGCGGGGCGCGGTTCCTGGGGATCACCGGGGCCGACCTCTACCTGCGGCGGGTGGAGAAGACCGTGCTGCCGCTGCTGCCGCCGGGCGCGATCCTGCTCAACTCCCAGGGGCGCGTGATCATCTCGCGTTCCGCGCGCCACGTGACCGGCGCGCTGCTGCGCCGGCTGGACATCGGCGCGGCGGACCGGGCCGGGGCGCCGGTGGAGGTCGCCGGAGGCGGCATGCTGGCCCGCTGCGGCCGCCTCGGCCTCTACCTGCTGACCCCCCTGATCCCGCTGCACTGAATCCCGCCGCACTGACGCCCGCCGCGCTGAATCCGGCTGAGCTGAATCCCGCTGCACTGACCGGCGGGGCCTAGTAGGGCTCGTCTCAAAGTGGCCTCAGCCACCGCGCGAGCGCGCTAGCTGCACCGCGCGAGCGCGTTATCTGGCCGGTGAGGCGAAGCCGAAGGCCAGCCTCACCGGGCAGATCGCGAAGCGATGTCGCGCTCGCACAAGAACCGGTCACGGTGCGAGCCGCCAGGCGAGCACTGTGGGCCGGAACCTTGAGACACAGCCTAGGTTCAGCGTCTCGGGGTACGGCGGGGGCGGGGCTCGCGGCCGGCGACGGCGTTCTGGATGGTCCGTTCGAGCTCGGCGAGCGCGGCGGCGATCTCGTCGCGGCGGTCGCGGTCCAGGCCGGCCAGCAGGGTCTCCTCGTTCGCCAGATGCAGCGCGAACACCTCGTCGATCAGCTCGATCCCGGCCGGGGTCAGCTCGGCGAACATCACCCGCCGGTCGCCGGGATGCGGCGTACGGCCGATGAGCCCGGCCTTCTCCAGGCTGTCGAGCCGACCGGTCATGGCGCCGCTGGACAGCAGCGACGACTCGGCGAGCTCCGAGGGGGTCTTGCGGTACGGCGGTCCGCCGCGCCGCAGGTTGGCCAGGACGTCGAACGACTTCGGCGTCAGCCCGTACGGGGCGAGGTAGCCCTCCAGCTCGTGCCGGGAGAGTTCGGCGACCCGCCGCAGCCGGCCGAACACGCCGATCGGCGACGGGTCGAGGTCGGGCCTCTCACGCCGCCACTCGCCGAGGGCCTTCTCGACCGTGTCCATGGCACCGTCCGTGTGTGTGCAGGGATGGGGTGTGTGCAGGATGGGATGTGTAGAGGTGGTGTGTGCAGGGTGATCCGGAGTCGCGGGACCGCCGCGGGACCACCGTTCGCGGGCGATTCCGGTGGAAGCGTAGCGGAAGTTCCGCTCTCCTAAGATACCTTGGCGCAAGTAATTTGGCCCCAAAATACTTTAGGCCAAGTAAATTCACGCCCGCTAGATCGCTCGGATGAGGTCACCATGCACACTCTTGCTGCCAGACGCTGAACCCGGGCAAGGGCTCGGGCGACCACGCTGCAGACCGTGGCCAACGGGTCCGACGATCTCGGTTACGCCGACGCGGGCGTCCTGGTGCAGGCGGCGGGCAAGAACATGCCCGTGCAGATGGTGGCCGGCATGGTGCAGCGCTCCCCGCTGGCGATCTGTTTTTCAGATCGTGTTTTTCAGATCGTGTTCTTCAGGCGGGTTCTTCAGGCGGGTTCTTCAGTCCCGGGTGATGCCGTGCATCGGGGAAGTCGGCGGGTAGGTCGGCAGCTGCGGCTTCTGCGCCCCGATCACCACGCAGAACAGCGCATCGGTGTCACCGGCGTTGCGCAGACTCCGCGGCACCCCCGCCGGCACCCGGATCAGATCCCGGTACCCCAGCACCCGCGACGCCGTACGCGTCCCATCCGCCACGTCATGAACGGTGACCTCCAGCTCACCCTCCAGAACGAAGAACACCTCCTCCACATCGTGGTGGGTGTGCTCGGGACCGATCGCGCCCGCCGGCAGCCGCATGTTGGAGAACGTGAAGTGCTCCGACGGCAGGATCCGGTCATCGGTCTCGTGATCCCCGGTCGCACCTGAGCCGATGTAGCGGACCTGCGCCCGCTTGAACTCCTCCCCCGCCTTCGCCTGGAACCCCAGCGTGTCCCAGTCCTCCAGCCGGCTCTCCCTGCTCGCGATGCAGCCGTCGATCAACTGGTCCAGATCGGTCATCAGAATTCTCCTTCTTTGAGAACGTTCCGGGCGGCATCGAGCAAGTCCCCGGCGGCATTGAGAAAGTCCCGGACGGAATCGGCGAATGCCTCGGGGGTTTCCTGGTTGGACAGGTGCCCGGCGGCCGGGATCTCGGCGTACCGGGCTCCGGGTACGGCGCCGGCGATCAACCGGCTCTCCGCGGGCGGGCAGACGGCGTCATGCTCGCCCACCAGGACGAGCGTGCGGGCCCGTACCTCGGCCAGCCGTGGCCCGTGGTCGGTCGCGGCCATCGAGTCCGCCGCGTACCCGTACCCGGGCATCCGGATCGCGGCGGCCATCGCCTCTGCCACCCGCGTGACCTGGGCTTCCGTGGCTGCGGGCGACAGCAGCCGGGCCGCGCGCCTGCGGGCGAACGCGGCCGGACCCACCTCGGCCAGTTCCGCGCCTCGTGCGCGCATCGCCGCCGCCTTCTCGGGCGCGGCGCCGGAACCGCGAGTGGAGTCCGCGAGGATCAGCGAGCCGAGCCGTTCCGGATGCCGCAGGGCGATCCGCGTCGCGATGACGCCGCCCCAGGAGACGCCCAGGACGTGGGCCCGCCGGATGCCCAGGTCGTCGAGCACGGCGACGGCGGCGTCCGCGTACCCGTCCATCCCGGGAGGGCCCTCGGGATCGGCGGAGGCGGCGTAGCCGGGCGCGTCCCAGGCGAGTACCCGCAGCCGGCCGGCCAGCATCGGCGTGATCGCGTCGAACGCGGCGCCGCTGGAGCCGATGCCGTGCAGGCAGAGCAGCGGAACGCCCGCGCCGCCCGAGTCCCCGATCGCGATCCCTGACATCAGGCGACCTTCCAGGAGGCGCCGAGGTCACCCAGGGTCCTGAGGACCGCGTACGGCACCAGCCCGCTGGTTGCCGGATTGTCGGGGTCTGGGAGGTTGGCCAGCTCGAAGCGGTACTGCCCGACCGCTCCGGCGAACTCCACCACATGGCGGGTCATCGAAGTGCAGGGATCGGCCACGAGCCGTACCTGCACGGCATCCCAGTCACCGGCGGCCAGGGCCAGGGTCGCGGCGACGTTGGCGTTCTTGGGGAACCGTTCGGCGGCCTCACGCGCGGACCCGTCGTGCAGGACGACCGGCTCGTCCCCCGGCTTGAGGGTACGCAGCCGGTGCGCGAACTCCTCGTCCATCCACGGCTGCACCAAGGAGCCGGGCGCTTTGGAGGAGGTCAGCCGTACTGCTGTGAGGGGTCCGCCCATTGCGGCGGCCCGCACGACGTCCAGCCCGCCCAGGGCCCCCTGGCACACCAGCAGGCGCCCCTTGGCCTTGCTGAGCCGGTCGAACAGCGCGTCGTCCGCGAGGGCCCCGACCGAGACGGCGACGAGATCGCGGCCCGCGTCCAGGATCTCGGGCCCGTACTCGCGCAGCGCACCCTGCCCGGCTGCCTCCACGACCACGTCGGCGGCCTCGACCAGCTCGCGTACGCCCCGTACCTCCTCGGGTACAGCCCCGCCGCCGCGCCGCAGCACCGCCGACAGTTCGGCCCCGGGCACCCCGCCTTCACGCAGTACGCCGGCGACCCTCGCCCCGATCGCCCCATGCCCGAGCACCCCGACGCGCACGACCGCTCCCCATAGCTTGGAAACACTGCCTGGAAACACTGCTTCGAAACACCGCTTGGTGAATACCTTGGAATGAAAATACTTGGAGCAAAGGTATCTGGGCATGGCCGTACACGCAAGGTCGGCAGGGAGGGCCGTTACAGGGGTGGCTATAGGGGGTGACTACAGGGGGTGGCTACGGGAGGGGATGACTGCAAGGGGTGGCGACGCGGCGGCAGCGCGCATCGCTGGAAGATCAGCCGGTGTCCAAGATCAGCCGGAGCTGCAGAAGGGTTACGGGAGGGGCCGGGCCGAGTCCGAGTTCGGGTCCGTCAGTCGAGCTCGAACCAGGTGAAGAGCCGGTCGCCGTCCACGAAGTGGCCAGAGCGGTCGGCCAGCGTCTCGATCAGCATCACGCCGTACCCGCTGCCCCGCAGTTCGCCGCCCTCGCGGCGGGTGGGCAGAGTCACGCTGCCGTCGTCGACGACCTCACAGCGCAGCGTCCCGTCGGACCCCATCAGGGTGAGGGTGAACTTGCCGCCGAACCGGGAGCGCGAATGCTGGACGCTGTTGGTGCACGCCTCGGAGATCAGCAGCTCAGCCGTGTCCGTCCGGTCGCCTTCCGGCAGCGCCTCGGTGGCGAAGCGCCTGGCCTCGCCCACGCTTTCCGGAACGGCGGCGAGCGTGATCGCGCCGATCACCGTCCAGTCCCCCACGCGCCCATCCCCCCATGATCGCCGCCGCCGTCGCGTGCCGGTGGCGAGAGCCCGACCCTCCGTGTATACCCAGCCCGCGAAGGGGCACAGGTCCACAGGTCACGAACGTACCCGCCCATACCGGATGCTCGACCGAGTGTACGGAGGGCCCGGCGGGGCTCCACGCCCCCACCATGGGGAACGCGGAGCCGCCGGGCACACGCCGTGGCGCAAGACACAGCAGGTTAAAGGGTATATAAGCCGACGACAATCACACGATTATCACAGGGAGTGACATTTCGCTACGCGGCGGCAGGGAGGGTGCGGAGAGGGTGGCGAGGCGGGCGGCGAGGTGGGCTGCGGGGAGCGGCGCCCTAGGCGTCCCGGCGGCGTAGCGCGAGATGGCCGGCGATGATCGCGGCCACCGCCCAGGCCGCCAGGATCAGCAGGCCGGCGAGCGCCGGGTACGTCTCGGACTCGCCGCGCATGAAGGCCGCGCCGGCCAGGCCGGGCAGGAAGTCCGCCGCCCGCTCGACCGCCTCGATATCGCTGGCCTTCAGGGACGCGGGCAGGATCGTGAGGATCAGGAACGTCACGATCAGCGTGCCCACCGAGCTGCGCAGCAGCGCGCCGATGCCCAGCGCGAAGACGCTGATCAGGGCCAGGTAGACGCCCACGGCCAGGATCTCCCCGAGCCAGGTGGAGAACGTGAACGTCCCCCAGCGGCCCAGCATCACGGCACCGACCACCGAGCCGCCCGCCGCCAGCAGGGTGCCCGCCACGCCGCCGATGACGGCGGCCACCGCGGTCTTTGCCAGCAGCAGCACGCCCCGCCGCGGTACCCACTGCAGGGACGTGCGGATCGCCCCGCTCGCGTACTCCGCCGTGATCAGCAGCATGGCCAGCCCGATGAGCGCGAACTGGCCCAGATCGACCGCCCCGATCGCGACCGAGCCGATGGTGACCACGCCCTTGTCATCGGCCGGATCGTCGTTGCCGTTGGCGTTGGCGGTGAAGATGGCCAGCTGGAGGCAGGTCACCGCCATCAGGACGCCCGCCCCGACCAAAGACCACCACGTGCTGCGTACGCTCCAGGCCTTGGTCCACTCGGAGAGCACGGCGCCGGGCATTCCGCCCCCGCTCGCGGTGGTCGTCATCGGTTGCCTCCCTGGTTTCCGGGCGATCCTTGCTTCCCGGGTGTTCCTTGCTTTCCTGGTGTTCCTTGCTTTCCGGGTGTTCCTTGCTTTCCGGGTGATCCGTGCGATCCCTGGGACGACGCGAACTCGACGCTGTCGGCGGTCAGCTCCATGTACGCCTGTTCGAGCGTGGCGTCCTGAGGGCTGAGCTCGTACAGCGGGACGCCGAGGCGGTGGGCCAGCTCGCCGACCGGATCCACCTTCGTCCCCGACAGGAGCAGCTCCCCGGGCGAGACCACCTCGGCGGCGACACCGTCGGCCGCCAGCTCGGCGGCCAGCTTCTGCAGGCCTTCGGGGTACGGGCTTCGGACCTTCACGCGATGCCGGGAGCTGCCGGCCAGAACCTCGGCGATCGGGGCGTCGGCCAGCAGCGCGCCCTTGCCGATCACCACGAGGCGGTCGGCGGTCAGTTCCATCTCGCTCATCAGGTGGCTGGAGACGAAGACCGTGCGGCCCTCGGCGGCCAGTGACCGCATCAGCTCGCGCACCCAGCGCACCCCGTCGGGGTCCAGCCCGTTCACCGGCTCGTCGAACATCAGCACCGGCGGATCCCCTAGCAGAGCCCCGGCGATGCCGAGCCGCTGGCCCATGCCCAGCGAGAACGTCCCGGCCCGCTTGCCCGCGACCTCGGCGAGCCCGACGGCGCCCAGCACCTCGTCGACGCGGGACGCCGGGATCCCGTTGCTGCGGGCCATCGCCAGCAGGTGGCGGCGGGCGCCCCGGCCAGGATGCAGCGCCTTGGCGTCCAGGAGGGCGCCCACCTCGCGCAGCGGATGCCGGAAGTCCACGTACGCGCGGCCCCCGACCAGAGCCGTCCCCGAGGTCGGCCGGTCCAGCCCGAGGATCATCCGCATCGTGGTGGACTTGCCCGCGCCGTTCGGCCCGAGGAAGCCCGTCACCAGCCCCGGCTCGATCGTCAGGGACAGGTCCCGTACGGCGGTCGTCCCCCCATGCCGTCGCGTCGGCCCGTACCGTTTCGTCAGCCCGTCAAGCGTGATCATGCATGCCACGGTAGGAACGCGCGGGTGCCGGCCGCAGTGCCCGATCGTCGCCTGGCCACCCCGACTTTCGTCAGGCCCGCGTCCGTCAGGCCCGCGTCCGTCAGGCCCGCATTGTTCAGGCCCGCATTGTTCAGGCCGGGTTCGTCAGGCCCGGGCGGCGGGCAACTCGTAGATCCCGTACGCGAAGCCGTCGGCGCTGATCGCTTCCGCGTCCAGGGTGACCCCCGAGCCTTCCACCGGACGGGCGGTGTCCAGCCCGGGCCGGGACAGCGGCAGTCTCGCGGGGTCGCGGCGCGGGTTGACGACGACGAGGTAGCGGTCACCGCGCACGTACACGAACGGGAAACCGTCGTTCAGGATCTCGACGCCGCCCGAGCCCCGCAGTTCCGGGGCGGAGGCGCGCAGGGCGATGAGGCGGCGGACCAGGTTCAGCAGCGAGTCCGGGTCCGCGCGCTGGTCCTCGACGTTGGGACGTCCCGGACCCGGATCGAGGGGAAGGTACAGGCGGTCGGGCGCGGCCGTGGAGAAGCCCGCGTTGGCGCCGCCGTCCCATTGCATGGGCGTACGGGAGCCCGCGCGGTTGTAGCGGGGGCTCAGGACGCTCCCTTCCACATCGGGCAGGTCGGGGATGAAGCGCATGCCGATCTCGTCGCCGTAGTAGATGGCGGGCAGGGTCGGCCAGGTCATCTGGAGGGCGAACGCGGCGGGCAGTTGGTCGGCCGTACGGGAGCCGCAGGCCAGGCGCGCGAAGTCGTGGTTGGAGGTGGGCAGCGAGATGTATCCCGCGTCCCCGATCGCGTCGGCGGCCTCCCGCCAGGCGTCGATGAACGGGCGGGGCGAACCCCCGCCGCCGGCGTCGAAGAAGCAGTCGAGCGGGTCCCAGTGATCCAGCACGGTGCCCTGGCCGTTGTTCCACAGCGAGCGCATGGCCAGGCCGTCGGTACTGCCGCCGAACTGCAGGAAGAAGTCGACATGGAAGCCCGCCGGGACCGACACGGCCGGGTCGCCCCACTCGGCGAGGATCGCCGCCTCGGGGTGGGCGCGATCGAGCCAGCGGCGCAGCTCGGTCCAGAGGCGGATGGTCTCCTTCAGCCCGGGATCGTCCTTGACCAGGGACGAGGCCATGTCGACCCGGAATCCGGCCAGCCCGAGGCGCAGCCAGAAGTCCATGATGTCGCGCAGCGCGGCCCGGTTGGCGCGGGGCCCGTCGGCGTCGACCGGCTGGCGCCAGGGCTCGGCCGGTTTCGTACGGGCGTACCCGAAGTTGAGCGCGGGCTGGGACTCGAAGAAGTTCGGCAGGTACGCGCCGGGCCGGGACCCGGGCGAGGCGACGAAGCCCCACGGGCGGGCGTCGCCGGTCGTCCAGATGTAGCGGTGGTCGGACGGGTCGTTCGCCGACTCCAGGAACCACGGATGCTCGTCGGAGGTGTGGCCCGCCACCAGGTCCAGCATCACCCGGATGCCGTGCCCGCGAGCGCTCTCGACCAGGGCGGCCAGATCGTCGGCGGTGCCGTAGCGGGGCGCGACGCTGTAGTAGTCGGAGACGTCGTACCCGGCGTCCCGGAACGGCGACACGAAGCAGGGATTGATCCAGATCGTGTTCACGCCCAGCCAGGACAGATGGCCGAGCCGATCGATGATGCCGTTGACGTCACCGACCCCGTCACCATCGGAGTCGGCGAAGCTCTGCGGATAGATCTGGTAGAGGACGGCGTCGTGCAGCCAGGACGGACCGCTGCTGGAGGGCGTCATGCATCGATGATGCACCCGCGCGGATCAAGGTGTCCCGATCGCCGAGGACGCGTCTGCATCGGTAGCTACGTCTGCACCGGGTCACTGCGTCTGCGTCGGATCACTGCATCTGCATCGCGTCACTGCGTCTGCTTCGGTCAGAGCGTCTCGATCGCCGGAGTCTGCATGGAACGGGTGTGGCCGCGGGCGTCGAAGAGCAGCCGGGCGTGCTCGGCCAGCAGCGCCGGAACGTACGCCGCGTGACCGGTCAGCAGGATGGCCAGATCCGCCGATGCCAGGGCCTCGGCCAGGTCCTCGGGCGCCGGCGCGATCGGCTCACCGTCGACCTCCCACGTCTTGACGTGCGGGTCGTGGTAGGTGAGGTGGGCGCCGAGGCGGGTGAGGCGGCGGGCGATGGGGCGGGCGGGTGTTTCGCGTTGGTCGGCGATGTCGGCTTTGTAGGTGACGCCGAGGAGGAGGATGTGGGCGTTTTTGAGGGCTTGGCCGTGGGTGTTGAGGAGTTGCTGGGCGCGTTCGACGATGTAGCGGGGCATGC
>NZ_JBIRAW010000057.1:0-39234 GCF_044326315.1 Actinomadura sp. 9N407 | reverse complement strand
CCCCGCCCCCCCGGTTGACTGGTGGCGTGTTCGCCTTTGGGCGCCGGTGCGGCGGCGAACACGCCACGAGTCAACAGAGCGGCTGGCGCGGCGGTCGCGGCGTTCAGGTCGTGACGCGGATGGCGACCGCGTCGGCGTTGTTGCCGGCGGGCGGACCGGGGGGCGGCGCGAACACGCCCGCGTTGGTCCGCCGGTTGTACGCGAAGCGGCGCGAGGAGCGCCAGAACCGGGCGATGAGGGCCATCTCGAACAGCAGCAGCATCCCGCCCGCGATGACCACGGCCGGGATCACCTGGCCGGTGAGCGGGCCGATGATGAACGCGGCCATCTGGAACTCGATGCCACTGACCAGATGCATCCGGATCCGGTGCCGCAGCAGGTAGGCGCGGACCTGCGCGTACCGTCCCCGGGGCTTGGGCGCGGGCTCCGGCGCGTCGTCGCCGTCCGCGTCCGGGTCGCCATCGGCGTCCTGCTCGTCGTCGGCGTTCCGGACGTCGTCACCGGCGTTCCGGACGGCGTCCACCGCGGTCGCGGAGACGCGCTCGCCCGGCATGCCCTCGAACGCGGCGGCCTGCTCGGCGAGCGCGGCGGCGGCCTGGCGCGCCGCCCTGGCGCGTTCGGCCCGCATCGAACGGCGCGCCTTGGCGATCTGCGCGCTGTTGAGGTAGCGGAACATGTCCAGGCCGAGGATCGCGACACCGATCCACAGGTAGGCGACCTGGCCGGTGGCCGCGTACAGGCCGCCGCCCAGGGTGATCGCGCACACCGCGTCCCTGACCCGGTCGAGCATGAAGTCCAGCCAGCCGCCGAACGGCGTGCCCAGGCCCTTCAGCCGCGCGATCTTGCCGTCGCAGCAGTCGA
Organism: Actinomadura sp. 9N407; assembly: GCF_044326315.1. Taxonomy (NCBI): domain Bacteria; kingdom Bacillati; phylum Actinomycetota; class Actinomycetes; order Streptosporangiales; family Thermomonosporaceae; genus Actinomadura; species Actinomadura sp. 9N407. The sequence goes on along the minus strand of NZ_JBIRAW010000057.1, from coordinate 38,373 downwards.
GCACGAACCCGGCGTGGTAGAGCAGCGCACCGATCACCAGCCAGCCGGCCGAGGCCTGCGCGAAGCAGACCGCCGCGCCGATCCCGAGCGCGAAGGCGACCACGGTGATCTGATCGGGGGTGACGGGCGTCCTGGCCAGCTGCCGGGTCAGCCGGATCGCGAGGGGATCGACCAGGAGCACCGTCCACCACGCGTCGCGTTCCTTGCGGACGGCTCGGACGTCATCGAGAGAGAACGTGGCCATGCGGGCCAGCATGGTGACGAAACGCCTCCGAACGCGCACGCATCGCGACTCGCCGACCATTGCCAGACCCAGACTTGACCCCGGCGTGGGGGTCAGGCGGTAGGGACGTCAGGCAGGCGGGCCCCACACCCGCACGTCGGTCGCGGGGTCGGCGTCCACGGCGTTCCGGATGCTCGCGGCCAGCGCCTCGAACTCGGCGGCACGCGGCGAGCTGGCCCGGTAGCCGATCCCGATACGGCGGTACGGGGCGGGCGCGGTGAAGCGATGCAGCGTGAGCTTCGGCGCCCGCCGCGTCTCGACCAGCAGCGCCGTCTCGGGGACCAGCGTCACGCCCAGCCCACCGGAGACGAGCTGGACGAGCGTGGCCAGGCTGGTGGCGTACGTCGCGGCCGTGGCCCGGGCACCGACCTGGCGGCAGACGTCGAGAGCCTGGTCGCGCAGGCAGTGCCCCTCGTTGAGAAGGATCACATCGAGGTCGTTCAGCGCGGACCGCGGCAGCTCGTCGGGCAGCTCGGACGAACCGGGCGCGACCAGCACGAAGTCCTCGTCGTACAGGGTGAGTTCGATCACCCCGGAGACCGGCGACGGCTGCGCGAACACCACCACGTCCAGGCGTCCGGCGGCCAGCTCGCCGACGATCGAGCCGGTCTGCTCCTCATGCACCGTGAGCTCCAGGTCGGGGAACTCCTCCGCCAGCCGGGGCAGCACGACGGGCAGCAGGTAGGGCGCCACGGTGGGGATCACACCGAGCCGCAGCGGGCCCACCAGCGGGCCGCCCACGGCCCGTACCTCCTCCACCAGATGCTGGAGTTCCGCCAGCACACGCTCGGCGCGCCGGGCCACGCGCTCACCCGCTGGAGTCAGGAGCACCTTGCGTGTCGTACGCTCCACCAGCCGCGTGTTCAAGGTCTCTTCAAGAGCCGCCACGGCCCCGGACAGAGCCGGTTGACTCATCCGCAGCGCGGCCGCCGCGTCCCGGAAATGCAGGTGCTCCGCAAGCGCCGAGAACGCCCTGAGCTGGGAGACCGTCGGTCTACTGATAGCCAACCCCTATCACTCTCAGAAGATAGATCGATTTCTCATTTCACCGTACCCGGTGCCGACCTGATCGAGGCGCGGCCCGGACGTCACCCTCGTCCCGCCCGCGGCCCACCTCACACGTGGAACTGCTCACCGCCGGCAAGCGCGCATACTTCCAAGAGTGTCGCCAATGGATCACGAGGACGAACCGACCGCCTGAATCTCCCTGGATGCAGACAACGCATTCAAAGACGACAACCACCGTCACATCAGGACCGACCCGTTCATCGTCCGTAAGGATTTCGAGCGAATGCTCGTCGACCTCGAAGTGACCACGAGCATCCGAGGTGTCCTCTTCTGCCACTCGGACCGCTTGGCCCGTCTGGAGTATGACGCGGCTCGGGTGAACCGCCTCTTCCAGATGAATTCCAAGCTCCTCGGCCGGTCGCTGTCCGGGGGCGTGGGCCTCTCCACCCATGAGGGTCGCACCATGTTCATGATGCAGGCCAGTGTCGGAGGCATGGAGGTCCACAACACCAAGCGCCGGGTCACCCGCAAGAACAAACGCCTGGCAGAGCAGGGCGTCATGCGCGGCGGCCGCCGGCCGTTCGGGTGGGCTGCCGACCGAGAGAGTCTCCACCCTGTCGAATCCGAGGATCTCGCCGAGGCCATTCGCGCAATCCCCCGCGGCACGAAGATCGGCACCCTCCGGAAAGAGTGGTTCACCAAGGGCCACAAGAAGAAGCAGACCAGGAAGGGGATCGCGCGTAGCGGTGCGCGGGATATGCCCTTGGATCACAACACCGTGGAACATATCCTCACCAACCCCCGCAACTGCGGGTATATGAGCTACATCCCGCAGGCCCAGCGTCAAGAAGAGAAGAGCATGCTCTGGCTTCCTGACTACGTCGTCTACACGGATGGCAAGCCGGTACTCGGTCCGTGGAAGGCCGTCGTAACCCCGGAAGAGTGGGCTGCCTGCGTTGAGGTGATCAAGGAACGCAAGGACAAGCGGAGGGAGGGGCTGAACAAACCGCACGAGACCGCGGACAAGTACGTACTGTCCGGCATCGCCCGTTGCGGCATCTGCCTGTTCCCTATGACCGCAAACTGGTATAGCAAGCAGTCCCCTTCCTACGAACGCTACGGCTACCGGTACGCCTGCCTGAGCAACCATGGTGGTTGCGGAGGCGTAAGCCGGGTCGGTCCTCCTGTCGAAGAACTCGTGATCGAAGCTTTCCTCGACGAGGTCCGTCGCTCCCTCAGAACGGTCGTCAAGGACACCGAAGTGGACGAGACGGTTCACGATGAACGCCTGGCCGAGATCGAGCGGGAGATCGAGGAAGTGAACGCGCGCCGCAAGGCCAAGCGCATCACCATGTCCCGGGCTCTCGACTTGATCGAAGAGTTGGAGAACGAGGGGTCCGAACTGAAGGAGAAGCGCCAGAAACTCATGGCATCCAAGCTCCAGCGGAAGACCGAGTACCCCACTCTACTCAAGGAATGGGAGGACTACACCGTCGCCGAGAAGAAGCACCGACTCAAGCAAGACATTCGCGCGGTGATCGTCCATCCGCAAGGCAGAGGCCGACAGCCCTTCAATCCGGATCTCATCGAAATTGAGTGGGCATCCTAGAAAACGGTAATTCATCGAAGGCCGCCCCGATCTCCCGCCGATTGGATCTCGCCGTTCGTGACGCGAGTCAGTACGTGGTCGTCGACCATGATTCAAGCGATCCGGTTATCTACAAAAGGATCCCCTTTTCGAGAAGAATAAAGCCCCTAGATCAGAGGATCCAGGGGCTTGGAATCTGAATGAAGTTGCCTTGGACCCAATCCCCCGTTGTGGACCAGCACTGTTCACGCTAACTCACTTTCGCGCGCCGTCCGATTGGGTCCGTGGACCATAGCGTAAAGGTACTGGTCATGGATAGCCGTAGCTCGGTGCTTTGCCGCCTCATATTCCAACCCTTGATCGCATGGTGCTCAAGTCGAGCTTCTTTTGGATTATGACCGGATCCTTGGCTAGAGCAGCCATGACCCCGAGTCCCATGTTCGAGTAATCGATGGAACCGATGACAAGTTCGTATTCGGGGGAGCAACAAGGTCTTGCGCCCATGCGAGGCTGGGTTCCCCGTCCGCCCGCCCGGCCTCGGGCGCTCTGTGGCTCGTAGGCGAGGGTGGCTCTTGGCCGTCAGAGTGATGAGGGTTCCGCTGTAAACGGCCCCGTGGCGGGTAGGGCGCTGGGGCGCTGGGGCGCTGGGGCGCTGGGGCGCTGGGGCGCTGGGTTCAAGCTACTTCCCTCCCGTTCGATAGGACTCGCCTATCAATCTGATTGCGTTGATCAATTTCCCAACTCAAACACCGGCTGCCACTCTTAGTTACATCCGTCGCTGGGCTAGGCCCGCTCGTAGCGGCTGCCCGCCCCAGGTCAGACGCCTCATGACGTAGATCACACCCACGGAGCGAAGGAGCCCTCGTGCTGACTGTCGGTGACCAGTTCCCGGAGTTCGAGCTGACCGCGTGCGTCTCACTGGACCCTGACAAGGCGTTCGAGACGATCAACCACAAGACCTACGGGGACTGGAAAGTAGTATTTTTCTGGCCGAAGGACTTCACCTTCGTCTGCCCGACCGAGATCGCCGAGTTCGGGCGGCTGAACGAGGAGTTCGCCGACCGCGACGCGCAGGTGCTCGGCGCTTCCGTGGACAACGAGTTCGTGCACTTCGCGTGGCGCAAGGACCACCCGGACCTGCGCGACATCCCGTTCCCGATGCTGTCGGACCTGAACCGCGAGCTCGCCTCGGACCTGGGCATCCTCACCGAGGACGGCGTCGCCCAGCGCGCCACGTTCATCGTGGACCAGAACAACGAGATCCAGTTCTCCATGGTGACCGCCGGCTCCGTCGGCCGGAACGTCAAGGAGGTCCTGCGGGTCCTGGACGCGCTGCAGAGCGACGAGCTGTGCCCCTGCAACTGGAACAAGGGCGAGGACACCCTGGACGCCGGCAAGCTGCTCGCCGGCGCCGAGGCCTGATCTCCGCTCCTGGGTGAAGCAAGCCCGGGTGAAGCAAGCCCCGGGCGAGCATGCCCTGGTCAAGCAAGCACGAGGCGGCCGGCCGCGGCGCACGCATGCCGCGGCCGGCCGTTCCGTATGAAGGGATGAGAACGTGAGCGTCGACGCTCTGAAGAACGCCCTCCCGGGCTACGCCAAGGACACCAAGCTGAACCTCGGCTCGGTGACGAGCACCTCCCAGCTGACGGAACAGCAGCTCTGGGGCACCGTGCTGAGCTGCGCGCTGGCCACCCGCAGCGCCGTGGTCATCAGGGAGCTGGCCGAGGAGGCGGGCGACAACCTGTCCGCCGAGGCGTTCGAGGCCGCCAAGGCCGCGGCCTCGATCATGGCCATGAACAACATCTACTACCGGGCCACCCACCTCATCGGTGACGACACCTACGCCACGCTCCCCGCCAAGCTGCGGATGAGCGTCATCGGCAAGCCGGGCGTCGAGAAGCTCGACTTCGAGCTGTGGTGCCTGGCCGTGTCGGCGATCAACGGCTGCGGCCGCTGCCTGGAGTCCCACGAGAAGGTGCTGCGCGACGGCGGCCTGTCCCGTGAGCTCGTCCAGGAGGCGCTGCGCATCGCCGCCGTGGTGAACGCCACCGCCGCCACGCTGGAGGCCGAGGCCGTCCTGGCCCCCGCCGGCGTCTGAGCCGTACGCGGGCCGTGCGCGGGTCGTACGGGCCGAGCATGCCGGAGGCCCGGGTGGATCATGCGATCCGCCCGGGCCTCCGGCTTGTTCGGTGAGGGGTGCCCCTACTCCCACTCGATGGTGCCGGGCGGCTTGCTGGTGACGTCCACCACGACCCGGTTGACCTCGCGGACCTCGTTGGTGATCCGGGTGGAGATCTTCTGCAGCACCTCGTACGGCAGCCGCGCCCAGTCGGCCGTCATCGCGTCCTCGCTGGTCACCGGACGCAGCACCACCGGGTGGCCGTACGTGCGGCCGTCGCCCTGCACGCCGACCGAGCGGACGTCGGCCAGCAGCACCACCGGGAACTGCCAGATCTCGCGGTCCAGCCCCGCCCGGGTCAGCTCCTCGCGGGCGATCGCGTCGGCCTCGCGCAGGATGTCCAGCCGGTCCCGGTCGACGGCGCCGATGATCCGGATGGCCAGCCCCGGGCCGGGGAACGGCTGCCGCCACACGATCTCGGCGGGCAGGCCGAGCTGCTCGCCCAGCGCCCGGACCTCGTCCTTGAACAGCGCGCGCAGCGGCTCGACCAGCTTGAACTGCAGGTCCTCCGGCAGCCCGCCCACGTTGTGGTGCGACTTGATGTTGGCCGCCCCGGTGCCGCCGCCGGACTCCACCACGTCCGGGTAGAGCGTCCCCTGGACGAGGAACTCCACCGGCTCGTCGGCGTTCTCGCCGACGACCGCGCGGGCGGCCTCCTCGAAGACCCGGATGAACTCACGGCCGATGATCTTGCGCTTCTGCTCGGGGTCGATCACCCCGTCCAGCGCGGCAAGGAAGCGGTCCTGGGCGTCCACCACGTGCAGGTTGACGCCGGTGGCGGCGACGAAGTCCTTCTCGACCTGCTCGGCCTCGCCCTTGCGCAGCAGGCCGTGGTCGACGAACACGCAGGTGAGCTGGTCACCGATGGCGCGCTGCACCAAGGCCCCGGCGACCGCCGAGTCCACGCCGCCCGACAGCGCGCAGATGGCGCGCTTGTCGCCGACCTGGGCGCGTACGGCCTCGATGGACTCCTCGGCGATGTTCACCATGGTCCACGCGGGCCGGCAGCCGGCGCCCTCGTACAGGAACCGGCGCAGCAGCTCCATGCCGTGCTCGGTGTGCAGGACCTCCGGGTGGAACTGCACGCCGTAGAACCCGCGCTCGCGGTCCTCCATGCCGGCCACCGGGGTCACCTCGGTGCTGGCGGTGACCGTGAAGCCCTCCGGGGCGCGGCTCACGAAGTCGCGGTGCGACATCCACACGGCCTGCTCGCCCGGCAGCCCGGCGAACAGCATGCCCGGCGCCGTGACGGCCACCGTGGCGCCGCCGTACTCGGCCACGTCGGAGTTCTCCACCGTGCCGCCCAGCGCCTGGGCCATCACCTGGTGCCCGTAACAGATGCCGAACGTGGGCACGCCCAGGTCGAACAGGCCCTCGGGGGCGATCGGCGCGCCCTCCTCGTACACCGAGGCCGGGCCGCCGGACAGGATGATGGCCTTGGGCTTCTTGGCGAGCATCTCTGCCGCCGGCATGGTCGACGGCACGATCTCGCTGAACACATGGCACTCGCGCACCCGCCGTGCGATCAGCTGCGCGTACTGCGCGCCGAAATCGACGACGAGGACGGTGTCAAAGGACTGGTCTACGGCCACCAAGAACGCCTTTCGCGGGACCCGGATCAGTGGGCGGCTCCAGTCTATGGGCGGCCGCCACCTGCTCCACGAGCGGCCACTGCCTGCGGTGATGCAAGACACGCCCGCACGCCGGTCACAATTTGCACCCGGCCGGTAACGGTCTGCCTGCATTCCGCTCGGCACCGCACCGGAGACCGTGTCTTTCTGATACCAATCAGTCACGTTCTGTGTCCGCTCACGTCTCCCGGGAGTGCCGTGAAGCCGTTCGTCGCCGTCACGCTGATCGCCGCCCTCGCGCCGGCCGCGCCCGCCGTGCCCGCCGCCGCGTCCGCCGTACCCGTTTCAGCGCCCGCCGCGGCACCCGCCGCCCCGGACTGCCCGCCGGCCGCGGCCCGTATCCGCCCGGGCGCACCGCCCCACGTACGCGAGCGCAACGAGCTGACCCCCGCCGAGGCCACCACGGTCGAACGCGAGCTGCGCTCCCTGCTGAGCGGCCTGGGCCTCTTCCGCCCCGAAGCCCCCGCGCCCCGGCCCCCGGACCGTAATCCGGACCGTGTGAACGTCCCGGTCTACTTCCACGTCCTGCACGACGGCCCCTCCGGCAAGGTGCCCGACGCCACCGTCAAGCGCCAGATCAAGGTCCTGAACGACGCGCACGCCGGCAAGGCGGGCAAGGGCCCCGGTGCCACGACCGGCTTCACCTTCACCTTGCGCGGCGTCACCCGTACCGACAACGCCCGCTGGTACAGCGACCCCGAACGCCACGAGGCCACGTTCAAGCCCAAGCTCCGCAAGGGCGACGCCCGCACGCTCAACCTCTACAGCGCCGACATGGGCGAGGACCTGCTCGGCTGGTCCACCTTCCCCTGGAAGTACAAGGCCGAGCCCAAGATGGACGGGGTCATCGTGCACCCCGGCAGCCTTCCGGGCGGCACCATCGAGCACTTCGACCGGGGCCACACCGCCACCCACGAGGTCGGCCACTGGCTCGGGCTTTACCACACGTTCCAGGACGGCTGCGGTGGCCACGGCGACCGCGTCGCCGACACCCCTCCCGAGCGCGACCCGTCCAACGGCTGCCCCAAGGGCAAGGACACCTGCCCCTCCCCCGGCGCGGACCCCGTCCACAACTACATGGACTACTCCCACGACAAGTGCATGAACCAGTTCACCGCCGGCCAGGCCGCCCGGATGCACGACACGTGGACCGCCTACCGCGCCCAATCCGACGCTGTATGACGCGCAGATCGGGCCGTCAGCGGGCTTTGTAGGCGGCCTGGAGCTTGGTGGCCGCTTCTGGCTGGAGGTAACGCAGGGCTTCGCGGAGGGTGACGCCTGAGACCTTGCCGGTCCGGGGCGCCAGCCAGTTGATCACCCAGTCCGGGTCCTTCTTCGACAGTTCGCGCAGGACCCAGCCGAGGGCCTTGCGGATGAAGAAGCCGGACTCTTCGATGAGGGCGTCGCCATAGCGGGAGATCCGGGCGAGGTCGGGCGTTCCGGCGCGGATGCCGGGGAGCAGGGCCAGCAGGGCCGAGCGGCGGATCCACGGGTACGGGTCGGCGGCCCAGACGTCCAGGGTCGCGGCCAGGGCGGGGTGGCGCACGACCAGGCGGCCGGCGACCTTCTCGGCCAGCATGTCGACGTAGACCCAGCTCGCGGAGTCGCGGATCATCCGTTCGGCCACGGCCAGGTCGGCGGGCTCCAGCAGGGCGCCATGGCGGATGAGGACTTCGACGGCCGCCATCCGGGCCTCGTGTACGGGGCGGCCTTCCTCGGTCACCGCCCAGAGGGAGGCGGCCAGCCCCAGGGCGTCCGCGCGGGTCCGTACCGGCGAGCGGGACGCCTTGCGGATGACCGGCACGGGCACGCCCAAGTGCGTGAAATCGCTCTTGAGGTAGCGCTTCTCGTTCTCCGCGCGTTCCGGACCGCCCTGCGCGCGCAGGAGCCCGAGGATGCGGGCGGTCTCCTCGGCGATGTTCATGGGGGCACGCTACGCGCCGTGGGCCCGGGACCGTGCCGTGCCTGACCGGTCCCGGGCCCCGCCCCGGTCAGGCCGCCGTGGCCGCCGGGGTGTAGTGGGAGGCGTCGTCGCCCTCGATGCGGTAGCTCTGCCGACCGTCCACGCCGGCCGGTACGTCACCGGCGACGGTGACCCGGTGCAGCCGCCGGGGAAGGTCGCCGTAGTCGTCCGGGGCGTAGTGCTGGGTGATCCGGTTGTCGAACAGCACCAGGTCGCCCGGTGCCCATACCCAGCGGAAGACGTTCTCCGGGCGGGTGACGTACGCCTGGAGGATGTCGAGGATCGCGCGCCCTTCCCGGGACGACAGCCCGACGATGCTCTGCGCGAACCCGCCGATGTACAGGTTCCGCTCTCCGGTTTCGGGGTGCACCCGTACCACGGGGTGCGCCGTCTTCCACTTGCGCGAGACGAAGGCCTTCCGGTGCTCGGCGGCCTTGTCCGGGTCGGCGCCCGTGGGCCGGACGTAGTCGTAGTCGTTGGTGTGCACGGCAAACAGCCTGTCGGCGAAGTCGCGCAACTCCTCCGGAAGGTCGCGGTAGGCGGCGGCGGTGTTCGCGATCAGGGTGTTGCCGCCGTACGGCGGGACGACCAGGCTGCGCAGCGTGCTGGCCTTCGGCGGGGACTGGACGAAGGTGACGTCGGTGTGCCACTGGTTGGCGCGGCCCGATTCGCTGTCGACCGGAAGGATCTCCGGCCGCCCATCGACCGACGGAACGGTGGGGTGCGCGCCAGTGAGCGGTCCGAACCGTTCGGCGAAGGCGATCTGGTCGTCGTCGGTCAGCTCCTGGCCGCGAAAGCCCAGAACCTTGTGGTCGAGCAGGGCGGCGTGGATCTCGGCGAACGTCTCGGCGGACAGGTCGCGCACGTCGGCACCGACGACCTCGGCACCGATGCGGCCGCCTACCTTGCGGACATCGAACTCGGACACTGACATACCTCTTCTCACAGGGGTTTTCTCTCTCAGGGGTGTGCTCCCACTACGCGAGTGCGCGCGGCGGGCGGACTGCCGTACGGACGGGACGGGTCGTACGGACAGGAGTGGCGGCGGGTGCCGCGTCAGCGACGACAGGCCGCGGCGACGACACGGAGCAGGTCGACGTGTCGCCGGCGGGTGAGGAGAAGCGGAGTCCGCATGGCGCTAGCGCACCATGGCGGCCGGCAGATTGTCAATCTTTCCTACTGTTTAAGTAGAGAATATTTCCTATTGACTTGGTAGGGAATATAGGAAATCCTCGCGGCATGATCCGCCGCGAACCCCTCGCCGCGCGCCTGCACGTCGACCTCCGGCGGCAGGCCAGCGCCCTGTGTCGGCCCCGGACTTGACCTCGACGCTACTTCGGCAGTCCAGTCACCTTCCGGGAGTCCCCGATGAGCACGGCCGGCATCACACCCACGACACGACGGCGATTCCTCTCGATCCTCGCCACGGCGACGGCAGGCTCGGCCGCCACCGCCTGCGGCGCGGCCGCCAGACGCACCACGACCCTGCGCTACCAGGGCTGGACGGGCCAGGTGACCCTGCCCGAACTCGCCCAGGACCTCGGCCACTTGGGCAGGGTCGACCTGCGCTGGGTCGGCAACACCATCAGCGGCCCCCAGGACGTCCAGTCCGCCGCGACCGGCCAGGTCGACTTCGGCGGTGCGTTCAACGGCGCGGTGGTCAAGCTGCAGTCGACCGGCGCCCCGCTCACCTCGGTCATCGGCTACTACGGCACCGACAAGGAGAGCTACACCGGGTTCTTCGTCCCGCGGAACAGCCCGGTCAAGGGACCCAGGGACCTGCTCGGCAGGAAGGTCGGGATGAACACGCTCGGCGGCCATTCCGAGGCGGTCCTGGACCTCTACCTGCAGCGCAAGGGGCTCTCCGAAGAGGAGGCCAAGAGGACGGAGCCGCTGGCGCTGCCCCCCGTCAACCACGAGCAGTCACTGCGCCAGGGGCACATCGACGTCGCCGCGCTCAGCGGCATCTTCCGCGACAAGGCGCAGGCGGCGGGCGGGCTCCGCATGGTGTTCAGCGACCACGACTTCCTGGGCGCCTTCACCGCCGGCACCTACGTCTTCCGGGACGACTTCGTCAAGCGCAACCCCGACACCGTCAGGGACTTCACCGCCGGGATCGCCAGGACCATCGAATGGTCCCGCGAGACCCCGCGCGACCAGGTCATCGACCGGTTCACCAAAATCATCCAGGCGCGGCGGCGCAACGAGAACGCCGACGCGGTGAGGTACTGGAGGTCGTGGGGCGTCGCGGGCAAGGGCGGTGTCATCGCGGACCAGGAGTTCGGCACCTGGCTCGCCTGGCTGGAGCGGGAGGGCCAGGTCCCCAAGGGCAAGGTCCGGTCCGGCGACCTCTACACCAACGAGTTCAACCCGTACGCGGGCGGCGGGAGCCGGCGATGACCGCGAAGATCAGCGTCTCGGGCGTCGGCAAGACCTTCCCGATCCGGGGCGGCGGGGAGTTCACCGCGCTGCGCGACACGACCCTCGACATCGCGGCGGGCGAGTTCCTCGTCGTGGCCGGGCCCAGCGGCTGCGGAAAATCGACCCTCCTGGACCTGCTCGGCGGGCTGACCAGGCCCACCACCGGCCGCCTCCTGCTGGACGGCGACGAGATCACCGGCCCGGCACTGGACCGTGGCATCGTCTTCCAGCAGTACGCGCTGTTCCCCTGGCGTACGGCGCTGCGCAACATCGAGTTCGGCCTGGAGGCCAAGGGCCTGCCGCGCCGCGAGCGGTCCGCCGTCGCCCGGAGCCACCTCGACCTCGTCGGCCTGACCGGCTTCGGGGACCGCTACCCCCACGAGCTGTCCGGCGGCATGAAGCAGCGGGTCGCGATCGCCCGCAGCCTCGCGTACGACCCGGACGTCCTGCTCATGGACGAGCCGTTCGCCGCCCTGGACGCCCAGACCCGCGACTCGCTGCAGGACGAGCTGCTGCGCATCTGGAGGCGGACCGGCAAGACGATCGTCTTCATCACCCACAGCATCGACGAGGCCGTCTACCTGGGCGAACGGGTCGCGGTCATGACCTCGCGCCCCGGCCGGATCAAGGAGATCGTCGAGATCGACCTCGGCCCCCGGGACGAGATCGAGGACCTGCGGTCGAGCGCCGGGTTCGCGGCGCACCGGCACCGCGTCTGGACGCTGCTGCGGGACGAGGTCCAGGCCGCCCAGCGGCTGGACGCACCCCGTCCAGACGTACCCCGTCCGCGAGAGGAGGCCCGCCTTGACTAGCACCCTGGAGGCACCCGCCGGCGCGAAGCGCGCACCGGTGCCCGCGCGTCCGGACCCCCGGCGCGGGATCCGCCGGGCCTCGGCCGTCGCGGGCCGGCGGTCGATCGCGATCATCGTGTTCCTGGCCGCCTGGGAGCTGGCTCCCCGCGCGGGACTGGTCGACCGCGTCTTCCTGCCGCCCGCGTCGGAGATCGTCCCGGCGCTGTGGGACCTGGCCCGCAGCGGGCAGCTGTGGAGCAACGCCCAGGCCAGCCTGGTCCGGTCGCTGGCGGGTTTCACGCTGTCGATCGTGATCGCCGTCCCGCTCGGGCTGCTCATCGGCTGGTACCGGCCGGTCGCCGAACTGCTCGGCCCGCTGCTGGAGGTGTTCCGCAACACCGCCGCGATCGCGCTGCTGCCGGTCTTCATCCTGGTCCTCGGCATCGGCGAGACCTCGAAGGTGTCGATCGTGCTGTACGCCTGCACCTGGCCGGTCCTGCTCAACACCATCAGCGCCGTGCGCACCGTGGACCCGGCCCTGGTCAAGTCGGCGAGATCGCTCGGGCTGCCCGCGCCGCGGATCTTCCAGAAGGTGGTGCTGCCGGCCGCCGTGCCGACCGTCTTCACCGGCGTCCGGCTGGCCGGCGCGACCGCGATGCTCGTCATGATCGTGGCCGAGATGGTCGGCGCCAAGGAGGGCCTCGGCTACCTGATCAACGCGTCCCAGCAGAACTTCGCGATCAAGGAGATGTACGCCGGGATCGTCGCGATCTCCGCGATCGGGCTGTCGTTCAACTACCTGCTGGTCCTGGTCGAACGGCGCTGCACCCGATGGCGGCCCCCCGGCTGACCCTCCGATGGCCTTCGGGAACCTGCGTTCGGCGTTCGGGAACCTGCGTTGGGCGTAGGTTCCCGTACGCACTTTGGTGGTCGTTGGGGGCTTTTCGGGGGCGTACTCATAGGGCACCGGCCGTCCCTAGCCCCCAAGGAGTCCCGTGAAGCGAACCCGTATGGCCCTCGCCATGCTGGCTGTGTTCGCCGCCACCACGGCATACGCACCGGCCACCGCATCCGCCGCGGAACCCAAGGCGGACTGCGCGCCCCAGGACGCTCGCGTACGGGCGGGCGCCACGACGCAGGAGCGCAACGATCCGAGTCCCGCCAGGGCGGCGGCCATGGAGCAGGATTTCCGTTCGCGGTTGGGCGGACAGGCCATCGCACGTACGGCGGGCAAGAAGAAGCCCATCATCGTACGGACGCACTTCCACATCGTTCATGACGGGACGAACGGCAACGTCCCCACCAAGCAGCTGCTGAAGCAGTTCGCGGTGATGACGAAGGGGTTCGCCAAGCACGGAGTGCTGTTCAAGCCCGTGTCGGTCAATCGCGTCAAGAACGCGGCGTGGTTCAGCGACCCTGCGGGCAACGAGCTCGCGATGAAGACCGCGCTGCGCAAGGGCGGAGCCGCCGACCTCAACCTCTACACGGCCGACCTAGGGGACGAGCTGCTCGGCTGGGCCACGTACCCCAGCGACTACCAGGCCTACCCCAAGTACGACGGGGTTCTCGTGCACTACGAGAGCCTGCCTGGTGGGGCCATCGCCAATTACAACGAGGGCGACACCGCCACGCATGAGATCGGGCACTGGATGGGCCTGTTCCATACGTTCGACGGCGGTTGCGGTACGGAAGGCGACTACGTGGCTGACACTCCGGAGGAACGCGAACCGGCACAGGGGTGCCCTGAGGGCGCCGACACCTGCCCGGCCCCCGGTGTGGACCCGATCCACAACTTCATGGACTACTCCTACGACCCGTGCATGTACGAGTTCACCAAGGGCCAGGCGCAGCGCATGCGTGACCAGTGGAGCGTCTACCGCACCTAGGTGATTCTCTTTAGGTGATGCCGACGATGGGGAGGCGCAGGGCTCCCGGGGCGTCCGTGGGGACCACCGGGTTCTTCGGGGCCACCGCCGGGATCCGCCGGTAGGCGGCGCCCGGTCGGGGACGGGCGTCCTCGCCTCCCTTGTTGGGCCAGAACGACATCGCCCGTTCGGCCTGGGCCGTGATGGTGAGCGAGGGGTTCACGCCGAGGTTCGCCGAGATGGACGAGCCGTCCACGATGTGCAGGCCGGGGTGGCCGTACACGCGGTGGTACGGGTCGATGACTCCCTTGTCCGGGGAGTCGCCGATGACGCAGCCCCCAAGGAAGTGGGCCGTCAGCGGCACGTCGAACAGGTCGCCCCAGGCGCCGCCCGGCATCCCGCCCGTCTCCTCGGCCAGGAGCCGTACGGCCTCGTGCCCCTCCGGGATCCAGGTCGGGTTGGGCTCACCGTGGCCTTGGGTGGCACGGACGTCCCAGCCGAAGGGACCCTTCTTGGGCTGCAGAGTTATGGAGTTGTCGCGGTTCTGCATGACGAGGGCGATGACGGTGCGTTCCGACCACGTCCGTACGTCCAGAAGCTGGAACAGGTCCTGCGGGCGGCGCGAGACTTGGGCGACGAACTTCAGGAAGCGCGGCCGGTGCTTTTCCCCTGGACGGTCTCCGTCCACCAAGAGAGTCTGCAGGGTCGCCATCAGGTTGGAGCCCTTGCCGTACCGCACCGGCTCGATGTGCGTGTCAGGCGACGGGTGGAAGGACGACGTGATGGCCACGCCCCGGGAGTAGTCCGGGCCGGGCTTACCGTTGCGACGGCCGGCGCCAAGGATCGCCTCGGAGTTGGTACGGGTCAGCGCGCCCAGCCGCGACGACAGGCGGGGCAGCCGCCCGGTCCGCTTCAGCTTGTGCAGGAGCTTCTGCGTGCCGTACGTACCGGCGGCGAAAACGACCTGCTCGGCCGTGAACGTCTTGCGGTCGCGGCCGAACGAGCCCGTCCGCACGATCTCGACCCGGTAGCCGCCGTCCGGCAGCGGGGACACGTCGGTCACCCTGCTGAGCGGCATGACGCGGGCCCCGGCCTTCTCGGCGAGGTAGAGGTAGTTCTCCGTGAGCATGTTCTTGGCGCCGTGCCGGCAGCCGACCATGCACTCGCCGCACTCGGTGCAGCCACGGCGCCTAGGTCCGGCACCACCGAAGTACGGGTCGTCGCTCTCCACACCTGGGCCCGCACCGTAGTGCACGCCGACCGGAGTCTGCACGAACGTGTCGCCCTTGCCCATCCGTTCGGCCACCCGCTTGACGACCTTGTCGGCGTCGGTGGTGGTGGGGTTCTGGACCACGCCCAGCATCCGGCGGGCCTGGTCGTAGTACGGGGCGAGCTCGTCCTGCCAGTCGGTGATGTGCGCCCACTGGCGGTCCTTGAAGAACGGCTCGGGCGGTACGTACAGCGTGTTGGCGTAGTTCAGCGAGCCGCCGCCCACACCCGCCCCCGCCAGGACCATGACCCGGCTGGACTTCGCACCCCGGATCAGATGGATCCGCTGGATCCCGGTGAGCCCTAGCGCGGGCGCCCACACGTACCGGGAGACCTTCCAGTTCGTCTTGGGCAGCTCGGGATACCGCGAGCCCGGCCCGGCCGGTGCATGCGGGCCCGTGTCATAGCGGCGGCCCGCCTCGATCACCCCGACCCGGTAGCCCTTCTCGGTCAGCCGCAGCGCCGTGACGCTGCCGCCGAAGCCCGAGCCCACCACGAGCACGTCGAAGTCCGTCATCCGATGCCTGCCTACTCGATCCGCGGCCGCTCCTACCCTGCTGCGCGGCCGCACTTGATTGCCGCGCGGCCGCAACTACTTGATCCGCAACCGCTTCATGGCCTTGATGCTCGACGCCATCACGTCGGCGAACTTCTCGTACGACAGCGAACCGGGCGGCTCCATGTCGGCGATGTGCTGGCTGGCGATCGTCTGCGGCTCGGTGAACTTCAGCAGCCCCTCGGACCCGTGCCGGCGGCCGACCCCGGACTGCTTCATCCCGCCCATCGGAGCGTCGTACGAGGCGTACGCGGCACCGAAGCCGTCGTTGACGTTCACCGTGCCGGCCTGGATCCGCGCGGCGACCTTGCGGCCGCGCGCGGCGTCCTTGGTCCAGACGGAGGCGTTCAGCCCGTAGGTGGTGTCATTGGCGCGGGTGATGGCCTCCTCCTCGGACGCCACCTTGTAGATCGCCACGACCGGGCCGAACGTCTCGTTCGCGCACATGTCCATGTCGCCGGTGACATCGGTCAGGACGGTCGGCTCGTAGAACAGCGGGCCGAGGTCGGGACGGGCCTTGCCGCCGGCCAGGACCGTCGCGCCCTCCTTGACCGCCTGGTCGACGTGCCGGGTGACGGCCTCCAGCTGGCGCGGGTACGTCAGCGAGCCCATCTCGACACCGAAGTCCAGCTCGGCGCCCAGGCGCATGCCGTTCACCATTTCGGCGAAGCGCGGCACGAACCGGTCATAGATGTCGGCGTGCACGTACATCCGCTCGATCGAGATGCACAGCTGCCCGGCGTTGGTGAAGCACGCGCGCAGCGCGCCCCGAGCGGTGCGTTCGACGTCGGCGTCGGCCAGCACGAGCATCGGGTTCTTGCCGCCGAGCTCCAGCGAGTAGCTCACCAGGCGCGGCGCGACCTTCTCGGCGATCGCCTTGCCACCCCGGGTGGAGCCGGTGAACGAGACGTAGTCGGCCTCGTCGATCAGCGGGTCGCCGATCTCGGCGGGCTCGCCGACCACGATCTGCCACAGGTCGCGCGGCAGGCCCAGCGAGACCAGCAGGTCCAGGACCCACAGGCTGGACAGGCAGGTCTGGGTGTCGGGCTTGTGGATGACGGCGTTGCCGGCCATCAGCGCGGGGGCGATGTCGCTGGCGCCCAGCGCGAACGGGTAGTTCCACGGCGCGATCAGAGCGACGACGCCCTTGGGATGCCGCAGCTCCTGAACCCTCGTGAGACCGGGCATCATGCCCTGCCGCCGCTTGGGCTTGAGCAGGCCGCCCGCCCGGCGCGCGTAGTACAGCGAGCACAGCGCGACGTCGAGGAACTCCTCGAGCGCGTGCCGGCGGGCCTTGCCGGTCTCGACCTGGATGACGTTCAGGATCTCGTCCCGCCGGTCGACCAGCGCGTCGGCGAGCCGCAGGAAGGGCTTGACCCGCTCGCTCACCGGCCGCTTAGCCCAGGCGCGCTGCGCCTCGCGCGCGCGCTCGTGGGCCTGGCGCACATCGTCGGCGCTCGACAGCGGGATGGTGGCGAGCTCCTCACCCGTGAACGGGGTGGGGATGGTCGTGGTCCGGCCGCCACCCGTGACGATGTGGGCGGTCAGCCGCTCGATCAGAGCCTGGGGGAGGCGGTGTGCCGCCGTGTCTCGGGCGGGGACCGTGGGGGATGCCATGCCCAGCAGGGTATGACCCCCCGGCCATCTTTGACTACCCACCGGTAATACGGCACTTTTCGTGATCTGGCTCATGACCATGCCCACCCGGTGTATCCCGGATTGTGAACGAGACCAGCGCTGCCACCGCGTACTCCCGGGCGCTTGCTGCCGCGTGCCCCGGGCCGTCCCGCGATGGCACGCGAGAGAGAGGTGGCTTCATGATCGACGCCCAGGGCAAGGGCGCCGACCCGTACGAGGGCGGCAGCGGCGGGACCGGCGGCGAGCGGAGGGAACCGGGCGGCAGGCTCGGATCACGGCGCGAACGCCGCGAGCAGACCAGAACGGCCCTGCTCGGGGCGGCCGAGCGGCTCTGGGCGGAACACGGCATCCACGGGGCCTCGCTCGATGACATCGCGGCGGCGGCGGGGCTCACCAAGGGAGCGGTCTACTCCAACTTCGCCGGCAAGACCGACCTGCTGCTCGCCCTGCTCGAACGCTGGACGGCCGAGATGGCCGGCACCGAGATCTACGCCGAACTGCGGGACCCCACCGTCCCGCCCGAGGAACGCTTCGAACGCGCGGGCAAGGCGTACGCGCGCTGCATGTCCGGCGACAACGCGCGGCTGCTCGCGCTGCTGATCGTCGAGTTCTGGCTGTACGGGATGCGCGACTACGCGGCCGGCTGGCGGATCGCCGACTGGCACGCCGAACGCCGCGCCAACCTCACCCGGAGCCTGCGCGAGGTGGACGGCATCCGGGCCCAGGACCGCGCGACGATGGCCGTCGCCCTGGACTTCGGCCTGGCCCTGCAGCACCTGCTCGACCCCGAACGAGTGCCCGCCGAGCTGTACGCGACCGGCATGCACCTCGTCCTGGGCCGATCCCTGACCTGAGGACGGCACCGTTCCGAGGCGCCTGTCCTGAGAGTGACAGTGTCCTGACCCCGGGCCGGGACGGCACACGCCTGCCGTCCCGGCCCGGTCCCCCTCACGCCGGTCTCCTACACCCGGCGACTTTCACCCAGCCGAGGACAGCCAGACCAGCTCCGACTACAACCGGCAGCACGCAGACTCCGCGCTCTGCCCACCCCATAACACCCCCAGCCCTTCCCGTTGACTCGTGGCGTGTTCGCCTATGACGATCTCGCACAAGGCGAACACGCCACGAGTCAACGCAGCGCGAAGCGGAGGGATGACCGTGAGCAAGTCACAGACGGGTGGAACACTCGGCCCGCGAGAACGCGACCGTGTCGCCTGGCACATCAGCACCTACAGCCCCGACCACGGCGGGAGCTGCGTCGAGGCCGGTCCCCTGGCCGACGGCACCGAGCGCTTCGCCGTACGCCACAGCCACCACCCAACGCCTACACCCGCGCCGAATGGGAAGCCTTCCTCGCTGACATCCAGAACGGCGAATTCGACTTTTTCACCCCATAATCTCCCTAACCCCAGGGAGACAGTGACGGCTGCAGTGTTCGACTTCTAAGAAAACCCAGTTCGATTTCATAGATAAGCGTAATCGAGCGACCGCGTTCAGTAACATCGCTCACATGGTCAAGTCCCCCCACGAGGCCCTGCACCGGATCTTTCAGGAAGATCCGGGCCTGTTCGCCAGGGTCTTCGAACGTCTATTGGGCATCGAGTTCACCGGACCGTACGAGGTTTCGGTGTTCAGTCCCGATATGACCGAAATCAAGCCGCTGGAACGCCGGGCCGACACGGTCCTCATGATCGAAAGCGAGTCGCGGGCCTGCGCTCTCATCATCGAGTCGCAAACCGAGAAGGTGGCGGAGAAAAAACGCAGCTGGCCGTACTACGTCGCCTACATGCACGCCAAGCACGAGTGCGACGTGGCATTGCTGGTGGTCACCGCCAAAGAGCCCACCGCTCGATGGGCCCGCGAGCCCATCAAGATCGGTGTCGGCTCGTGGCACTGCATGATCGTCCAGCCCTTTGTAGCCGGGCCCGACAACATCGAAGCCATCACCAGCGTCAAGCAGGCGAGCGACGATGTGGTCTACGCGCTGCTCTCGGCCATCACCCATGGCCACTCCGACGACGCGACTGAGATACTGGACGCGCTGGCCCCCGCACTCGACACCGTCGACCCGGACACCGCCGGCCTCATCGCAGAGTTCGCCGAACTGGGGCTCACAGGAAAGGCCCAAGAGACGTGGAGGAGCCTGATGACCAAGCAAGAATACCGCTACCAGTCTGAATTCGCCGAAATCCTCCGCTCGGAGGCACGGACGGAACTACGGGCGGAGGTACAGGCGGAAGTGCGCGCGGAAGTGCAGGCGGAGGTACGCGCGGAAGTGCAGGCGGAGGCACGTGCCGAAGGCGAGGCGCGGCTCGTGCTGCGGACTCTGGAGCTGCGTGGGATCAAGGTTCCGGAGTCGGTGCGCGAGCGGATCACGGCCTGCAGCGATACCGAGGTACTCGAGCGCTGGTTCGACAGGGCGATCACGGCGAACCGGATCGAGGAACTCTTCGACTGATCTGTGGCCCGACGGGGCCGGATGACGTGCCGGCCCCGTCCTGGGGCTACGGGGTGGCGGTGGGGACGATGTCGGGGGCTCCCCGGCGGCGGGCGTCGGCCTCCTGGTCGCCTTCCTGGCTCTGCGAGGCGCGCTCGGCCTCGATCCGCTTGCGGTAGTACTCGATCTCCCGGTCGCGCTGCTTCTTGGACCAGCCCAGCACCGGCGCGATCAGGTCGGCGGCCTCCTGGACGACGCCGAGGCCGCGGTCCCAGGTCTCGATCGAGATCCGGGTACGGCGGGCCAGCACGTCGTTGAGGTGGCGAGCGCCCTCGTGCGAGGCGGCGTAGACGACCTCGGCGCGCAGGTAGTCGTCGGCGCCGGTGAGGGGCTTGCCCAGGTCGGGCTTTTCGCGGATCAGCTCCAGCAGGTCGTCGACCAGGACCCCGTACCGCATCAGCAGGTGCTCGATCCGGGCGACGTGCAGGCCGGAGACGGAGGCGAGGCGGTAGCGGGCGTTCCACATGGCCTGGAAGCCCTCGCCGCCGACCAGGGCGATGCCGTCGGTGCAGGACTCGGCGACCTTGCCGTCCAGGCCGTGGGCCACCGCGTCGATGGCGTCCTTGGCCATGACCCGGTACGTCGTGTACTTGCCGCCCGCGACCAGGACCAGGCCCGGGACGGGGTGCGCCACCACGTGCTCGCGGGACAGCTGCGAGGTCTCCTCGGTCTCGCCCGTCAGGAGGGGGCGAAGGCCGGCGTAGACGCCCTCGACGTCGTCGTGCGTGAGGGGGGTGTTGAGCACCGAGTTCACGTGCTCCAGCACGTAGTCGATGTCGGCGCGGGACGCGGCCGGGTGCGCCTTGTCCAGGTCCCAGGCGGTGTCGGTGGTCCCGATGATCCAGTGCCGTCCCCACGGGATCACGAACAGCACCGACTTCTCCGTACGGAGGATCAGGCCGGTCGAGGAGTGGATCCGGTCCTTGGGGACGACCAGGTGGATGCCCTTGGACGAGCGGACGTGGATCTGCCCGCGGCCGCCGACCAGTTCCTGGATGTCGTCGGTCCATACGCCGGTGGCGTTCACGACCTGCTTGGCGCGGACGGACGCGACGGTCCCGGCCTCCAGGTCGCGGATCTTGACGCCGGTCACCCGCTCCCCCTCGCGCAGGAAGCCCACGCACTGCGTACGGGAGGCGATCTTGGCCCCGTACGCGGCGGCCGTGCGCAGCACCGTCATCACGTAGCGGGCGTCGTCGACCTGCGCGTCCCAGTACTGAATGGCTCCGACGAACGAGCTCTTGCGCAGCGAGGGGGCGAGCTTCAGCGCGCCGCGCCGGGTCAGGTGGCGGTGGTGCGGCAGGCCACGCGCGCTACCCATCCGGAACGCGAGCGCGTCGTAGAGCGCGACGCCCGCGCCGAGATAGCCCCGCTCCCAGATCCGGCGGGTCGTGGGGAGCAGGAACGGTACGGGCTTGACCAGGTGCGGAGCGATCTGCAGCAGCAGCGCGCGCTCGGTCAGTGCCTCGCGCACCAGGTCGAAGTTGTACTGCTCCAGATAGCGCAGCCCGCCGTGGATCAGCTTGGAGGAGCGCGACGACGTCCCGGAGGCGAAGTCGCGGGCCTCCACGACCGCCACCGACAGCCCCCGGGTGGCCGCGTCGAGGGCGGCGCCGGCGCCGACGATCCCGCCGCCGACCACCACGACGTCGAACTCCTCGCGCGCCATCCGGTCGAGGGAGCCCGCCCGCTCGGCCGGTCCCAGGCGCGCGCTGCCCAGTCCGGTCACCGGTGATCCCGTCATCGCGATTCCCCCTGTGCGGTTGGGTGTCCCAGAACTACCTACCCAACAGTAAGGACGGCGCCACACCGGGAATCACCGATTCGGCCAAGATCGCATGAACGGATCGGTGAGACGCCCCACATAGGGCCGTCCAGGTACCGCGTTTCGGGGGCCACGCCCCGGTTTCAGGCGTTGCGCTCGGGCGGGGGCGCCACGACCACCTGGACGCGCTGGAACTCCTTGAGTTCGGTGTAACCCGAGGTCGCCATCGCCCGGCGGAGCGCGCCGATGAGGTTCATCGACCCGTCGGCCACGTGCGACGGGCCGTACAGGATCTGCTCCAGGCTGCCGATCGTGCCCAGGTCGATCCGGGTGCCGCGGGGAACGTCGCCGTGGTGGGCCTCGCTGCCCCAGTGGTAGCCGCGCCCGGGGGCCTCGGTGGCACGGGCGAACGGCGAGCCCACCATCACCGCGTCCGAACCGCAGGCGAACGCCTTGGCGATCTCGCCGCTGTTGGCCATCCCGCCGTCGGCGATCACGTGCACGTACCGCCCGCCGGACTCGTCCAGGTAGTCGCGCCGGGCCGCCGCCACGTCCGCGACCGCGGTCGCCATCGGCACCGCCACGCCCAGCACCGTACGGGTGGTGTGCCCGGACCCGCCGCCGAAGCCGACCAGCACCCCGGCCGCGCCGGTGCGCATCAGGTGCAGCGCCGCCGTGTAGGTGGAGCAGCCGCCCACGATGACCGGAACGTCCAGGTCATAGATGAACTGCTTGAGGTTGAGCGGCTCGGCCCGCCCGGACACGTGCTCGGCCGACACCGTGGTGCCGCGGATCACGAACAGGTCCACCCCGGCGTCGATCACGGCCTTGTGGAACTGCGCGGTGCGCTGCGGCGACAGCCGCGCCGCGACCGTCACACCCGCCTCCCGGATCTCGGCGATCCGGCGGCCGATCAGCTCTTCCTTGATCGGCTCGTTGTAGATCTCCTGGAGCCGCCGGGTGGCCCGGGCAGTGTCCAGTGAGGCGATCTCGGCCAGCAGCGACTCGGGGTTGTCGTACCGGGTCCACAGGCCTTCGAGGTCGAGCACCGCCAGCCCGCCCAGCCGGCCGGCCGCGATCGCCGTCTCCGGGCTGACCACGCTGTCCATCGGCGCGACCAGCAGCGGCGTCTCGAACCGGTAGGCATCGATCTGCCAGGCGACGCTGACCTCTTCGGGATCGCGCGTACGGCGCGACGGGACGATGCCGATCTCATCGAAGGCATAGGCCCGGCGCCCACTCTTGCCCCGGCCGATCTCCACCTCTGCAGCCACTGCGCTTCCTCATTTCCAGGCCCGCACGCGACCTGGCGCGGGCGGGCACAACATGAACGTGCGGACTTCCTGCCCACCCACGGCGGAGCACAAGCCCCGGCGAGTTTACCCACCGGCCGGTGGGACCTGATCGCCGCCGCTGCCTGGGCCTGCCTCAGCCACCGCGCGAGCGCGTTACCTGGCCGGTGCGGCGAAGCCGAAGGCGAGCCTCACCGGCCAGATCGCGAAGCGATGCCGCGCTCGCACAGGCACGGTCACGGTGCGAGCCGCCAGGCGAGCACCGTGGGCCGGGACTTTAAGACACGGCCGGGACTAAGAAAACACCGCCTCAGCGGCCCTGGTAGTTGGGGGCTTCTACGGTCATCTGGATGTCGTGGGGGTGGCTCTCCTTGAGGCCGGCCGTGGTGATCCGCATCAGCTGGCCGCGCTCCTGGAGCTCGGGGATCGTCCGGGTGCCCGCGTACCACATCGACTGGTGCAGGCCGCCGATGAGCTGGTGGGCGACGTTGGCCAGCGGGCCGCGGTAGGGCACCTGGCCCTCGACGCCCTCGGGGATCAGCTTCTCCTCGGACGACACGTCGGCCTGGGCGTAGCGGTCCTTGGAGTACGAGCCGCCGCGCTCGCGGTTGCGCATGGCGCCGAGGGAGCCCATGCCGCGGTACGACTTGTACTGCTTGCCGTGCACGAAGATCAGCTCGCCGGGCGACTCCTCGATGCCGGCCAGCAGGCTGCCCAGCATCACGGTGTCGGCGCCGGCCACGAGGGCCTTGGCGATGTCGCCGGAGTACTGGACGCCGCCGTCGCCGATCACCGGGATACCCGCCTCGCGGGCGGCGCGGGCGGCCTCGGAGATCGCGGTGATCTGCGGGACGCCGACGCCCGCGACCACGCGGGTGGTGCAGATGGAGCCGGGGCCGACGCCGACCTTGACGGCGTCCGCGCCGGCCTCGGCCAGCGCCTTGGCGCCGGCGTAGGTGGCGATGTTGCCGCCGACGACCTGGACCGGCGCGTTGGCCTTGATCACGGCGATCGTGTCGGCGACGCCCTTGGAGTGGCCGTGCGCGGTGTCGACGATGATCACGTCGGTGCCCGCCTCGATCAGCGCCTTGGCCCGCTCGATCGCGTCCTCGCCCACGCCCACGGCGGCGGCGACCAGCAGCCGGCCGTCGGCGTCCTTGGTGGAGGAGGGGTACTGCTCGCTCTTGGTGAAGTCCTTGACCGTGATCAGCCCGCGCAGCCGGCCGTCTGCGTCCACCAGCGGCAGCTTCTCGATCTTGTTGCCGGCCAGCAGCGCGAACGCGTCCGCGCGAGAGACGTCCACCGGCGCGGTGATCAGCGGCATCGGGGTCATGACCTCGCGCACCGGGCGGGACAGGTCGGTCTCGAACCGGATGTCGCGGTTGGTGACGATGCCGACCAGCACGCCGCGCACGTCGGTGACCGGGACGCCGGAGATCCGGTAGCGGGCGCAGAGCACCTCGACGTCGGACAGCGTCGCGTCCGGCAGGCAGGTCACCGGGTTGGTGATCATGCCGGCCTCGGACCGCTTGACCCGGTCGGCCTCGGCCGCCTGCTCCTCGACGGGCATGTTGCGGTGCAGCACGCCGATCCCGCCCTGGCGGGCCATCGCGACGGCCGTACGGGATTCGGTGACGGTGTCCATGGCCGCCGACAGCAGCGGGATGCGCAGGTCGACGTCGCGGGTCAGCCGGGTCGTGGTGTCGGCCTCGCCGGGCTGCAGGTCGGAGTAGCCGGGCAGCAGCAGCACGTCGTCGAAGGTCAGGCCCTGCGGGATGATGGCGGGCTCGGCGGCGGGATTCATGACTACCTTCCCCTGGGGCGTCTGGGTGTACGGCCAGGTCACGACGGCCTCGTTCCATGGTAGGACCTGGCCTGGCGGTGGGACGGCACTTCCCGCTCGGGGGCGAGTGGTCTTGGTGACACCCGCAACGCACTGACCCATCCGCACATTCCCGGACATTTCCGACATCGCCCCGGCAGGCCCGCCCGGATCGGCCTGGCGCGCCCGAACGCGGGGGCCGCCGTACCCGGCCCAGGCGGGGCGGATGCGGCTTGGGGGGTGCACCCAGCGGGGGGCGTGGCAGTAGCGTGGGGGTGTGCACGACGACGCTCCGCTCGACCCGTTCGCCGGCGACCCGGAGGACCCGGCGGCCTCGCTCGGCGACCCGGGCGAGGACGTCGCCCCGCTCAGCGTGACCGAGCGGGAGGACGTGCTGGCCGATCTCGCCGACCTCGAGGTCTTCCGGGCCCTGCTGGAGCCGCTCGGCGTGCGCGGGCTCACCGTCGACTGCGGTGACTGCGGCAAGATGCACTACATCGACTGGGACCTCCTGCACGGCAACCTGCGCCACCTGCTCGACCAGGGCCTGCCCCGCGTCCACGAGCCCGCGCTGGCGCCCGATCCGGTCGACTACGTGAGCTGGGAGTACGCCCGGGGCTACGTCGACGGCGTGATCGACAGCGAAGAGGGACGCGACGAGCCCTAGCGGCCCGGACCGTCTCGGTCGTCCCGGTCACAGTCGCGGTCACGGTCGCCCAGGTCGGCGGGCAGGCGGGTGCGCTCCTGGACGCGCCTGCCGAGTTCCTCCAGGCGGCGCTGCATCCGGGTGAAGTCCTCGGTCTGCGGGCGTACGGCCCGGCTCTCGGTGGCGGCCCTGCGCGGGCGCGGTGTGCTCTCCGGAAGCCCGGCGATGCGGTGCTTCACACGCGAGGCCTGCTTCGAGTCCTTCCCGGTCTCCCCCGGCTCGGTGCGTTGCAGGCCGGAGGGCACCGCCCGTACGGGAGCCAGGGCGAAGGGCAGGACCGCCTTGCTGGAGTCGGTGGTGTCCGGGGCGCCGCTGTGCCCCTCCTCGACCGGGCCCATGGCCTGGGACGGAGCGGGCTGCCCCGTCATGCCGCCGGCGGCCGCGACGCCCGTACCGGCCAGCACGGCGCCGGCCACGCCGAGGGCCACGATCGTCCGGGGGCCGCGGCGGCGGGGGCCGACCGGCGACAGGGGACGGTCGTCCTCGACCGGGTCGTCCGGCACGGCGTCCTGGCCGGCGGCGGGCCCGTGCCGGACCGGGACGAGTTCGTCCACGTCCCTGATGAGCGCCCGCAGCATCCGGACCGCCGGGTCGTCGGAACCCGCCGCGCGCCGTGCGGCCAGCGCGTCGATGAGGGCGTCGGTACGGCGGGCCGCGCCCAGGTCGGCCGCGAGGGCGGGAAAGGCGACGACGGCGCCCGCGGTGCGGGAATCCGTACTGCGGGGATCCGTACTGCGGGAATCCGTGGGGAAGGGCTCCGGGGTGAGGGGATCCGGGGTGGAGGACCCCGTGGTCGATACCGCTGCCGGATCCGGGGCGCCCTGGCTCCGTTCCGTCAAGCGATCGACTCCTCTCTGGCCATCGCGCGGAGCCGGGTCAGCGCGCGGTGCTGCGCGACCCGTACCGCTCCTGCGGTCATGCCCAGCACGTTACCGGTCTCCTCGGCCGACAGCCCGGCCACGACGCGGAGCAGCACCAGCTCGCGCTGGTTCTCCGGCAGCCGGGTCAGCAGGTCGCGGGCGCGCTGGGCCTCGATGTAGCGCACCACGGTCTCCTCCGGCCCGGGCCGGTCGTCGGGCCCGTCCGGCAGGTCCTCGGTCGGCACGGCCGCCCGGACCGCGCTGCGCAGCGCGTCGGCGATCTTGTGCGCGGCGATGCCGAAGACGAACGAGGCGAACGGCCGTCCCATGTCGCGGTAGCGCGGCAGCGCCGACAGCACCGCGATGCAGACCTCCTGAGCCACGTCGTCGGCGATGTGGTACTGCCCCGACACCCGGCCCAGCCGGGCGCGGCAGTAGCGCACGACCATCGGCCGGATCTGCCCGATCAGTACCTCGATGGCCCCGGGATCGCCCTGGACGGCCAGCTTCGTCAGCTCTTTGAGGTCCCCGTCGTCGGTGCTCGCCATGCGCGGCGCCCGGCCCCCGCGGCCGGCATCGCGGGGTGGTGGAGGGGTCGCCCCCTCCGAGGGTTCTCCGGCGCGCGCGGTCGTGGTCCCGGCGAAGCATCCCTCGGTCACGTAGAGCATGATGCCCAGCGGGCTCGGGCCTGTCTCCACTGTGTTCGGCAACGGAATGGTCACAGTGCGGGGAACGGTACCCGAAACGCACCCGGTGCGCTCGGATGATCGCGCAGGGTGGCGGCACGGTCCCCCGTTACGCCTCATTCAGCTATAAACCACCTATGAGACGACGAATCGCAAGATTCGCGACTTATAGCGCAAATAGGGAGATCCCCGCCATGTCTGGCAGGGATCTCCCCTTCGCGTACGGCCGGAGCCGGCCGGTGCCTCAGCGCCGGTCAGTGCCGGACGGGCTCGAACGGTACGTCAGTGGCCGTGGCCGTGACCGTGACCGCCGCCCGCGGGCTCCTCGTCCTCCTCGGGCTTCTCGACGACGAGAGCCTCGGTGGACAGCAGCATGCCCGCGATCGACGCGGCGTTGGTGACCGCGGAACGGGTCACCTTCACCGGGTCGATGACGCCCTGGGCGATCAGGTCGCCGTACTCGCCGGTGGCGGCGTTGTAGCCGTGGCCGGCCTTCAACTCCTGCACCTTGGAGACGACGACGTAGCCCTCCTGGCCGGCGTTCTCGGAGATCCAGCGCAGCGGCTCGACCAGCGCGCGGCGGACCGCCTCCGCGCCGGTGGCCTCGTCGCCGGACAGGCCGAGGGCGTCGAAGCCCTCCTTGCCCACGTGCACCAGGGCGCTGCCGCCGCCGGACACGATGCCCTCCTCGATCGCCGCGCGGGTCGCCGAGATGGCGTCCTCCAGGCGGTGCTTCTTCTCCTTCAGCTCGACCTCGGTGGCCGCGCCGACGCGCAGCACGCAGACGCCGCCGGCCAGCTTGGCCAGCCGCTCCTGCAGCTTCTCGCGGTCCCAGTCGGAGTCGCTGTTCTCGATCTCGACCTTGATCTGGTTGACCCGGCCCTGGATGTCGTCCTGCGAGCCCTCACCGTCGACGATCGTCGTCGCGTCCTTGGTGACGGTGATCCGGCGCGCCTGGCCCAGGTCCTCGATGCCGATGCTGTCGAGCTTGAGGCCGATGGCCTCGCTGACGACCTGCGCACCGGTCAGGGTGGCCATGTCGCCCAGCATCGCCTTGCGGCGGTCGCCGAAGCCCGGGGCCTTGACCGCGACCGACAGGAAGGTGCCGCGGATCTTGTTGGCCACCAGCAGCGCCAGCGCCTCGCCCTCGACGTCCTCGGCCACCACCAGCAGCGGCTTCTTGGTCTGGGCGACCTTCTCGGCCAGCGGCAGGAACTCCTGCACGTTGGAGATCTTGCCGTCCACGATCAGCACGTAGCCGTCCTCCAGGACGGCCTCCATGCGCTCGGGGTCGGTGACCATGTGCGGCGACAGGTAGCCCTTGTCGAACTGCAGGCCCTCGGTGAACTCCAGCTCCAGGCCGAAGGTGTGGGCCTCCTCGACGGTGATGACACCGTCCTTGCCGACCTTGTCGAACGCCTCGGCGATCAGGTCGCCGATCTGGCCGTCCTGCGCCGAGATCGTCGCGACGTGCGCGATGTCACCCTTGGCGTCGACCTCGCGGGCCGACTTCAGCAGCTGGTCGGACACGTACTGCGCGGCCGTGTCGATGCCCCGCTTGAGGGCCATCGGCGACGCGCCGGCGGCCACGTTGCGGATGCCCTCACGGACCATCGCCTGGGCCAGCACGGTGGCGGTGGTGGTCCCGTCACCGGCGATGTCGTTGGTCTTGGTCGCCACTTCCTTGGCGAGCTGGGCCCCCAGGTTCTCGTAGGGGTCCTCCAGCTCCACCTCGCGGGCGATGGTGACGCCGTCGTTGGTGATCGTCGGCGCGCCGAACTTCTTGTCGATGACGACGTTGCGGCCGCGCGGGCCGATCGTCACCTTCACGGCGTCCGCGAGAGCGTTCACGCCGCGCTCAAGAGCCCGGCGGGCGTCCTCCTCGAACTCCAGGATCTTCGCCATGCGGAAATCTCCAGTCCTGTACGGCTAGCGGTACGCAGTACGCCCCGGCCGCCCCTGATTTCGGGCCGGTCCGGGGCGGTGCGTCACTTCTCGGTGAATTACTTCTCGATGACCGCGAGGACGTCGCGGGCCGAGAGCACGAGGTACTCCTCGTTGTTGTACTTGACCTCGGTGCCGCCGTACTTGCTGTAGAGCACAACGTCGCCGACGCTCACGTCGAGCGGTACACGCCCGCCCTTGTCGTCGATACGACCCGGGCCTACGGCCAGGACGGTCCCCTCCTGGGGCTTCTCCTTGGCCGTGTCGGGAATGACAAGACCCGACGCGGTGGTGGTCTCGGCCTCAAGCGGCTGGACGACGATGCGGTCCTCGAGCGGCTTGAGAACAACCTTGGTGGCGGTCGTCACGATCTGACCTCCCCTTCGATTGGTCCTCGGCCGGCCATGTCGACCGGCCGGCAATGTGGCAGAAGAGGCGACCCTGGACCGGCCTGCCGTCGCGGGTGCCAGACCGACCTTGTCGCTGCTGGCACTCTCAGTGTGAGAGTGCCAGTCTGGAGACTATTCCGAGACCGGTGACCCGTCAACATGAACACGGCCTGCCCGGGCGGGTCCCCGGCGCCGTGACCGGCGGGACGGCCGCATCCCCGCTCCGGCGCTAACGTCCAGCCTATGGACATCCAGGGGTTCCGCGGACTGCTTACGCCGGACGGCCAGGCCGTACTCGCCGCGGCCACCGGCTCCGACGTGACCGAGAGCGGCCTCCTGGCGACCGCGTCCCGGCTGCGCGAGCGCCACCCCGCCGAGCTGGTGTCGGCGGCGCTCACCCAGGTACGGCTGCGCGAACGGGCCCGAGCCAAGTTCGGTCCGGACGCCGGTGCGATGTACTTCACCCGGGCCGGGCTGGAGCAGTCCACCCGGGCGAGCGTCGCCGCGCACCGTGCCCGCCGCTTCGCCGGATACCTCGTACCCGGAGATCGGGTTCTCGAACTCGGCTGCGGGATCGGCGCCGACCTGATCGCGCGGGCGCGGGCGGGCCGTACCGGCGAGGGCGTCGAGCTGGACCCGCTGACCGCCGAGGTCGCCCGCGCCAACCTGGCGGCGCTCGGGCTGGACGATCTGGCCTCGGTACGGGCGGGCGACGCGACCGCCGAGGATCCGGCCGGGTACGCGGCCGTCTTCGCCGATCCGGGGCGCCGCACGACCCGCGGCCGCGTCTTCGACCCCCGCTCGTACGAGCCGCCGCTGGACACGATCCTGGACCTGGCCGGGCGCGTCCCGGCCGGCTGCGTCAAGGTCGCGCCGGGGATCCCGTACGAGGCGATCTGGCCCGAGGGCGATGCGGGCGGGAGCGGTGCGATCGGGAGCGTCGGAGGGCGTGGTGCGGGCGAGGGCGGCGCCGGGACGGAGGCCGAGTGGATCTCGGTCGGCGGGGACGTCAAGGAGGCCGCGCTCTGGATCGGCGGGCTGGCGGGGGACGTCCGACGCAGGGCGACCCTCATCCCGGCCGGCTTGGACCGTGGCGACGACCCTGGCGGGGACCGCGAGGCGGAAGGGATCGTGACGCTGACGCCGGAGCCGGGGCTGGGCGATCCACCCGTCGGCGGCTGGGGGCGTTTCCTGTACGAGCCGGACGGCGCGGTGATCCGCGCGCATCTGGTCGCCGAGGTCGCGGCCGGGGTCGGCGGGCGGCTGGTGGACCCGCGGATCGCCTACATCACCTCGGACACGCTGGTGCGGACGCCGTTCGCCGCCGCGTACGAGATCGACGACGTGCTGCCGTTCTCGCTGAAGCGGCTGCGCGCCGAGCTGCGGCGGCGCGATGTCGGGGTGCTCACGATCAAGAAGCGCGGCTCGGCGGTCGACATCGACCGGCTGCGCCGCGACCTCGGGTTCGGCCGGCGGGGACCCGGCGGCGACGCGGAACTGACGGTGGTGCTGACCCGGGTGGGCGACGACCCGGTCGCGCTGCTGACGCGCCCGGCGCCCCCGGCGGCGCCATTTCCGCACCGAAGATCTTCTTAGGAACGAGAACGCCAAGAGCGTTCGGGCGCCATGCCACGGCTGAGCAAATACTGCGCACTTTCCGGTAGCGAGTTCGGCGGCGGAAACAACTCGTCCGAGAAACGCGTGATGCGGCCGGAATGGCAGCGGCGGCGGGCCGGTGGCGGGGCGCTTCCCCTCTCCGGAACGGTTCGGCGGGCGTACCGGCGCCTGTACGGATTCTCCAGGCCCGCCAAGGCGTGGCGAGTGCCGGCGCCGCTCGCGGCGACTGCGGAGTTCATCCGATTCATCGCGCATCGGGAGAATGTCGCGCTCCGCCCGAACGTCCCGCCTTTTCCCGCAGCCGGATATCGAGCGTCCACACGACGACTCGGACCGCCCCGTGTTCCCCGTTATCCATGGGCCGCGCACGCACTACAGTGAGCGACTTCACGATTTCATTGCCGCCCGCATTTTCGAGCGCGACGGCACAAGAGGGAGCATCGGGTGGAAACGAATCACAACTTCCTGCAGACAGGGGGTCAGCCGGTCTCGGATCGGATGCGGGAGTTGCTCGCCCGTGCGGCGCAGGACCACGTCTACGAACAGCGCTCACAGGGTCAGGTCCTGGATGAGATACGCCAGCGGCTGGAAGGTATGGAGTGGCTGCTCCGCGAGGTGCGGGAGCGGGAGCTGAACGGCCTCACCGGGCAGATCGACGTGGTGCGGGGCCAGGTCGACGAGCTGTTCGGCAAACCCCCCGAATGGGCGGAGGGGCTGGCCGAGCACATCGAGGCGGTGGGCGAGCGGGTCAAACCCGTCGCCGAGCTGCCGGCGCTGTGGGCCGACGTCGGCGTGGTGGCCGAGAACGTCGACGAGACGCTCACCCGGATCCAGTCCATGCTCGACTCCGCGGACCACATCACCGACGCCACCCGGCAGGCGTCGCAGCGCATGGAGGACATGTCCAAGCGGCTGGACAGGCTCCAGGGCAGCATGGAGGCGTCCTCGGTCCGGTTCAACCGGCTGGACAAGTCGCTGGCCGAGCTGGGGCACCGGGCCGAGCGGCTCGATCACTCGATCAGCAGCGTCACGACCCGGGTCGACCAGTCGCTCGGCGAGACGGCCGAGCGGATGGAGCAGGGCCTGGAGGCCGTCAACGGGCGGGTCGAGGGCGTCGGCGGCCGGCTGGACGGGCTGGACGGCCGGCTGGAGGGCCTGTCGGGCAAGCTGACCGGGCTGGACGGCCGGCTGGTGGCCGTCGACGACCGGATCGGCCGGCTGCCGGCCACGCTGGAGATCGGCGAGCTGCACAAGATGATGACCGAGCTGGTGCACCGGCCGGTGATCGACCAGGGGCACCGCTTCGACGCGCTGGAGAAGCGGCTGGCCGACGCGGTGGACCCGCTGATCGACGAGCTGCGGGCCCGCCCCGACCGGGACGAGGTCGAGGCGACGATGTCGCAGCTCGCCCGGACCGCCTACAGCGACGTGTCCCGGCGGATGGACGAGTTCTCCCGCCGTTTCGAGGACGTCCACGAGAACGCGCGCAAGCGGATCGAGGGCATCCACGAGGAGACCACCAGGAAGGTCGACGGGGCACTGGAGGAGTTCACCACCCAGGTCGACATCGTCTCCCGGCGCGTCGAGTCGGTGCACAACGACGTCACCAAGCAGGTGGAGGCCGTGCACAACGAGGTGACCAAGCAGGTCGACAGCGTCCACGACGACGTCAGCAAGCGGATCGACGACGTCCACACGGGCGTGGCCAAGCAGGTCGGCGGCCTCCAGGACGACGTCAAGCGGCGGGTCGGCGGTGTCCAGGAGGAGGTGGCCAGGCGGGTGGACGGCATGCAGGACGAGGTGGGCCGGCGCGCCGATGCCGTACAGGCGGAGGTGGGCAAGCGGTTCGAGGTCGTGCAACTGGAGGTCGGCAAGAAGGTCGACTCGGTCCACGACCAGGTCACCCGCCAGGTGACCTCCGTCCACGAGGACGTGCTCAAGCGGCTGTCCACGCTGGAGGAGACCATGCTCGCGCTTGCCGAGGCGCTGCTGCGGCCGCGCCGCGACGGCAAAGATTGAGCGAGTGGGGAGTCTGAGGGGTCGCCCCTCAGAGAGACAAGACTGAGTGGCATTGCGGGGCGCTCTCGCGGGCTTGTGCGGGAGCGTCCCGGGTGCCGTCCATCCACCGATTCCTAGTCCGGCGGTTTGTCCGGCAATCCGGGGAAGCGCCCGAAGCCATGATCCAAAGCCATGTCGATGACGTGCACTTTGTTACGTTCCGTCTTCGCAAAATCACTGCCAATACCCATCGGAATCCGTTTTCATGGATCTCGTGACCCACGCATCGGCTCCCTGTGCACCCACCGGTGCCCCGCCCAGCCGCACCACCCTGCGCTGGGTGGCCGAGTGCCTCGGCCAGGGCGCCGAGGTGCGGATGGTCCGTCCCCTGGCGGGCGGCGCTGCGCACGCCAACCACGCACTGCTGGTCGAGAGCCGCTCGGGCAGCGCGCACCGGCTGGTGCTGCGCCGCTGGACGCCGCGCGAGCCGGGACGCCCCGCGGCGCGATACGCCGACTCCGAGTTCTCCCCGGAGCGCGAGATCGCGGCACTGACGCTGCTGGCGGGCTGCGAGGTCCCGACGCCGTCGCTGGTCGCCGCCGACCCGGCCGGCGCCTACTGCGACGCGCCCGCGCTGCTGATCAGCCGGCTGGTCGGGCATCCGCCCCGGCCCGCACCCGACGACCTGCCCGAATACCTCATCCAGCTGGCCGCCGCGCTGTTGGCCGTGCACACCCGGGGCGGCGCCTCGACGATGCCGCCGTACGTCCCGTACAACCGGCTCGACCAGCGGCAGGCTCCCCGGCACGCGCTTCGCCCGCGGCTGTGGGAGCGGGCCTTCGAGTTCGCGGCCGGGCCCTCGCCCGAGGCCCCCTACCGCTTCATCCACCGCGATTACCACCCCGACAACACCCTGTGGTCGTACGGCAGGCTGACGGGCATCGTCGACTGGTCGGACGCCTCGTACGGGCCGATCGCGATCGACATCGCGCACATGCGGCTCAACCTCGCGCTGCGGTACGGCCCGCCGGCGGCCGAACGGTTCGTGACCGCGTTCGACCAGGTGTCGGGCGGCTACCGGCACCACCCGTACTGGGACGTGCGCTGCCTGCTCGACCTGCTGCCCGAGGACGACGGCCGGATCATCGACGAGGCGAAGATGCCGCTGGTCGAGGACTACCTCGCCGGTCTGCTGGCCGAGGTGTCCGCCTGATCCCGGGCCGCGCCGGCGCCGCGCGGGCGGCTCCGGCGCGCCGGGCGGTCAGAGCCTGATCGTGCCGATCGGAAGGCTGGAGTCGGCGGGCAGGTCAAGCTCGGACGGCGCCAGCCCGCTGGCCACGAGCTCGGAGCCGAGCGCGGCCACCATCGCGCCATTGTCGGTGCACAGCTTCGGCCTCGGCACCCGCAGCCGTACGCCGGCGGCGTCGCAGCGTTCCTGGGCGAGGATCCGCAGCCGGGAGTTGGCCGCCACACCGCCGCCGATCAGCAGGTCCTTCACCCCGTTGTCCTTGCAGACCTTCAGGGCCTTGTGGGTGAGCACGTCCACCACGGCCTCCTGGAAGGAGGCGGACACGTCGGCCACGGGCACGGGCTCACCGGCCCGTTCCTTGGCCTCCACCCAGCGCGCCACGGCGGTCTTGAGCCCGGAGAACGAGAAGTCGTAGCTGCCGTCGTTGTACTTGCCGCGCGGGAAGCCGATCGCCGCCGGATCACCGTCGCGGGCCATCCGGTCGATCACGGGGCCGCCGGGAAAGCCCAGGTCGAGTACCCGGGCGACCTTGTCGAACGCCTCGCCCGCCGCGTCGTCCACGGTCGCGCCCAGCGACCGCACGTCGCTGGCGATGTCGGGGACCAGCAGGATCGAGGAGTGCCCGCCCGACACCAGCAGCGCCACGCACGGCTTGGGCAGCGCGCCGTGTTCGAGCTGGTCGACGGCCACGTGCGCGGCCAGGTGGTTGACCCCGTACAGCGGCTTGCCCAGGGCCAGCGCGTACGCCTTGGCGGCGGCCACCCCGACCATCAGCGCACCGGGCAGCCCGGGGCCCGCGGTGACGGCGAACGCGTCGACGTCGTCGAACGTGATCCCGGCGTCGGCCAGCGCCCGTTCGACGGTCGGCGCCATCGCCTCCAGGTGCGCCCGCGAGGCCACCTCCGGCACGACGCCGCCGAACCGCGCGTGCTGCTCCACGCTGGAGGCGATCGCGTCGGCCAGCAGGGTGTGCCCCTGGACGACGCCCACGCCCGTCTCGTCGCAGGAGGTCTCGATCCCCAGGACGAGCGGCTCTGAGTCTCGGATCACGGTGACTGGTCCTCCTGCGAGAAACCGATGGGACGGGTGGTGGCGAGCATCCGGCGCATCACGATCGCGTCGATACCGGACGGCTGGTAGTAGCGCTTGCGGAGGCCGACCCGCTGGAAGCCGAACCGTTCGTACAGCAGCCGGGCCCGGTCGTTGTCGGCGCGTACCTCCAGGAAGACGGCCTCGCTGGCCCGTCGCGCCGCCTCGTCCAGCAGCTCGGTGAGCAGGGCCGCGCCGATGCCGGCGCCCTGCCGGTCCGGCAGCACGCCGATGGTCTGCACGTCGGCCTGGCCGCCGGCGGCCGCCAGCCCGGCATAGCC
This sequence comes from Actinomadura sp. 9N407, assembly GCF_044326315.1. Classification (NCBI taxonomy): domain Bacteria; kingdom Bacillati; phylum Actinomycetota; class Actinomycetes; order Streptosporangiales; family Thermomonosporaceae; genus Actinomadura; species Actinomadura sp. 9N407. The sequence continues at coordinate 2,986 of NZ_JBIRAW010000057.1, read as the reverse complement.
GACGAGCCCGCCGCCGGCCTCCTCGGCCACGACGTAGTGGCGGGTACGGGGCTGATCGGCCAGCTCGGCGCGCAGCATCTCCTCGGACCAGGAGTCCTCGGGGAAGAGCGCCTCCTCCAGCATCAGCACGGCGGCCAGATCGGCGTCGCCCATCGGCCGTACGGTCACGGCGCCGCTCACCGGGGGGTCACCTTCTTGCGCGGGCCGGGCTCCTTGGCGTCGGGACGGCGCATGTAGAGCGGCTCCGGCGGCAGCAGCTCAGGCCCGGACCCGCCGGACAGCCGCGCCACCGCCAGCTGGGCCAGCGCCGCGGCCGTGGGCAGCAGGGGCGTGGGATCCTGCCCGGAACCGCCCAGAACGTCCGGGTAGAGGGCCGCGCCTTCGCCGATGACCGGCAGCGTGCCCTCGGGGACGCCGGCCAGCACGTCCGCGGGCGGGCCCACGGCGGGGCCTGAGGACCGTACGGCGGCCGACTCGTACCGGGCCCAGTAGACCTCCTTGCGGCGCGCGTCGGTCGCCACGGCGAACGGGGCGTCGCGGCCCGAGGCCCAGGCGATCACGTCCAGCGTGCACACGCCGTGCACCGGCACCCGGAGCGCCTCCCCCATGGCCCGCGCGGTGACCAGCCCGACGCGCAGGCCGGTGTACGGGCCGGGCCCGACGCCGACGGCGATCGCGCTCAGCTCGCCGGGAGCCGCGCCCGCCTCGGCCATCACGCGGGCGATGGAGGGCGCGAGCAGCTCGGTATGCCTGCGCCGGTCGACGTTCTCGGCGATGCCACGGCGGCGCACCCCCTCGCCAGGGGACCAGTCGTACAGCGCCACGGTGACCGCGGCCGTCGCGGTGTCAAAAGCCAAGACCAGCACGGATTGAAAGCGTACTGCAGGAGCAGGGGGTCCGGCCCGGCGGCGGGCCGGATCAGCCCGCGCTCAGGCCCTCCAGCACGCTCCTGGCCGCCTCGGTCGCCCCGTCCATGGCGGCGGAGGAGGCCAGCGGGTCGCCGTCGTCGCCGCCCGAGTAGTGGATGGTGATCAGGACGTTCACCGCGCGGACGTTGGCGATCGCCTCGCCCGAGCCCTGGCCGTCGTCCACGCTGTAGACCACGTAGCCCTCGTCCCCGACACCCTCGAGCGAGGTCTTGTCGGTCAGCTCCTGCCCGGCGAGCAGCGCCTGGCCCGACTCGTCCGCCTTGCGTTCGGACCCGAACCGGGCCTTGGCGGCGTCGGTGGGCGTCTGGCTCTGCGCGCCCTCGATCGCCCGCAGCTCGACGGTCAGCTGGCGCTTCTGGTCACCGGTGTAGACGCCCCACACGCACTGGTTCTGCCGGTCGCTGCTCTGGTAGTTGTCGGCCTGCGTACGGTCGGCCTTGGGCGCCAGCTTGCCTGCGACCTCCTTGGAGAGCAGCTCACAGGAGTCCGGCACGATGGAGCGCTCCGCCGTGGATGTCGGCGAGCTTCCGGTAGCGCCGCTGCCCACGATCTGGCCCGAGCCCTTCTCGCCGCCCGCGCCGACACCGTTCAGGATCGCGAACGCGGCCAGCACGCAGGCGGCGACCCCGGCCACCACGCCTGCAAGGACGAGGGTGAACCGCCGGGCCGGCTTGCGCTCGCGGACGACCCGGTGGCTGCCGGTCCCGGTCCGGTAACCGCCGCTCCCGGAAGAGCGGCGAGGGGGCGGCTGCGAGCCGCGCCCGTACTGGCCGCTCTGCGAGCCGTACTCACCGCCGCGCGAGCCGTACTCGCCACTGCGGCTGCCGTACTCACCACTGCGGGCTCCGTACTCGCCACTGCGGGCTCCGTACTGGCCGCTGGACGAGCCGTACTGGCCGCCCTGCGAGCCGTACTCGCCACTACGGGCGCCATATTCACCACTGCGCGAGCCGTACTCACCACTAGGTGTCCCGTACTCACCACTGGGTGTCCCGTACTCGCCGCTCGGGGTGCCGTACTCGCCGCTTTGGGCGTAGCTGCTGTCCACGCCGTACTGGCCGGTGGGGGGCAGGCCGTAGTCGCCACTGGGGGCGCCCCCGGATCCGGGAGCCGCGCCACCAGGAGCGCCGGGGGCGGCAGGCGTCCGGCCGGGCAGGGGGTAGCCGCCGCTGACCGTGCGGTACTCGCCACTGCGGGGGTCATACTCTCCGCCACCACTCGGTGCGTTACCGTAACCGCCGCCGTCCGCACGGTAACCACCACCGGCCGAGCCCCCGTTCGAGGGGTCGTATCCGTCGGCGCGATGACTCCCACTGCGCTGATTACCACTCACCGGAACCCACTCCCGAGGGAAAGCTGATATGTCGTGAAGGTGAGGTTCGTTCCGGCAAAGAGTATGACATCTGACCGTAAAGTGACCCACTCGCGCCCCGGTAAAAACACGAGAGTTTTTCGGATCAGCTGAGTTCAGTGGCCAGACCGGCCCAGCGCTCCCCGACCCCGTTGATCTTTACTTTCCTGGTCTCGCCGGGGCCGTGCCCGCGCGAAATGATCACTTCCAGCCGGGCGTCGGCCAGGCCTTCGGCGAGCCCTTCGCCCCATTCCACGACGGTGACCGATTCGGGCGTCTCGGCATCAAGATCGAGATCGTCGAGTTCCGCGAATCCGCCCAGCCGGTAGGCGTCGGCGTGCACCAGTGCCGGACCCCCGGCCAGCGCCGGATGCACCCGCGCGATCACGAACGTGGGCGACGTGATCGGTCCCCGCACGTTCAGTCCCGAGCCGATCCCTTGGGTCAGCGTCGTCTTTCCCGCGCCCAGATCACCGGTCAGGACCAGAAGATCACCGGCTCTCAGCAGCCCTCCCAGCCGGAGGCCGAGCCGCCGCATCTCCTCGGCCGTGGCCACATCCAGGGCGACGCTCACGCTGTACTCCTCACTCATCCCAGTTCACCTCGACCCACCTCAAAGGCCCGCCCACCGGGCCACATCCGGACGCCCGCCACCCTCGTCGACTCGTGGCGTGTTCGCCTTACGCCGGCTCCCGAAGGGCGAACA
>NZ_JBIRAW010000056.1:0-39294 GCF_044326315.1 Actinomadura sp. 9N407 | reverse complement strand
CCTTTTCCAGCGCTGCGAAGGGCGAACACGCCACGAGTCAACGGAAGGGGCGGCGCGGCGAAGGGGGCACTGGAGCCATGCGAAGGCCGCATCCGCGGTCGTACGGGCGGATGCGGCCCTCGGGTCATCGTCGCGTGACGGCGGAGATCACCAGCTGTCTACGGCGTCGTCCAGCCGGCGGTCGCGCTCGCGGGCGTCGTCGGCGTCGCGGCGGGTCGCGAAGGGACCCTGCTCGTCGCGTTCGGACGAGAACTCGTTCTCGGTACCCGACGTCAGCCGGTCCTCGTGCCGCGGCGAGGAGAGGTCCTCGTTCTCCGGCCGGGATGACGCCATCTCGTCCCGGTCCTCCCGGCGGGACGAGGCGTACCGACCCTCTTCCGGCCGTTCCTGCCGCTGACCGCGGTTCTTCATGTCTCCCCCTGAACAGAAAGCGCGCCTCCAACGGCGCGAACACACCGCGTTATACCCACAACACCCGAAGTAACCGCACTGATCCGACAGGCCGCAAAGTGGGTGATTGCCCAGCCAGCATGGATGTTTTCGGGGGATGCGCTACCGAGAGGCCCTCGACCGATCCCGGCAGAGCGCCGTCTGGACGGCGTTCTTCATGTCGTCGCTCTGCGCGTCCGAACCACCCGGGTCGAGGTTCACCATGATCGTCGCCTGGCCGCCGTCGACCGTGGCGCCGGCCGCGGTCTCGTATCCGAAGATGTCACCGCCGTGCCCCCAGTACAGACCGCCGCAGGGCAGTCGCCTGCTCTCCAGGCCGAGGCCGTACGCCCGACCGCCGGAGTCGCCTGTCGGCCGGGTCCGCATCATCTCCCGCAGCTGGGCAGTGCGCAGCAGCCGGCCGTCGACGAGCGCACCCAGGAACCGGCCGACATCGGCACCACTGGAGATCATCTCGCCGGACGCGCCCGCGACCGACGGATTGAACGCGGTGACGTCCAGGAGCGGCGCGTCCTGTCCCGGTCGCGCATACCCGCGCGGGTGCGGTCCAGGGATCACCAAGGCGTCACCCGGCACGGACGTCGCGCGCAGGCCCAGCGGGGTGATGATGCGCCGGCGGATCTCCACGCCCCAGGTGCGGCCGGTCACCTTCTCTATGAGCATGCCGGCCAGCAGGTAGTTGGTGTTGGAGTAGCCCCAGCCGGCGCCGGGCGCGAAGACCGGCGGGTGTGCGAGGGCGAGCTTCACCAGATCACTCGTGTCGTGGTGGGCGAGCGGGTCCTTGAGGATCTCCCGCGGGTCGAGGTGGTCGAGGTAGTCGGGTACGCCGCTGGTGTGTTGCAGCAACTGGCGGACGGTGATCTTCCGCCCGTCGTTGCCTTCTCCACGGACGACGCCGGGCAGGTAGCGCTCCACCGCCGCATCGAGCGAGATGCGATGCTCTCCCACCAGCTGGAGTACGACCGTGGCCACGAACGGCTTGGTCATGCTCCCGATCCGGAAACTGCTGTCGCGGGGAACCGGCGCACGGGTGTTCACGTCCGCGACGCCGCTGGTCAGCACCATGTCGCCGCGCCGATCCCGCATGTGGAGGAGCGCTCCAGGCCCGCCGTCGACCGTGGTCAGCCGATGCATGAGCTGACGCAGCCGAGCCTGGTCAGCGCCATTGCCGACTCCGGCCGCAGTATCACCGGCCTGCGCCGCGGCGGTGCCGGTCAGCGCGGTCACCGCGACAGTGGCGGCCACGGCCAGAGTGAGTGCGCGACCCAGCGCACGCTTTTGCTTGATCATGAGTGCTCCCCTAGGTGTCCTAGTAGACCTACGTGTCCAGCAGATCCGTTCCAGCAGATCCGTGTGTCGGTCCCGCGTCCGGCTAGGCCGCCACGCGGGCCTCGGCCCGGGGGTACGCGGGGGAGGACGGGCTCTGCTCGCGGGTGGACGGCTCGCGGGTGGACAGGAAGAGTGCGAGCCAGATCAGCGCCGCACCGGCCGGGAGCAGGTCCAGATCGAGCGTGATGCCGGCGAAGCCGAGGGCGACCAGGGCGGGACTCAGTGCGGCCACCGCCTTCCGTCCCGGGGTGACGACCGCGAACTGGACGAGCAGCGCGAGCAGCCCGATCATGAAGAACATCGGGCCGATCTCGTAGACGGCCTGGGGAAGTACGGCGGGGAGGTCGGCGTACCGGTCGGCGAGCATGCTCTTCTCGGCCGGGTCCGCAGCCTGCAGGCCGACGACGATGTCGATGATCGCGACGCGGACGAACGTCACCAGTCCGAAGGCGGCGACCGCGGCCGTGACGCCTGCCGCGACCCGGCGTGCGGTGCCGCCGGCCGTGGCCCGGACACGGCCGTACAGTCCGGCGATCACCCCGCCGTACAGCAGGAGGGAGGCGAGAAAGAGCAGATGGCCCACCGTCCAGGCGGGTCCTGGCCCGTGCTGCCCGTCACGGCCGTCGACAAGCCGGACGACACCGTACGCGAGCATGAGGGCGGGGGCGAGATGGAAGGCGATCCTGGTCATGAGCGGTTCCCTGGGGTTCGAGACCTGCGTTCTTACACTCTCGATCTTCGGGGAACCGGCGGCCGGGCGGATCGCCGCCGCGGGCGGTCTTCGAGCATCGGTGACGCGGGGGAGGACCCGGTCGCGACTCCCCCGTGCGACGGAGCCGCCGCCTCAGGCAGGCTCGATCAGCCGGGTCTCGTACGCGGCGATGACGGCCTGGACACGGTCGCGGATGCCGAGCTTGGCCAGGACGTTGCTCACGTGGGTCTTCACGGTGTGCTCGCTGACGACCATGGCCGCGGCGATCTCCGCGTTCGACAGGCCGCGGCCCAGGAGGTGCAGGGTCTCGCGCTCCCGTTCGGTCAGGACCGACAGGCGGTCTGAGGTGGTCGTGCCGGCGCGCGGGCGGTTGCGCGTGATGTCGGAGATGAGGCGGCGGGTGACGGCAGGCGCGAGCAGCGACTCCCCCGCCGCCACCACCCGGACCGCGTGCACGAGGTCGTCGCGGCGCACGTCCTTGAGCAGGAACCCGCTCGCACCGGCGTAGAGCGCGTCGTAGACGTAGTCGTCCTGATCGAACGTGGTGAGCATGATCGCGCGGGTCCGGGTCTCCGCGCACACGACCTTCGCGGCGTCGATGCCGTCCACGCCCGGCATCCGGATGTCGAGCAGCACGACGTCGGGGTCGTGTTCCCCTACGGCGGCGATCGCGGCGGCGCCGTCGCCCGCCTCGCCCACCACCTCGATGCCGGGCTGCGCGTTCAGGATCATCGCGAAACCGCTCCGGACGAGCTCCTGGTCGTCGGCGAGCACCACCCGGATCACGCGACCACCGTCGCGGCGTAGGGGAGCCGTGCGAAGACGCGGAACCCGCCGTCCGGCAGGGGGCCGGCCTCGGCCGTACCGCCGCAGGCGACGACGCGCTCCCGGATGCCGATGAGGCCGTCGCCGCCCCGCCGCCAGCCCGGGTCCCTCTCGTCGTGGCCCTGCCCGTCGTCGGTCACCGTGATCTCCAGTTCGTGGTCGGTCCAGCGGAGCCGGACCTCGGCCACCCGCGCGTTGGCGTGCTTGACCGTGTTGGTGAGCGCCTCCTGCACGATGCGGTACGCCGCCAGGTCGGCGTCGGAGGGGAGGTCGCGGGCCACTCCCTCGACCGCCAGCCGCACGTGGACCTGGGTGCGGTCGACGTGCTCGACCAGGCCGGGAAGCGTGCCGATGGTCGGCTGGGGCGCGCGTTCACCGTGGTCCTGCTCCTCCTTGAGGATGCCCAGCATGCGGCGCAGCTGGGCCATCGCGTCCCGGCCCGCGTCGCCGATCGCGTCGAAGACCCGTTCGGCCTGCTCGGGATCGGTGCGGACCACCACCGGGCCGGCCTCGGCCTGAACGACCATGATGCTGACGGCGTGCGCGAGCACGTCGTGCATGTCGCGGGCGATGCGGGCCCGTTCCTCCGCCGCCGCCCGCGCCGCCTCGGCCTCGCGTTCACGTTCGAGCGCCTCGCGTTCGCGTTCGAGCTGCGCGGAGCGTTCCAGCAGCGCGTTCGACCGCTCCCGCGCGGTCCGCGCCAGCGTGCCGAGCAGGAACGCCGTCATGGGCAGGAGCAGCGTGAACATGAACTCGCCCGCGTCGTTCTTCTTGATGAGCAGCGCGCCGGGCGGGATCGTCGCCACGAGCACGCCGATGAAGCCCCAGCGCTGCCAGCGATGCCGCCCCAGGGCGGCGAGGGTGTAGATGGCCACCAGCGCGCCGTACTGCAACGCCTGGCCCGGACGGTCATGCAGCGACACCCCCATGGCGAAGCACGCCACGACCAGCGCGATCGCGAACGGCGCTCGCCGCCGCCACACGAGCGGCACGACCGTGCCGAGGTTGAACGCCACGCCGAGCGGCGTCACCTCCGGCGCCGTGGCGAGCGGTACGAACACCGGGACGGCGACCGCCGCGGCGACGAGCACGTCCACAAGACGGCCGTCACCCGCACGCAGCCGGGTGGGGAGACCGAAACCGCGGAACCGATCCGACATTCACCCAGTATCGGCCGGTACGAGCCATGATCACCTCGTTCGCACGAGTGATTTCGCCGGTAGGTCTCGCTGGGGGCCAGGTGGAGTTGGCGTTCTATACGGGTCTCTAGGGACGGTTTTAGAGATCGGTAGAGAAGGCGAGGATCGACGATCGCGAAATCTAGGCCCCTCTAGGGCCTGACCAAGAGCGACGGATACTTCGCTGGAGAGCAGCGTCGATGGAGCTTTCTACGACTCTCTAGCAAGATCGCTAGAGAGAGATAGAAAGTGATGAGCAGGGGCCCGATCCGAGGTCAGGCGGGTTGGGAGCGGAGGAACTTGCCGAAATGCGGAACGGTGAACGCGACCAGGCCGCGTTCGGCGCTGTAGATGAGGCCCTTCTTGATCAGGCCGTCCCGAGCGGGCGAGAGGCTGGACGGCTTGCGGCCCAGCTCGTCGGCCACGGAGGCGGTGGCGACGGGGTCGTCCCCCAGCATCGCCATCGCGCGCATGTAGTCGCGCTCGGCCGGAGTGGCCCGCTCGTAGCGGCTGCCGAAGAAGCCGACCGCCAGCTCGGTCTCGGCCTCAGGGGCCGCCACCTTGATGTCGTCGGCGGTGATGGGCGTGTCGGGTGCGACGTCCCAGACGACCTTGGCGTACGCCTGGACGAAGTAGGGGTAGCCGTCGGCCGCGCCGTAGAGGGCTTCGAGGGCCTCGGGGGTGAACGTGACCTGCTCGCGTCCGGCGGGGGCCATCAGGGCGTGGTCGGCGGACTCGCGGTCGAGCCGGTCGATGCGGGCGTACCGGAAGAGGCGCTCGGAGTAGGACTTGCTGGCCGACAGGACCGCCGGCAGGTGCGGCAGGCCGGCGCCGACCACGATCAGCGGACCGCCGACCTGGGACAGCTCGTGGCAGGCGGCGCAGAGCGCGGAGACGTCGTCGGCCGGGATGTCCTGCATCTCGTCGACGAACAGCCCGATGCCGGCGCCGACGTCGGTGGCCACCGAGGCGGCGTCCACGAAGAGCTCGGTGAGGTCGATCTCCAGATCGCCGGAGTCGGCGCGGCCGCGCGAGGCCGGGACGTCGATGCCGGGCTGCCAGCGGTGCACCCGGGCCTTGCCCCGGCCGCCGCTCGGCTCCTCGCCCGCCTGGGCGAACGCCTTGAGCACGCCGAGGAACTCCTCGATGCGGTCGGGGGCGCGGTGCCGGGGGGCGAGCTCGCGTACGGCCATGTGCAGGGCCGAGGCGACGCCGCGGCGGATCGACTGGTCGGGACGGGCCTCGATCTTGCCCGTCCCCCACAGCCGCTGGATGGCCATCGAACGGAACGCGTTGAGCAGCACGGTCTTGCCGACGCCGCGCAGTCCGGTGACGATCATGCTGCGTTCGGGACGGCCGCGCGCCACGCGTTCGAGCACCACCTCGAACTGCCGTAGCTCACGGTCGCGGCCGGCCAGCTCCGGGGGGCGCTGCCCGGCACCGGGGGCGTAGGGATTGCGCACGGGGTCCACGCTCTCGGACTCTATGAGCCGATATAGCTGAGGCCGTAGATTTGCGTAGAAACTCGTACGGCGTGTCGCGTGCGCGTCCCGCCGCCCCCGGCAGCGCGCCTTCGTATCGAGGTCGGCTTCCCGGCCGATCGCGGTCACCGTCGCCACCGTTGCCACCTCCCCGGGCGCGCATGCGTGCGAACGTGCTGGTCGAACCTGTGTTCGACTATTCGAACACAGTAGCGCACAGGGAGGCGGCCGTCACCCGAATCACTCCAACGACTCGTCCGCACTCGACAGATGCGGAACGTGCTCCGCCGGGATCGTCCCCATCCGTCCCGCCTGGAAGTCGTCGAACGCCTGGACGATCTCCTCGCGGGTGTTCATCACGAACGGCCCGTACCGCGCGACCGGCTCCCGCAGCGGCAGACCGCCCAGGATCAGGATCTCCCAGCCGTTGGGGCTGCCCTGCGGCTGGCTGTCGGCCGCCCGCAGCAGCAGTCCGTCGCCCTCGCCCTTGTGCTGCGAGCCTCCGAACACCGCCATCTGGCCCTCGTCGATCCCGATCTCCTCCACACCTGCGGTGCCGCGCCCGGACAGGACGTACACCAGTGCGTTGAACTCGCGCGGCCACGGCAACGCCAGCCGCGCCCCGGGGGCCACGGTCGCGTGCAGGTAGTTGATCGGCGTGTACGTGACGCCCGGACCGTCGTATCCGGCCAGCGAGCCCGCGATGACCCGTACGAGCGAGGAACCGTCATCGGCCGCGAGCAGCTTCACATCGCGTGCCTCGATGTCCTGGTAGCGGGGCTTGACCCACTTCTGGGCGCGCGGCAGGTTCACCCACAACTGGACGCCATGGAACAGGCCGCCCTTGGCGACGAGTTCCGGCGGCGGCTGCTCGATGTGCTGAATACCGGACGCGGCCGTCATCCATTGGGTCGCGCCATCCGAGATGAGCCCTCCGCCACCACTGGTGTCCTGATGCTGGAACGCGCCGTCGATGATGTACGTGACGGTCTCGAACCCTCTGTGCGGATGCCAGGGCGTCCCCATCGCCTCGCCGGGGGCGTACTCCACCGCTCCCATGTGGTCGAGCAACAGGAACGGGTCGGCCAGCGGTAGATCCGTACCGGGGAAGGGGCGCCGTACCTGGAAGCCCTCGCCCTCGAGGTGGCGCTGAGCGGTGACGACCTTGGCGACGCGGCGCCAGCCCGTCTCGCTCTCGGGCAGGCGCGGCAACCGGGGCAGCGTGAGCGGATCCGCCATGACAGCAGGCATCGGGCTCTCCTTCGGTAGTTAGTTGAAAGATAAACTACACGAATTTGGTTGAACTTTCAACATGCACCTATACTGCACGGTATGAGCGAACCACGCTGGCTCGACGCCACCCAACAGCTCGACTGGCGGGCCTACGTGGACGGCAGCGTCAGGCTGAACGAGATCATGGACCGCGAACTGAAGGCCGGCCACGGGCTGTCGGTCGCGGAGTACGAGATCCTCGTCCGGCTCTCCGAGGCACCCGACCGGCGCCTGCGGATGGCCGAGTTGGCCGCCCACGCCAGCCAGTCCCGCAGCCGCCTCTCGCACACCTGCTCCCGGCTCGAGTCCAAGGGGCTGGTCAGGCGGGACAACTGCCCCAACGACAAGCGCGGCGTGTTCGCGCACCTGACCGACGAAGGGTACGCCACCCTCGAACGCGCCGCCCGCGACCATGTCGAGACGGTACGGAACTTCTTCGTCGACGTCATCGACCCCGACGACCTGGCGGCGATCGGCCGCGCCTTCACCCAAGTGGTGAAGCGCATCGGCGAAGTGGGCTAGAGCGGCGGCCGGCTAGAGCGAGGCTCGTTAGAGCGTCAGGCCGGTGAGGAAGCCCACCGAGACCAGCGTCAGGAACACCCAGCCCAGCATCATGCCGAAGCCGAACGGCCGCCACACTCCCCGTACCTTCACGACCAGCAGCCCGCCGAGGCCGAACGCCAGCACCAGCAGCGTCACCATCTGCGGCAGCAGGCTGGGCCTGCGGCTCATCATGAGCGGCGCGTACATCATCACGGCGTCCACGAACAGGAACGTGAGGAATCCGCCGACGGCGGGCGCGAGGTCACGGCGCGGCGGTATGTCGAAACGGCGCCACTTCAGCCGCAGCAGCGGCCCGTCCCGCTCGGACTCCACCGAGGACGCGACCGCGAAGATGTCGTCTTCCAGGCTGGGATGCTCCTGAGGATCGCCCATGCCGGCTCCCTGGCCGGGGGAACGCCGGGGGTCGACCCCGGCTCGGGGTGAACGGATCGGCGTGGCGTGCTCGCCCCCGTCCCCTTACGACGGGCACGCCCTCAGACGCACCGTAGCGAATACCGGGTCCCACGCGAAGCCGCCTCGACGTGCGATCCTGCCGTCATGCCAGGCAGACGGCTTATCAGCACAACGGTTCTCGTGACGACCCTCGCCACCACCGTGACCGGATGTGGCCGCGACTCCGACCCGGAGCCGACGAGCCCGGCCCCGCCGCCGACCGCCACCGGCGCGCGGCCGAGCAGCCCGGAGGCGAGCCCGCAGGGCTTCCAGTCCCAGATCAAGAAGGTCACCGCGAAGGACCTCCCGCACTCCTGGCGCAAGGGCTGCCCCGTCGCGCCGTCGGGCCTCCGCATGATCGAGATGACGTACTGGGGCATGGACGACAAGCCACACACCGGCGGCCGGCTCGTCGTCAACGCCGATCACGCCGAGGACCTCGTGAAGGTCTTCCGCAAGCTGTACGACGCGCGCTACCCCATCGAGCGCATGGAGCCGGTCGACGCCTACAAGGGCGACGACTTCGACTCGATCGAGGCCAACAACACGTCCGCGTTCAACTGCCGCAACGCCACCGGGTCCGGCAACTGGTCGCAGCACGCCTACGGCACGGCCGTCGACATCAACCCGTGCGAGAACCCCTACGTCACCGCGAGCGGCAAGGTCGCCCACAAGGACTGCGTCAAGTTCAGGGACCGCGACCGCCGCGACCCGGGCGTGATCCACGACGGCGACAAGGTCGTGAAGGCGTTCGCCTCCATCGGCTGGGGCTGGGGCGGCGACTGGGACGGCACCAAGGACTACCAGCACTTCTCGGCGTCCGGCCGCTGACGCTCGGCCCCCGATCCTCCGGCCCCGGCAGGGATCAGAGCATCATCATGAGCAGGATCGCCACGATCACGACGACGGCGACCACCGCGACGATGCCCACGACGAGTCCGGCGTTCACCTTCGAGGACTTCTCGGCCGGCCGCTGCGCGGCGAAGTTCTGGAACTGGTGCGTGGTCCCGGCCGGGTCTTTCGGAGTCTCAGACATGCGGACGAGGGTAACGGATCACTTCGGCAGGCGACCCGCTATCGTGGTGGCTGCTCAGGAGGCTTCGCATAGTGGACGAGTGCGGCGGTCTTGAAAACCGCTGGGCGGGTATCCCCCGTCCCGTGGGTTCGAATCCCACAGCCTCCGCCCTGCTCAGCGCGTACGCGCCCCCCGCAATGGGTTACTCGACCACCGACTTGCTGTAGGTGGGCGGGTCTCCCAGGACCGCTCGGTGGGACGCTGGCTGCTTGCCGTCGGTGTCGACGACGCCCAACTGCTCGCCGAGTTCGGCACCGATGAGGACCTGGCCGCTCCAGCTCATCAGTTCCGGATGGCGGGCGAGGGCGTCGATGATCCGGCCACTGAATTCCGGGGACTCGGCGGTGGCGGCGATCCCCTTGTAGCGGTCCGGGACGGAGTCGAAGAGCGCGGTGTTGCGCTCGGTCTTCAGCAGGCCCATCCAGAGTGAGATGACGGCGACGTTGTACGGCTTGAAGTCCACCGCCATGTCGTGAGCCATCTTGTCCACGGCGGCCTTCCCCGCACCGTAGGCGGGGCCGTGCATATAGCAACTGCCGCCGAACGAGGAAGTATTGACGACCAAGCCCGCCTTGTTCTTGGCCAGGAGAGGACCCGCGTAGTAGGTGGCCACATAGGCCGAACGCATTCCTACGTCGAACATGTCCTGCAGGGCAAGCGGCTTCTCCCAGAACGGACCTTTGGCCGTCAGTCCGTCCGGGATCGTGAACGCGTTGTTCACGAGGATGTCCAGCCTGCCGGACTCGCGCTCCACCTGCTTGAACAAGGCTTCCACTTGCGCGTCGTCGGAGTGGTCGCAGATCACCGGGATGCCGACACCGCCCCGCCTGGTGATCTCCTCCGCGGTGGCGGCGACCGTTCCCGGCAGGTCCGCGTCGCCGGCGGAACGGGTACGTCCGGTCACGTAGACCGTGGCCCCGGTCTCGCCCAGGGCCAGCGCGATGCCCTTACCGGCACCGCGGCTGGCACCCGTCACCAGTGCTACCCGGTCTTCGGTCAGGCCCATTCGCTCTCCTCTTGCCTGGCGGTGAGGAACTCCAGCATCGCGGCCGTCGTCTCCTCCGCCTTCTCCAACTGCATCATGTGGCCGGCCTGCTTGATCATCCGTACGGCACGCAGGTCGCCGTGGTGGTCGTTCAGCTTGTCCAGCGGATCGGGGCCGTGCCAGGCCTCCAGATCGACGTCCTGCTCGCTGCCGATGAAGTAGAACGGGACCGTCGTCTTCCCGTCCCCGTACGACTTGCGGTACTCCCAGTCGAGGTCCATGGCCCGGTACCAGTTCAGCCCGCCGGTGAATCCGCTGCGGCTGTAGTCGGCGACGTAGAACTCCAGTTCCGTTTCCGTCAGCCAGGACCACGGCAGCGGCGGCGTCTCCGGGAGCGCGTCGATATAGGTGGTGCCCGGTGGTTTCCGCCAGACATCGAGATAGTGGTAGTCGCTGGAGAGCGCGTAGAACACCTTGCGCAGGAATTCGCGAGGCGCCGCGGCGAGATCGCGGTCGGCGACACCGGGCTCGATGAAGTAGTGGATGTGGTTGAAATGCTTCTTCGCCTGCTTGGCCGCGAGCGTCAGGGGCGACTTGGTGCTGGGGGTGAAGAACGGGTTCTCCAGCCCGATGATCGCCGCGACCCGGTCCGGGTGATGGTGCGCGAGGTCGTAGGCGGAGAACAGGCCGAAGTCCAGCCCGCTGAAAACCGCCTGCCGCGCACCCAGATGGTCGAGCAGACCGACGAGGTCGCCCACGATCCGGTCGACGGTGTATTCGTGATGGTCGTCCGGGCCGCTGGTCTGCCCCATGCCCCGCATGTCGGGCGCCACGACGCGGAAGCCCGCGTCGGCGATACGACCGATCTGGTGGCGCCAACTGAACCACGTATGGGGAAAGCCGTGCAGGAGGACGACGAGCGGTCCCTCACCCTGCTCGACGTAATGGACGTCGAGTCCATTGATCCGCGCGTACCGATGACTCCAGCCGGCCATGCATGGGCTCCTTCGGTGGGACGCCTGCTCAGGTTCGACTGTGCGGCATATCACCGTCGTCCCGCATCGGGCCGTCTCACTCAGCAGGATCTTTCCTGGCCGAGCCTGCTCGGGGCGTTCGCCGGCCATTCGCCCGAGCCGGCCGTTCACCCGCGTGGCCTCCCCTGCCCGCGCGGACGCGGGCAGGGGACGGGCCTTACTCGCCGAGCGGGCGCTGGTAGCCGAGGCCGTCGCCGACCACGGCGGCGAGGTTGAGGTACGCCTCGCGCGTGTGCGGGGCGAGGGCCTCCAGCTCGACCTCGGCGCCTTCCTCCAGGTGGTCGTCGTACGGGATGCGGACGACGGCCCGGCAGCGGCTCTCGAAGTGGGCTTGGAGCTTGTCCAGGTCCACCTGGCTGCGGGTGCGGTTGCGGACCATCGACAGCACGACCACGCCGTTGCGGACCAGATGGCCGTGGTCGTGGGCCTCCAGCCAGTCGAGCGTGGCGCTGGCCGAACGGGCGCCGTCGACCGAGGGCGAGCTGACCAGGACGAGCTGGTCGGCCAGGCTCAGCACCCCGGCCATCGCCGAGTGCAGCAGGCCGGTACCGCAGTCGGTGATGCAGATCGAGTAGTACTGCTCCAGGACGACGGCGACGGCCGAGTAGTCCTCGGCGCTGAAGGCCTCGCTGACGGCCGGGTCCCGGTCGGAGGCGAGGACCTCGAGACGGGCGACGTTCTGCGAGGTGTAGCCCCGGACGTCGGCGTAGCGGTGGATCTGCTCGCGGCCGTTGAGCAGGTCCCGTACGGTCGCCGCGGTCTCCAGCTTGACCTTGTCGGACAGGGTGCCGCGGTCGGGGTTGGCGTCCACCGCGATGACCCGGTCGCCGCGCATCGACGCGAGCATCGAGCCGAGGCACGTCGTGGTGGTGGTCTTGCCGACGCCGCCCTTCAGCGACATGACGGCCACCCGGTGGTGTCCCCCGCCGACCGGCTGGCGCGCCCGGGCGATCAGGTCCTTGCGGCGCGACTCGGTCTGCGACTCACCCGGGTGGACGCTGCCCGCGGTCGCCTTGTAGACGGCCCGGCGCCATCCTGAGGACGGCGCGATTCGGCGTTCGCCGAGCAGGTTCTCCGAGCTGAGGCTTTCGGCGGTCTCCGGCTGCGGCGGCTGCTGGGGATAGCCCTGCTGCTCGTATGCCTGCTGCTCGTAGCCCTGCTGGTACGGGTTCGGGGACATACCCGGGATGAGGTGGTCCGCCGGAGGAATCTGCGCGGGCGGCCCGTACCCCTGCTGCGGCGGCGCCTGACCGGCGTTGTACGGGACGCCGCCCTGAGGAGGCTGGGGCGGCATGCCCTGCTCGCCCTGATCGGCCGGCCCGTACGGCGGGTACTGCGATGCGCCCTGGGGAGGCTGGGGCGGCAGTCCCTGCGGGGGCTCTGGCTGACCGAACTGCCCAGGCGGGAACGGCGGCAACTGCTCAAGCGGCGGAGCGCCCTGGCCGTTGCTCGGAGGCTGATTCGGAGGCTGGTACGGAGCGTTCCCGCCGTCCGGCTGCTGCGGCGGGCCCTCCGGGAAGGGCGGCTGCGGAAGAGGGGGCTGGTTCGCGTTGAACGGAGGCTGCCCCTCCGGGAACGGAGCGGGCGTGAACGGCGGCTGACCCTCACTGTAGGGCGGCTGGCTCGGGTTGAACGGGGGCTGGTTCGGGTTGTACGGGGGCTGGCCCTCACCGAACGGGGGCTGGCCCTCGTTGTACGGGGGGTGCGGCTCGTTCGAGGGAGGCTGGGGAAGCGGGGGCTGCTGGTACGGGGGCGGCGGGGGCCCCTGGTCCGGCTGCTGGAAGTTCCCGGCGTAGGGGGGCGGGAGCATTCCGCCGTCGAAGGGCTGCGGCATGGGGCCGCCCTGGTACGGAGGCGGCGGAGGGGCCGCGTACGGGGGCG
The DNA here is from genome assembly GCF_044326315.1 of Actinomadura sp. 9N407. NCBI lineage: Bacteria > Bacillati > Actinomycetota > Actinomycetes > Streptosporangiales > Thermomonosporaceae > Actinomadura > Actinomadura sp. 9N407. The sequence continues at coordinate 26,076 of NZ_JBIRAW010000056.1, read as the reverse complement.
GGGCGTTGAAGTCGTTGTACGCGGGCGGGAAACCCGGGGGCGGAGGCATCGCGCTCTCGCCGGGAGGGGTGAAGCCCGCGTTCTCGCCGGGAGGGGTGAAGCCCTCCTGAGGCGGGCCGCCCTGCGGGGGACCGTCCTGAGGCGGGTCGCCCTGAGGCGGGCCCGGAGGGGGTCCGAGCGGCGGGCCGCCCTGGAACGGTGGGGGCGCGGCCAGCCAGGGGTTCAGTTCGGACTCGGAGGGCGGCGCCGATCCCTGCCGGGCTTCGGAGGCGGCCACCTGCTCGCCCGGCTCGACGAGTGTCGCCTCATCGTTATCCGGACCCTCTGCGTTCGCAGGGTTCTCGGGATTCGCTGAACTCTCTGAGCTCTCCATGTTCCCCGAACTCTCTGAACCGGCCGCGTCCTCCGAGGGCGGGACGGGTTCGCCGGCGGCGGGCTTGGGCGCGGGCGGGACAGCGGACGGCCCTGTGGCCTCGCTGTTCATCGCGTCCAGTGACGCCAGACGCTCCTCCAGGGAGCGTCCGTCGTGATCGTTCCTTGCCACCGTCTCTCCCCTCGGCCGCGCCACAAAGTCGGGTTCAGGAGCGGGTAGGCGTCGGCCCATCGCAGGATACCTGTGTACCGATACCTCCCCGTGTGCCATTACCACGCAACCCAGCGCGCATCCCGTGGACCCCCGGTACGCCCGGTAGCGTGATCGGTATGCATGCGATCGTGATCCGTGAGCCTGGAGGCGCCGACGTCCTGGAATGGACCGAGGTACCCGACCCCGAGGCGGGGCCGGGCGAGGTGCTCGTCGACGTGGTGGCCAGTGCGGTCAACCGGGCCGACGTGATGCAGCGGCAGGGGTTCTACAACCCGCCGCCGGGCTCGTCCCCGTACCCCGGGCTGGAGGTCTCCGGACGCGTCGCCGCGCTCGGCGAAGGCGTGACCGGCTGGCAGGTCGGGGACGAGGTGTGCGCGCTGCTGGCCGGGGGAGGATACGCCGAACGGGTGGCGATACCCGCAGGCCAGCTGCTGCCGGTGCCCAAGGGGGTCGATCTGGTCGAGGCCGCAGGACTTCCTGAAGTGGCCTGCACGGTCTGGTCGAACGTCTTCATGCTCGCGAAGCTGCAGAAGGGCGAGACGTTCCTCGTCCACGGGGGCAGCAGCGGCATCGGGACGATGGCCATCCAGCTGGCGCGGGCGCACGGGGCTCGGGTGCTGTGCACGGTGGGCACCGAGGTGAAGGCGGCCCGCTGCCGGGAGCTCGGGGCGGAGACGGCGATCAACTACCGCGAGGACGACTTCGTCCGGTACGGCCCGTACGACGTCGTCCTCGACAACATGGGGGCCAAGTACCTGGCCCGCAACGTGGAGTCGCTGGCCGCGTGCGGCCGCCTGGTCGTGATCGGGCTCCAGGGCGGGACGAAGGCCGAGCTGGACCTGAACGCGCTGCTGCGCAAGCGCGCGGCCGTGCATGCGACGTCCTTGCGGGCCCGTCCGTTGAACGAGAAGGCCGCGATCGTGGCGTCGGTACGCGAGAACGTGTGGCCGCTGCTGGAGTCGCGGGCCGTACGGCCGATCGTCGACCGGACGTTCCCCATGGCCGAGGCCGCCCAGGCCCATCGGATTTTGGAGGACAGCGGTCACATCGGCAAAATTCTGCTGAGCGCGTGAGACGGGAGACGGGAGACAACATGAACCAGCCTTCGGAGAACGACAAGGAGCCGCAGGTCCTCGTGGTCGGTCCGAACGGGATCGCGATGGAGGGCGGCGACGGCGGGTCCGGCGAGAAGTCGATCACGGACATGGTCGAGCAGCCGGCCAAGGTGATGCGGATCGGCGGGATGATCCGGCAGCTGCTGGACGAGGTGAAGGCGGCACCGCTGGACGAGGCCAGCCGGGCCCGGCTGCGGGAGATCCACCAGTCGTCCATCAAGGAGCTGGAGGACGGGCTGGCGCCGGAGCTGATCGACGAGCTGGAGCGGCTGTCGCTGCCGTTCGACAAGGGCGAGGTGCCCAGCGAGGCCGAGCTGCGGATCGCGCAGGCCCAGCTGGTCGGCTGGCTCGAGGGGCTGTTCCACGGGATCCAGACCACGCTGTTCGCCCAGCAGATGGCGGCGCGGCAGCAGCTGGAGCAGATGCGGCGGGCGCTTCCGGCCGGGATGGTCCCGGCCGAAGAGGAGAAGCCCGGCCCCCGCCACACCTCAGGCCCGTACCTGTAGGGCCCCGGCCGAGGCTCGGCCCCGCCAAGGGCCCCGCTACGGAAACATCTTCTCCAGGACCTGGGCGACGCCGTCCTCGTCGTTGCTGGCGGCGGTGAAGGTGACCGTCGCCAGGACGTCGGGGTGCCCGTTGGCCACGCCGTAGGAGGTCCCGGCCCAGGTGAGCATCGGCAGGTCGTTGGGCATGTCGCCGAACGCGGCCACCTGGGCCGAGGTGATCCCCTGCTCGTTGCAGAACTCGGCCAGCGCGCTGGCCTTGGTGATGCCCTGGGCGCTCATCTCCAGCAGGCCGCGGCCGGAGGAGTGGGTGACGGTGACCAGGTCGCCGACCGCCTTGATCGCCTTGGCGGCCAGCGAGTCGGGGTCGGCGCCGGGGTGGAAGGCCAGCAGCTTGGTGCCGCTGCGGCTGACCAGGGTGTCGTTGTCGACGGGCCGGCCGCCCAGCGCTTCGGCGTCCCAGCGGCCCAGGTTGTAGCGGGCCTCGAAGACGAACCCGCTCGGGTACTCCACGGCGAACCGCAGCTCCGGTACGGCCTGCCGCAGCCGCTCGACCACCTGGGCGATGACCTGCGGCTCGATCATGCTGGTCCGCAGGATCCGCTCGGTGTGCAGGTCGTAGACGACCGCCCCGTTGGCGCAGATCGCGACGCCGTGGTGGCCGACCGCGCCGGCGATCTCGTGCATCCAGCGGGGCGGCCGCCCGGTGACCATGACGAGGGTGGCCCCGGCGCGCTCCACCCGGCCCAGGGCCGCGACGGTACGGGCCGAGACCGTACCGTCGGAGCGGACGATGGTCCCGTCGAGATCGGTGGCGATCAGCCGTGGCGTGAAGTCCGACATGTCACCTTCCAGTCCCACCGCGCCCCGTTCGTGGGCAACTGGAACACACCTTAGGCGATGGGTCGGTCATCCCCGACGATCAGCGTTTGAGGGGTTCCAGGACGTCAACGCCCAGGTACTTGCGCAGCGCCTCGGGCACATGGACCGAGCCGTCGGCCCGCTGGTGGTTCTCCAGGATGGCGACGATCCAGCGGGTGGTGGCCAGGGTCCCGTTGAGGGTGGCGACCGGCTGGTTCTTGCCGTTGCCGTCCTTGTGCCGTACCGACAGCCGCCGGGCCTGGAACTCGGTGCAGTTGGACGCCGAGGTCAGCTCGCGGTAGGCGCTCTGCGTCGGTACCCAGGCCTCGCAGTCGAACTTGCGGGCCGCGCTCGTGCCCAGGTCTCCGGCCGCCACGTCGATGACGCGATACGGCAGTTCGACCTTGGCGAGCATCTCCTTCTCCCACTCCAGCAGCCGCAGGTGCTCCTGGTGGGAGTCGGCGGGGTCGCAGTAGGAGAACATCTCGACCTTGTCGAACTGGTGTACCCGGATGATCCCGCGGGTGTCCTTGCCGTACGAGCCGGCCTCCCGCCGGAAGCAGGACGACCAGGCCACGTACCGCCGCGGCAGATCGCTGATGATCTCGTTCATGTGGTAGCCGGCCAGCGGTACCTCCGACGTCCCCACCAGGTAGAGGTCGTCGGCGGGCAGCTGGTAGATCTCGGAGGCGTGCGCGCCGAGGAACCCGGTGCCCTCCATCGCCTCGGGCTTGACCAGCACCGGCGGGACCATCGGCACGAAGCCGCTCTCGATCGCCTGCTCCATGGCCAGGTTGAGCAGCGCGAACTGGAGCCGCGCGCCGATCCCGGTCAGGTAGTAGAAGCGCGCCCCGGACACCTTGGCGCCGCGCTCCATGTCGATCGCGCCGAGGCTCTCGCCCAGTTCGAGATGGTCCTTGGGCTCGAAGTCGAACGCGGGCGGCTCGCCGACGTGCTCCAGGACCACGTAGTCCTGCTCGCCGCCGGGCGGGACGCTCTCCTCGATGACGTTCGGCACGCTCTTGAGCAGCGTGTCGAGCTCGGCACCGAGCCGGTCGGCCTCCGCCTCGGCCTCCTTGACCTGCTGCGACAGCTCCTTGGCGCGGGACATCAGCGCCTGCCGCTCGTCCCCCTGCGCCCTGGAGACCGACTTGCCGAAACTCTTCTGGTCCGCGCGCAGCCGCTCGAACGACGACAGCGCGCCGCGCCGCCGCTCGTCCAGGTCGAGCAGGGTGCCGACGACGTTCTCATCCTCGCCGCGGGCGCGCTGGGAGGCGCGCAGCCGCTCGGGATCCTCTCGAAGAGCTCGCAGGTCAATCACAGACCCGAGGCTACCGCCACAAGACCCCGCAAGCGCGCGAGTTTCCGCCCGCCACGAGTCAACGGAGGGTGGCGGTGGCGAGTAGGGCGTGGGCGGGGAGGGACACCTGGTCGGCGGTCACCGTATAGCGGGTCATGATCTGGTCATAGGCGGTCTTGATCCGGTCGATGGTGGCCGGCTCCTGCCGGGCGAGGATCACGCCGTTGCTGCCGACCCGCGCCAGCGCGCAGCTCTCCCACCACTCCTGCGGATCGACGACGTGGTTCCAGGTGAGCGGCTCCACCTCGACCTCACCGAATCCGGCGCCGCGTACCAGTTCCCTGAACGGGGCGCGCTGCCCGTACTCCATGAACGGCGACACCGGGAGGTCGTCCGGCCAGGGCACGCCGACCTCGTCCATCGCCTCGCGGACGATCCCGAGGGCACCGCTGCCGGGCATCTCCCAGCAGGTCAGCGCCAGCCGCCCGCCGGGCCGCAGCACCCGCCGCAGCTCGCGCAGCGCCACGCCCGGCTCGCCCACATGGTTGATCACGAAGTTGCCGACCACGGCGTCGAACGCGGCGTCCTCGAACGGCACCTCGGGCAGCACCGCGACCCGTACGTCCAGGCCCGGGACGTTCCGTGCCGCCGTTTCGGCCATCCCCGGGTCCGCGTCGATGGCCGACACGTCGACGTCCCGCCGTACCGCCTCCGCCGACACGACCCCGGTGCCGGTCCCCACGTCCAGGAGCCTCGTACCGGCTCCGGCCTTCACCGCGTCCAGCAGCGGCCCCGCGGTGTACGCGGTCAGTCGCGCGAACCCCTGCTGGTAGGCCGGTGCCCGCCCGGCCCACAACTCCCGCTCGTACGCGTCGAACGTCGTCATCCCCGCAGCGTACGCGGCGCCCTACTGGACATCCACGTCGTCGCCCGGCCCCTCGATCGCGAGGTCGGCCCGGCCGAGGGCCCGTTCAGGCGTGGGGTTGTCCCGAGCGGACGGACTCCAGCCAGGCGGCGGCCTCGGTGAAGTCGGCGTCGTGCGTGCCGCGCCGGATCTCGGGGCGGACCTGGTCGGCGCGGGCGTACGAGCCGAGGAAGCGGACGTCGGCGCAGACGCGGCGCAGGCCCATCATCGCCTCGCCGACCCGGGCGTCGGCGACATGGCCCTCGAAGTCCAGCCAGAACAGGTACGAGCCGAGGCCGGCGCCGGTGGGGCGGGACTGGATCAGGGTCAGGTTGATGCCCCGGATCGCGAACTCCTGCAGGATCTCCATCAGCGCGCCCGGGTGGTCGTCGCCGATGAGGGCGACGGCGGTCGTCCGGTCCATCCCCGAGGGCGGCGGGGGCGGGCAGGGGCGGCGCAGGGTGACGAAGCGGGTGACCGCGTCGGCGACGTCGTGGATGTCCTCGGCGAGGATGGACAGGCCGTAGCGGGCGGCGGCGAACGAGCCCGCGAGGGCGGCGTCGTAGTGGCCGTCGGCCACGTGCTGGGCGGCCTCGGCGTTGGAGGTGGCGGCGCGCCACTCGGCGTCCGGGACGTACTCGCCCAGCCAGCGGCGGCACTGCGGCTGCGCGTGCGGGTGCGAGGCGACGGTCTTGATGTCGGCGAACGCCGTGCCCGGCCGGACCAGCAGGGCGAACGAGACCGGCAGGTGGATCTCGCCGACGATCTGCAGCGGCTCGCCGGTGGCCAGCTCGTCGACGGTCGTCGGGACCGAGCCCTCGACGGAGTTCTCCAGGGCCACGACGGCGGCGTCCACGTCGTGCCGGCGCAGGGCGTCGAGTGCCGCGGGAACGGTGGCGTACGGCAGGTGCTCGGCGCCGTAGCTGTCCGGGACCGAGTGCAGCGCGGCCTCGGTGAAGGTGCCCTGCGGCCCGAGGTACGCGTATCGCTGTGGCATCAAATGGCTCCTCCCGCCCGACGTCTGAGGCGCGCGGGCGGGTGTGCGGCGAGAAGGGTGTGGAGAGCACCGAGTCTACGGGGCGGCTTCCCGCGTTCCGTGTGCGGCGGCCCTCAGGGCGTGGGGGACGGGGATCTGGCGCCGTTGCCGAAGTCGGCCAGCGGGTCGGCCATCGAGATGACCGGGCCCTTGCCGAGCCGGGCGGCGCGCAGGACCTGGTTCTCCTCGGGCGAGAGCGACTCGATCGGGTGGCCGTCGCGGACGGCCTTGGCGTACGTCCGGGTCTCGGTACGGCCGTTGATCGAGCTGAGCACCACGCCGTCGCCATTGGCGTTGATCATGGCGAGCGAGAAGGACCGGTGGCCGGACATCTCCTTGAGCGCGTCGTAGTGCACGATGGCGAGATCGCGCAGCGCCTGGCGGTCGGGCCCGCCGCCGGCGGACTGGAGCTGGCGCCTGAGCAGGTCCGCGCACTCTTCGACGACCTGGTTGACCCGGTTGTGGGCCACCACGGCGATGGAGAGTCCGGCCACGCCTGCCACCACTCCGGCGACGGTCATCGCGACGAGCATCACGGGGCGAGCGTACCGACCTCCGCCGGGTCGCGCGAAGGATCCTCACGAACCGTTTCGGTACGGCCGAGCCGCTTGACCAGCCAGTGACCGAGCAGCACCACCATGATCACGGCCGCCAGCCCGAACGCGTCCTGCACGATCTTGCCCGGGACCTTGGTGATCAGGCCCTGCTGGAGGCTGATCAGCTTGGCCCCCCACCATGGCAGCGGGAACAGGAACCAGACCCAGGCCACGGCCGCGATCCGGCATCTTCGCGTGTCCCGCCCATCTCCCACCAGAGCGCCGATCACCGGGACCATCCACACCAAGTGGTGGATCCAGCCCACCGGGGACAGCAGCACGGAGAGCAGCCCCACGATCGCGACGCCCGCCAGCCGCAGGCTGTGCGCGTCCACAGGGCGCGTGCCGGAAGCGGCCAGATCGTCGCCCAGCAGGGTGGCGCGCCTGGTCATCCGGAACCCGAAGTACGCCATCACCGCGAGCAGGACCAGCCACACCAGCGAGCCGAACGGGTCGGGCAGGTAGATCCGCGCGATCATGCCGTTGATCGCCTGGTTGGTGGTGCCGTTGATCGCCCCGGTACGGTCGCCGCCCTCCAGCAGCGCCCCGAACCAGTAGTCCACCGAGTCCTGGGGCAGCAGCGCGAACGCCGCCAGCGTGGCGGCCCCGGCCGTCATGACGGCGTTGGCCAGCGCGTCCCGGCGGCCGGTGATCAGGAAGTAGATGAGGAAGACCCCGGGCACCAGCTTGATCGCGACCGCCAGCCCGACCAGCACGCCGCGCGGCCAGCGGGTCCGGCCGGGCGCGCAGTCGGCCAGGCACAGCGCCATCAGCAGCACCCCGACCTGCCCGAACCTGGCCTGGTCGAACACCGGCATCATCCAGGCGGTGGCACCGAGCAGGGTGCCCATCGCGACCGGAGCCCAGCGCCCGGTCCGCCGGATCAGGTCGCGGAACGAGTACCAGACCACGACCGCGAGCGCCACGTACAGCAGCACCATCCACAGCCACTGCGCGGCCGTCCAGGAGATGATCGTGAACGGCACCGCCAGCAGCGCGGCGAACGGCGGGTAGGTGAACGGCAGCAGCTGCGGCGGCTGGGTGAGCACCTCGTACAGCGGTGCGCCGCGCAGGATCGCGCGGCCGCCGTCCCGGTAGACCTCCAGGTCGACCAGGCGCTGGTCCGGAGGATTGGTGAGCCACCACACCACGATCGGTGCCACGGTCACCACGACGATCGCGATCCCGGCCAGCAGGATCAGCAGCTCCGGCGGGGTACTCCACCGCCGCGCGAACCTCCGGGCAGCGGCCCGTACGGCAGCGCCGTCCGCGGCCCTGTCGGCGGCGCCGCCGGCGGCGCCACGGACCTCATTGCCTTCGCCCATGCCCCCCATCCTGGCGTAAGTCCCCCGGTAAGAGTCCCCGAGCCGGCGGGCCCGGTCCCGGAACGGGCATGATCGGGAACGGCGGGCGGCCCCCGGCAAGAGAGCTGTAGCCTGGACGCCATGGCGCGGGGGCTGAAGATCAGCGTTTTCCTCGCCGCCGTGTCCACCCTGGTGACGGCCCTCTTCATGGCCACGGTCATGAGCACTGTCACGCTCGCGGAACCGGCCCGAGCGGACACCGCGGCGGCCGCTGCGGGCGGCACCTCCGCCGCGGCCCCTCCGCAGGCCGCGGCTCCGTCGGGACGCACGGTGGTCATCGGCATTCCGGGGCTGATGTGGAAGGACGTCGGGGAGAAGGCGACCCCGACGCTGTGGCGGCTGGCCGGACAGGGCTCCAGCGGCAGCCTGAGCGTGCGCACCACCAAGGCCAACACCTGCCCCACCGACGGCTGGCTGACGGTGTCGGCCGGTCAGCGGGCCCGGCTGCCGCGGGGCGACTGCATGCTCCCGGCGAACCCGATCCTGCCCGGCGAGAGCACACCGCCCGGAACGAGCCCGCCCGCCGCGGGCGGCGCGTCGGCCCCCGGCTGGGCCGAGATCAAGAAGGACAACGGAGGCGGCGACTACCACGCCCGGACCGGCCTCCTCGGTGACACGGTCCACGGCGCCGGTGGCTGCACGCTGGCGGTCGGCCCGGGCGCGGTGTTCGGGCTCGCCGACGGTTCGGGACGGGTCGATCACTACCGGCCGTCCGTCGACAAGGTCACGGCCGCCGACTGGGCGCGCTGCCCGCTGTCGGCGGTGGACATGGACGACGTCTTCCGCGCGTACCTCGACGCCGGTGTCGACGCCGACGGCGACCAGGTACCGGTGACCGTCGACGACCGCAGGGAGGCCGCGTCCGCCACCGACCGCCGCGTCGCGCAGGTCGTCTCCTCGGTCCCCGCCGGTACGAACATCCTGGTGGCGGGCCTCTCCGACAACGGCCTCACGCCCCACCTGCGGACGGCCATCGCGTACGCGCCGGACGGCCCGTACGGCGAAGGCCTCCTCACCTCCAGCGCGACCCGCCAGCCCGGCATGGTCACGCTGACCGATGTCACGGCGACCGTGCTCAAGACCCTCGGCCTGCCGCAGCCGAAGCAGGCCGTCGGCTCCGCCTGGCGGACGCAGCCCACGCAGATGAGCGTGGCCGAGCGGGTCGAGAAGCTGGAGAACGCCGACGTCGCCGCGCAGGCCATCCGCCGCATCCAGCCGACCTTCTGGTGGGTACTCGCCGGGGCCCAACTGCTCCTGTACGGGCTCGCGGCACTGGCGCTGCGGCGGCGCCGCAGCAGTACGCCCGAGGCCCGAGCCAAGATCCTCGCCGGGACCCGGATCGTCGCGCTGGTCGGCGGCGCCACCCCGGTCGCCACGTTCCTGGCGGGCCTGCTCCCCTGGTGGCAGGCCGGCCATCCGGCCCCCGCGCTGGTCTGCGCCGTCGTCGGTTTCGCCGGGCTGCTGGCGGGCGTGGCGGTGGCCGGCCCGTGGCGGCGCTCGGTCACCGCGCCCGCACTGGTGATCACTGGGGTGACCGCGCTGGTGCTCGCGGTGGACGTGATGACCGGGTCGGGCCTGCAACTGAACGCGCTGATGGGCTACACGGCGCTGGTCGCCGGGCGGTTCTACGGCTTCGGCAACCAGGCGTTCTCGCTGTTCGCGGTGGCCACCATCCTGTCGGCGGCCTGGCTGGCCGAGTACCCGCTGCGGGCCGGGCGCAAGTGGCTCGCGGTCGGAATCGTGGCCGTGATCGGCGTCGTCGCGGTCGCGGTGGACGGGCTGCCGGCCTGGGGCGCCGACTTCGGCGGCGTCCTCGCGATGGTCCCGGCGTTCGCCGTGCTCGGGCTGATGATCGCGGGCAAGCGGGTCTCGGCGACCCGGCTGGCGGTGTTCTGCCTGGCCGGGGCCGCGCTGGTGCTGCTGATCTCGTACCTCAACGCCCGCAGCGCCACCCCCACCCACCTCGGCCGGTTCTGGCAGGACCTGGTGAGCGGCGACGCCTGGGAAACGGTGGCGCGCAAGTTCCAGGCGATGCTGCGCAGCCTCGGCTACTGGCCGTTCATCATCCCGCTGGCCGGGGCGGTCGGCTTCCTGTTCTTCGCGCTGGTCCGTCCGATCAAGGCGCGCACGCCGCTGCTGGACCGCGCGTACGCGCACAGTGCCACCATGCGCCCGGCGCTGCTGTCCGCGCTGACCATGGGCGTCGCGGGCACGCTGGTAAACGACTCCGGCGTGGTGATCCTGTCGGTGGCGTTCAGCCTCGCGACTCCGCTGATGCTCGCGGCGAGCGTACGGGCGCTGGAACGGGATCACGGCGGCGCCGGCACTCAAGAATCAGAGCGATCAGAATCGCGGTCGTCAGCACCGGGATGACGAACCCCCGGACCACCGTGACCAGCCACTCCAGATTGCCCGGCAGGCCGATCAGCTTGGGATCGCGCGCGGGCAGGTAGGCCAGGCTCATCGCGGTGGTGTGGGCCAGCAGCAGCCAGTCGAACCGCGACCACGCCAGCAGCGCCAGCGCCGCCCACGCGAATCCGTCGTACCAGGGCAGCTCGTACGGGGCGGCGAACAGCCAGGCCAGCACCAGCGCGGCGGCGATCCGGCGGGCCTCGTCCCGTTCCCCGCCGGCCACGCCGGGCTCGCCGTCGCGCGGCAGCGCCCTGGCCAGCAGCCACAGCAGCACGAGCAGCAGCACCACGAAGCCGATCTTGATGAACGTCCGGTGCCCGCCGCGTCCCAGCAGCAGATCGACCAGATGCCAGGGCGTGGCCAGCGACACCGAGTTCGCGGCCCTGGCCACCTGGTCGAACGCGTGCGGACCGGCCAGCGCGAACGTCACGACCGCCACCGCGCCCGCGCCTCCGAACAGCGCGGCCAGCCGCCACAGCACGGCACGCTCGCGCGTCCGCCGCCACCGGGCGAGCAGCACCCACGCGGGACCACCGCCGACCAGCCCGGCCGGCAACTTGATCGCCATCGCCGCCCCGACCAGGGCCCCGGCGGCCAGCGACCGCGTCCAGGGAGCACGCGACGCCTTGTCAGAACCTTCCCGCCGCCGTCCGGTGAAGACGGCCAGCGCCGCGACCATCGGCGCGATCGCCAGCGTGTCGTTGTGCGAGCCCGCCACGAGATGGAACAGCAGCAGCGGGTTGAACGTCCACATCAGCGCGGTGCGCAGCCGCCGTTCACGGGTCCCGGACGTCCAGTACAGGACGGCCGCGGTCAGCACGAACGCCAGCGAGTTGATCAGCGACATCACGAAGACCGTGAGCCGCATCGACTCGCCGCCGATCCGCGACGCGAACGCCTCCTGCGCGGTCGCGATCGGCCCGTACACCGACGGGGCCCGGCGCCACTCCTCGACGGCGTCGATCACCGGGTCGCCGGGCAGGTCCACCGCCCGGGTGGCGTACGGGTCGTGCCCGGTGGCGACCATCCGCCCGTACGCGGCGTAGTTGAGGTGGTCGCCCGAGCCGATCGGCGGCAGGAACGCGAACGCGCCCGCGACCAGGACCCCGGCCACCACCAGCGGCATCGGCCGGCACCGCCAGCCCCTGGCCACCGCGGTCAGGCACAGCGCCAGCCCGCCGCCGCCCGCCAGGATCCCCGCGACGACCAGCCCGATCACCAGGTACGGCGACGGATGGACGTCCAGCGAGAAGGGCGGCTGCCCCGGCAGGCCCGGCAGCGCGGGCTGCATGACGGAGGGGCCCAGCAGCGCGGTGAGCAGGAAGCAGCCGATGCTCGCCGCGATCGCACCCAGCCCCGCGGGCCCCTGCCAGGGACGGGGCGACGACGATGTCACGGCCGGCGGCCCCGGAACCGGTCCAGCCGCACGGCGACGGCAGGCTCGCGTACGGCCAGCGCCCTCCCCACGTCCCGGAACTGCCGGGCCCGGTGCACCTGCGCCCGGAAGTCGGTGCCGGTCGCGCGGTGCGCCAGCGGAACCTCCACCTCGGTCACCCGGAACCCCTGGCGCAGCAGGTCGATGGTGAGCGCGGTCTCGACCCCGAACCCAGCCGCCAGCGGCTTGGCCGCCTCGAACGCCGCCCGCGTCAGGCAGCGCTGCCCGTTCAGCGGCTGGGTCGCCTCCCAGCCGGTGGCGCGCTTGATGCCCTCACGCGCGAGCCGTACGACGAGACCGTGCCCGCCGAGCTTCACCGTGCTGGAGAACGCCGCGATGGTCATGTCGGCGTCCCCGGCCCGTACCGGCTCCACCAGCGGCGCGGCCTCGCTCGCGGTCTCGGCCAGGTCGGCGTCCAGGAACAGCAGGTGGCGCGGCTGCTCGCGGCCCTCGTCCAGCAGCGCCACGGCCTCGGCGCCGGTCTCCATCGCCGCTCCCTTGCCGCGGTTGCGGCTGTGCCGGACGACCCGGGCCCCGGCCTCCTTCGCCGTACGCCCCGTACCGTCGGCCGAGCCGTCGTCGACCACCAGGACCAGATCGGCACCGGGCAGCCCCAGCGCCGCCTTCACGGTCGCCGCGATCCGGTCGCCCTCGTCCTTGGCCGGGATGATCACCGCTACATCCTGCATACCGGCGATCGTAGTAGCCGTTCACCCACCGGCCGCGAAGAACGCGCCCCGCGGGCACGGCGATGGCCCGCGCGGGAGGTTTCCCGCTCGGGCCATCGGACGGTCAGGACGGAACGTTCAGCCGGCGTCCAGGACGGGCACGGCATCGACCACGATGAAGACCGTGTCGAGCCCGGTGACCTGCAGGATGCGCTTGACGGCAGGGCGCGGCGCGGCCAGCTCCAGCGTGCCGCCCCGCTCCTTGAGCCGCTTCATCGCCGACAGCAGGACGTTCATGCCGGTCGAGTCGCAGAATTCGACGCCGCTCAGGTCGACCACGATGCGGTCGAGTTGCTCGCGCAGCAACCCCGCCAGCGCGGTCTGCAACCTTGGCGCGGTGTAGAGGTCGAGTTCGCCGGTCGCCGTGACGATGGCGTGACCCCCCTGAGACGCGGTCGAGACATTTAGCTCCACGTCCGGCACACTATCTGGCGAACGGCGCACGGGCCAGGGAGTTCGGCAACTCCCGTGTGGCGCGTACCCCCGATGCCGGGCGACTCGTTACCCGATATGACGTACGTCCGAAATCTCCTTCGCCCTTTTCTTGCCCAAGTCCCGCCTGGACACCCGTCCAGATCCCGTTCCGGGCCCGCGATCTGCGGGAATCCCCCGCACGGAAGCGCCAGGTGAGAGAGGCTGTGCAGGTGCGACAGCGGCAGAGGCAGGCGACGGCCCGGGAATCGGCCACGCCCGCGACGCGGCCGGAATCCCGGATCCGCCGAAAGGGCACCGCACGCCGAGCGGCCCCGGCGGTCCCGCGGGGGACGTGCCGCCGATGAAGGCCGACCAGATCACCGACCCGCGCGAGACCCGGCTCAGGGAACGCCTGGCCGCGATCCGCGCCCGCTCGGAGAAGTCCAGCTCCTGGCGCGCGTCCACGCAGTACCTGTCGCGCCTGGTGAACAAGGCCGGCTTCGTCCCCGTACGGACCCGGCTCTCCCGCGAGGACCTGACCTTCCTGGCCGGTGCCCGCGAGGACGTGATCGCGTTCGCCGACCTCGGCACCCGCCTGCTCGACCTGCACCGCCCGCAGGACGCCGGCGGCATCACCAGCGACCCCGACAACCCGATCCGCCGCTGCCGAGCCTGCATGTGGCGCTGGCCATGCCCGACTTTCAAGGCCATCGACGAAGCGCTGGACTGATCGCCTCACGCCCTCACGGGTGGGGTGTACGGCCGAGTTGGAGGAGGATCTCGTCCATGCCGGAGGTGCCGGCCGGGGTCCCGATCACGGGGCCGAAGGCCGCACCCGGCCGGAGCCGGTGCGAGCCGCCCGGCACCTCGTAGGCGATGATCCGCGCGGCTTCCAGGGTGTCCGCGTCGGGCTCCTCGAAGGGCACGGCGATCGATGTGGCGACGTCCCAGGCGTGCACGAAGTAGTCGATGAAGTGGAACCCGATCGCCTGGGCCGCGGGGAAGGCGAAACCCGCCGCCAGCTCCGGAAGGGCGAACTTCCGTTCCAGTACGCCTTCCTCGGCGAACGCTGCGAGCAGGTCGTCGGCGGCCTCCGCGTACGCAGCCGATGGGTCGGCCCCAAGTGGTGACACCTCCCAGATGGCGAGGTCTTCGCCGGCACCACGGGCCGCCGCCGCGAAGCCGCGGTGCTGGGCGGTCATGTGGGCGAGGAGTTCACCGAGCGTCCACTCCGAGCACGGCGTGGCGCGATCGAGGTCGTCCCGGCTCACCCGGGACACCACCGCCACGCTCGCCCGTACGGCACGCCGGTCCAGCTCGATGATGTGATTGATAGGCATGGCTAGATAGTAGGCGCCTGCATATCATCTGTCCATGCCTATAGCCTCGCCCCGCTTATCTTCCGTCCCGGCGTATCTTGGGCGCATGATCCGGCGCGAGGTCACCGAGGAAGCGTCCAGCGAGGCGGAACGGCCCGACCTCGCGGCGATGATGGTCCGCCTGGGGCGTGCCCTGACGGCGGCCGAGCTGCCCGTACTGCGCGCGCACGGCCTGTCCATGTGGGCGTACGTGGTGCTGCTCGCCCTGGACGAGGTGCCCGTACGCAGCCAGAGCGCACTGGCCGAGGCCATCCACGCCGACAAGACGCGGATCATCGGCGTCCTGGACGACCTTCAGGAACGTGGCCTGATCCGGCGCTCGCCCGACCCCTCCGACCGGCGCGTCCGCCTGCTGTCGCTCACTCCGGAGGGGCGACGGCTGCGGGACGAGGCGCAGGCAGGCATCCGGCAACGCGAAGCACGCCTGCTGGACCACCTGCCGCCCGCCGAACGAGCCACCTTCCTGCAAGTCCTGCGCGACTTGCACGACCGACCGTGGCAAGACCTCACCGGCGAAGCCTGACCGCCTGGGCCTGACTACACGACCGGTAGGCGGACTATGAAGCGGCAGCCGGGGCCTGCGTTGGTGACACCGATGTGGCCGGCGTGGGCTTCGACGATGCCGCGCGCGATGGCCAGCCCCAGGCCGGCGCCGCCGCCGGGTGTACGGGCCGCCTCGCCGCGGAACGCGACGTCGAAGACGCGGGGCAGGTCGGCTTCCGGGATGCCGCCGCAGGCATCGGCGACCGTGACCAGGGCCTCGCCGTCGCGGACCTCGCCGGTGACCTCGATCGCGCCGTCGCTGGGCGTGTGCCGGATCGCGTTCACCACCAGGTTGCGCAGCGCGCGGCCCAGTTCGGCCGCGTCGACCTGGAGCGGCAGGCCCGCGCTGACCCCGCCGTGCAGCCGGACGCCCTTGGCCCGGGCGAGCGGCTCCGTACCGGCGACGGCCTCGGCCACCAGGTCCGCCAAGCCGACGCGGCTGCGCGAGAGCCGCAGGGCTCCGGCGTGGATCCGGGACAGCTCGAAGAGGTCGTCGACCATCTCGGCCAGCCGCTCGACTTCGGTACGGATGCGGCCGTGGTAGCGGTGGACGGTCTCGGGGTCGTCCACCACCTCGTCCTCCAGCGCCTCGGCCATCGCCCGCAGGCCGGCCAGCGGCGTGCGGAGATCGTGGCTGACCCAGGCGACCAGCTCCCGGCGGCTGGCCTCCAGTGCCTGCTCGCGCCGGTGCGACTCGGCCAGCCGCTCGTACGCGGCCTCAAGCTCGCGCGACAGCTCGGCCAGTTCGGCGGGCAGCCGTACCGAGGGGACCTCGAACCTGTCGGAACGGACCGCGTCCACGAGCGTCCGGTTGGCCGCGACCAGCCGGCGTCCCAGCAGCACCGACACCGCCATCGCCACCGGCGCCGCGGCGGTCACGACCGCCAGCACGACCGCGCGGTCATGGTCGTTCAGGACCATCATCAGCGAGATCACCACGATGCCGGACACGGTCGCGAGCACGGTGGCGGCTCCCAGCACGATCAGCTGCGCGGCGACCGAACGGCCGCGCAGGAGATGCAGCAGGAGCAGCGCGCCGCAGGCGACGACCAGGGCCGCCAGCACCGCGTAGAAGGCCACCCACAGCAGGTCCTCGAAGGGGAGCATCATGAGTCCGGCTCCGCGCCGTCGGCGGGCTCGTAGCGGTACCCGACACCCCAGACGGTGACCAGGCGGCGAGGTGCGGCGGCATCGGCCTCGATCTTCTCGCGCAGCCGCCGTACGTGCACGGTCACGGTCGAGGAGTCGCCGAACGACCAGCCCCACACGCGTTCGAGCAGCTGGTCACGGGTGAACGCCTGCCGGGGGTGCCGGAGCAGGAACACCAGGAGGTCGAACTCCCGGGTGGTCAGCGCCAGCCGCTCGGCGCCGATCTCGGCCTCGTGCGCCTGTACGTCGACGACCAGATCGCCGTCCCGCAGCGGAGCGCCGGACGCGGCGGGGACCAGGGACCCGCGGGCGCGGCGCAGCACCGACCTGACCCGCAGGGCCAGCTCGCGGGGACTGAACGGTTTGGTCACGTAGTCGTCGGCACCGGTCTCCAGCCCCACCAGCCGGTCGGTCTCGGCACCGAGCGCGGTGAGCATCACGATCGGCACGGCCGACGTCTCGCGGAGCCGGCGGCACACCTCCAGGCCGTCCATGCCCGGCAGCATGAGGTCGAGGACGACCAGGTCGGGCGGGCGGGCGCGGGCGTCCCGCAGGGCCTGCAGGCCGTCGGCGACGCACGTCACCTCGTGGCCGTCGCGGGTCAGGTAGCGGGCGACGACCTCGGCCACCGTGGGGTCGTCGTCGACCACCAGGACGCGGCCGGTCGGTACGGCGGAGTTCACGGCCTCACGCTACGCGCCGCCGGACCCGCCGCCCGCCCACGTCACCGACTCGTAAGACCTGCTTCGGCGGAGCCGTCCGCCGGACCGATTCGCGCGTTCGGGCCTGCCCCCTTCGTCACTCCGCGCGACGAGGATTGACGTCGGTTGTTTAATGAGCGGATGCCGCCATCCAGTTCCCGCACGTCGACCGGAGCCGTCCTCGGAGCCATCGCGCTCGGCTTCGTGCTCGCCATCCTGGCGAACGCCGTTCTCGTCGTCATCTTCGACGTCATCTTCAACTCCGACGTCGGCCTCGGGATGGCCCGCGTCCTGAACGCGCTGATCTCGGTGATCGTCGGAGTGGCCGCCGCCGCACCGCTCTTCCTGACCCGGCCCTCCGGTCCCCTCGCCCCGATCCTGGCCGGGATCTCGGCGCTCGTCGGAGGGTTCATCGGCGTCCTGATCGGCATCGGCGCCTCCGAGATCATCATCGAGCAGCGCAATCCCTCCGCCAGGCTCGAGATCTACCTCGAGACCCTGAAGCACATGGACGCGATCGGCGCGGGCAGCTGGCTGCTGTCCGTACTGGTGGCGGCAGGCCTCGCCGCACTGCGGGTCATGACCGCCAAGTCCTCGGGGCGGCAGCAGCCTCAGGGTCCGTGGGGCGGGCCGCAGCCCGCCTTCGGTCAGCCCCAGCCGGGCCAGTACGGCCAGCCCGCACCGCCCTACGGTCAGCCCGGCCAGTACGGTCCGCCCCCCGCCGGGCAGCCGGGCCAGTACGGACCTCCCGGAACGCCGGGCCAGCCCCCGCCTCCCGGTCAGTACGGCCAGCCCGCGCCTCCCGCTGGGCAGCCCGGCCAGTTCGCTCCCCCCGGAGGGCCCGGCCAGCCCCCGCCGCCCGCTGGACAACCCGGCCAGTTCGCTCCCCCTGGGGAGCCCGGCCAGCCCCCGCCGCCCGGCGGCCAGCCCGGCCAGTACGCTCCTCCCGGGGAGCCCGGCCAGCCGCCGCCCCCTGCCGGACCTCCGGCCGGGTCGTACGAGGCGTCCGCCCCGCCTCCGCCTCCGCCGCCCGCTCAGGGAGAACCCCGGGACTGATCTCAGGGTCACCTCGGCCTCCGGGTGGAGGCCGGGGTCACTCGGGAAAGGCCGAGATCCTCCCGCAGAGTGATGACGGTTCGGCGGGACACCGCATACCGTGTTGGCATGGCTCGCACAATCCTGACAATCGTTGGTGTCGTACTCGCCATCTGGCTGGTACTGACCGTCATCGGCGCACTGCTGTCGATGCTGAAGTTCTTCTTCTTCGTGGGGTTCATCGCGGTGATCGCGTACGTCGCGGTGATGCTGATCGCCAAGACTTCCAAGAAGAGATAGAACCCCAGACCAAGAGACCCCTAGACCGAAGCGATCCGGCCGCGAGAAACTCCGCGTTCAGGCCTTGTGCCCGGCCCACCGGCGACCGCATGATTCCGAGACGAACAGGCGGTCACCGCAGAAAGGGGCCACCATGCCGAGCCTGACCGAGGTACTGCGCGAGCGGGCGCAGTCGCACCCGGATCGCATCGCATTCCATGCGGGTGATCTGTCGATCACCTACCGCGACTTCGATCGTCGCGCCGACCGGGCCGCGGCGGCACTGACCGCGGCCGGTGTCGGCCGCGGCGACCGGGTCGCGATGCTGGACAAGAATTCGCTCGAATACGCCGAGCAACTTTTCGGCGCCGCGCGGATAGGGGCCGCACAGGTTCCGATCAATTACCGGCTGGCGCCCGACGAGGTCGCCTATATCGTCAACAACGCGCAGGCGAAGGTCTTCATCGTCGGGCCGGATTTCGTTCCGATCCTGGACGCCATCGCGGGAAAGCTCGAGCACACCAAGCACACGATCGTCATCGACGGCGGCGCGGAACACGGCTACCAGGACTACGCGTCCTGGATGGACGCGCACGACCCGTCCGAGGCCGGTGGCGGCGACGCGCATGACACCAGCGACGTTTTCGTCCAGCTCTATTCGTCGGGCACCACGGGCCTTCCCAAGGGCGTGATGCTGACCCACGACAACTTCCTGTCGGTCCTGCCGCTGACCAGGGACGTGTGGGACATCGACGACGAGACCATGCTGATGGTCGCGATGCCGATGTACCACGTCGCGGGCAACGCGCTCACGACGTGCGTCATCTTCGACGGCATCACCGGTGTCATCGCGCGCGAGCCCGATCCGCTCGCGATCGCGCAGGCGATCGAGCGGCACAAGGTCACGCACATCTTCCTGGTACCGGTACTGCTGCAGTTCTGGCAGCTGATGCCGGAGGTGGCCGAGGCGGACATGTCCAGCCTCAAGATCCTGCTGTACGGGGCGTCCCCGATCAGCGACGACGTGCTGCGCGGCGCGATGGCGATGCTGCCGGGAACGCGGTTCCTGCAGGTGTACGGGCTGACCGAGACCACCGGCGCGATCACCTACCTGCCGGCCGAGGACCACGTCCCGGACGGACCGAACGCGCACCGCCTGCGCAGCGCGGGCATCGCCAACCCGTCCGTCGAGCTCAAGATCGTCGATCCGGCCACGATGGACGAGGTGGCGCTCGGCGAGGTCGGCGAGATCCTGTGCCGGACCCCGCAGAACATGAAGGGCTACTGGGCGATGCCGGACGCCACCACGGCGGCCCTGCTGCCGGACGGCTGGTTCCGTACGGGCGACGCCGGCTACCTGGACGCGGACGGCTACCTCTACATCCACGACCGGGTCAAGGACATGATCATCTCGGGCGGGGAGAACATCTACCCGGCCGAGGTCGAGAACGCCCTGATGAACCATCCGCAGGTCACCGACTGCGCGGTGATCGGCGTACCGGACGAGAAGTGGGGCGAGACGCCCAAGGCCATCGTGGTGCTGGCCGAGGACGTCTCAGAGCGGGAACTGATCGACTGGTGCCGCGAGCGGCTGGCGCACTTCAAGTGCCCCACCTCGGTCGAGCGGCGCGACGCGATCCCGCGCAACCCGACCGGCAAGATGCTCAAGCGTGAACTGCGCGCCCCGTACTGGGAGGGCCAGGAGCGCTCCGTCCACTGATCCGCGAACGGCTCGCGGCGCGCCTGCCCGGCACGCCGCGAGCCGTCGCTCAGTGGAACCGGACCGCGGCGGCCAGCGGACGGTGGTCCGAGGCGGCGGTCGGGGCCTTCGAGACGCCGCAGGACGCGCCCGCGGTCTTGGAGATGAACAGGTAGTCGGTCTTGGCGACGGTCGCGCCGTTCGCCGCCTGCTGGGTCAGCGCGCCCGTACGGGACTCGCCCGGCCCCTGGTCGCACTCGGCGAAGTCGCGGTAGAGCGGGTCGAGCGCCGGAGCGTGCGGCTGCTCGGTGAAGTCGCCACCGATGATCACGCGGCTCTCCACGGCGAGTTCGGTCAGCTCGCCGATCTGCTTGCCGCGCCACTCGCCGCTCGGGTCGTCGTCCGGCTGCGCCGAGCTGAGCTGGACGCTGCAGAGCCTGGTCTGCCAGGCGGCCACGCTGCCGCAGACCACCGACCGCCCGTACTGCGCGGGCGAGGGCAGCTCCGTCTTCTGCACGTCGGACAGCGGGGACGCGGTGCCGACCGCGACGCCGTACCGGCCCTGGCCGTTCGCGCAGGTACGTTCCGCGCCGGCCGTACGCATCGGGGCGAACGCCCAGCTCCAGGAGCGCAGCCAGTCGACCGAGCGCAGCGTGTCGATGTGCCCGGAGCACACCTCCTGCAGGAACACCGCGTTCATCGTGACCTGGCGGCCGCCCACCTCGTTGGCGGTCATCTGCTGCGAGATCTGCCCGGCCAGCTCGGCGGGCAGCGTCCCGAGCGGGCAGCCGGTGTCGCCGCAGACGTTCCAGGTCATCGCGTTCACTGTGGCGCGGGGTACGTCTTCGGCGGCGTCGGCCAGGGCCGGTGACGCGGTATCGGTGTTCCGTTCGATGGCGGCGCCGGCACCGGCGGTGACCACGACCGCGGCGGCACCGAGGACGGCGAGCAAAGGGATCAGCGCGCGGGGGGCTCGCACTCGTTCTCCAGGATGGCATTCGATCAGCGGGGGATTCAGCGGAATCTCACCACACCAAGATCGACTTTCGCCACCGAACCCCCGAAATCATCAGCACACGCACAGAAAAGGCCCGGCGGGACATCCCGCCGGGCCCCTCCCTGTCACGTACGCCTAGTCGAGCAGGCCGGTGACCGTGCCGGCACCGACCGTGCGCCCGCCCTCGCGGATCGCGAAGCCCAGGCCCTCGGCCATCGCGACCGGCTTGCCCAGGTCCACGGTCATCTCGACCGAGTCGCCGGGCATCGCCATCTCGCGCTCGCCGCCCAGGTCCACCCCGCCGACCACGTCCGTCGTACGGAAGTGGAACTGCGGGCGGTACCCGTGGAAGAACGGCCTGCTCCGGCCGCCCTCGTCCGCGGTCAGCACCCGGACCTGCGCCCGGAACCGCGCGTGCGGCCGGATGCTGCCCGGAGCGCTGATCACCTGGCCGCGCCGGATCTGGTCCCGCTTGATGCCGCGCAGCAGCATCGCGGTGTTGTCCCCGGCCTCGGCGTGCTCCATCCGCTGCCCGAACGTCTCCAGCCCGGTCGCCACCGAGCCGAACGTGTCACCGAGCCCGACGACCTCGACGGCGTCCCCCATCTGGACGGAGCCCTGCGCCACCACCCCGGTCACGACCGTGCCGCGACCGGTGATGGTGAGCACGCCCTCCACCGGCATCAGGAACGGCCGGTCCAGCAGCCGCGGCGGCACCGGCACGTACGCGTCGACCGCGTCGAGCAGGTCGTCGATCCGGGCCACCCAGTACGGGTCGCCCTCCAGCGCCCGCAGCCCGGACACCCGGACCACTGGGATCTCGTCGCCGGGGAACCCGTACTCGGAGAGCAACTCCCGTACTTCCAGCTCGACCAGGTCGAGCAGCTCGGTGTCCTCGACGGCGTCCGCCTTGTTGAGCGCGACCACCATGTGCCGGACACCGACCTGCTTGGCGAGCACGATGTGCTCCCGGGTCTGCGGCATCGCGCCGTCCTGCGCGGACACCACCAGGATCGCCCCGTCGACCTGCGCCACCCCCGTGATCATGTTCTTCACGAAGTCGGCGTGACCGGGCATGTCGACATGCGCGTAATGCCTGGTCGCGGTCTCGTAGTGCACGTGCGCGATGTTGATGGTGATCCCGCGGTCCCGCTCCTCGGGGGCACGGTCGATGCCCTCGAACGGAACGGCGGACGCCAGCCCCCGCCCGGCGAGCACCTGGGTGATCGCCGCGGTCAGCGTGGTCTTGCCGTGGTCGACGTGCCCCATCGTGCCGATGTTCAGATGCGGCTTGGAGCGCTCGAAAAGCTGCTTGGCCATGATCTCGTCCTCACTAGGTCCTGGCGGAACGTGAGAACCCCCCGCGGGTATTCCCGCGGGACCTGCCGGGCCACCCCCCTCCGCTGGTTCTCCGGAAGGTGGGACGGAGAGGGGTCAGCTTCGCGCGCCGTCGACGACGGCTGCGGCTGCCTCTGCTGCCTGAAGGAAGGCAGCCGGCACCGCGCTCCGCAGAGCGAACTCTGCGTGCGTCAGGGTGCCGGCTGCGAGGAACATGCCCTGAGAGTACGAACCCACCCTCCGGAAGTCGACCGATTAATCACGGCCTCACCTCCGATGAGGCCCCAGCGGTCCCCGGACCGCCGCCGATAAGGGATCGATAACGGGCCCGCGTACCCT
This sequence comes from Actinomadura sp. 9N407, assembly GCF_044326315.1. NCBI lineage: Bacteria > Bacillati > Actinomycetota > Actinomycetes > Streptosporangiales > Thermomonosporaceae > Actinomadura > Actinomadura sp. 9N407. The sequence continues at coordinate 3,363 of NZ_JBIRAW010000056.1, read as the reverse complement.
GCCTCACCTATCTGAACAGGGAGAAGACCATGGCGCCACTGGGCGAGGACAAGGATTCCGCGACGGGCTGGCAGGTCGGGGACCTGCACGTCAGCGTTCTCAACTGCTGGGCGATGGTCCTGGCCGCGGCGGGTGCCGGTGTCATCTACTTCTTGCTGATGACTTCTCCGGGGGGCATCTACCTCAAGTCCGCTGACGCGTCGGCGGAGGCCACCTGCGAGTCGGTGCTTCGAGCGGGCCAGTCCGGCGAGAAGGTCGTGGGGAGCATCCCAACGATGGAATCCGACTGGGCCGATGTGCGCTGCGCCCAGCATCGCGACGGACGCATCGGCTCGGCACTGCTCATCGCGCTGCCCTCCGCGGCCGCGATCGCCCTGGCCGTCCCCCGCTCACGGCCCCGGGAGGAGGCGGAAACGAACGCCGATACGCGGAACTCCTGACGTACTCGCGCGCCCCTGACGGCCTCGCGTGGAATCTGCGTGGCCGCTCTCCCGTCCCAGCGCGCCCTGCTCGCCACTACTTCACCCTCACTCCTCCGTCATGACCCTCCCGGGGTACGGCGCCGTCCGTCTGCGGCGGTGCGGCCCTGGGATCCGGTCGAGCGCCTGGGATACCGAGGGCGAAGAGCATGCCGACGAACGCGTACGCGGTGACCGCGCCCATCGCCGCCGAGAAGCCCGCAGTGAACTCGTCGGCCGACGCGTAGCCCCCGGCACTCGCGAAGACGGCGACCGAGACCGCGACACCGAACACCCCACCGAAGATCCGCAGCATCATGAACGCGCCGGACGCCTGGCCGATCTCCTGCGGCCGCACCGCTCCGACCACCGCCTTCTGCGCGGCGGGCATCGCCATGGTCAGCCCGACCCCGCCGATGATCAGCGCGGGCAGGATGTCGAGATAGCCGGTGCCGGTGCCGGCGACGAGGGCGATCCACCCCGAGCCGATGGTCTGGAGCAGCAGCCCGCCGGCCACGAACGCCCGTTCGCCGAACCGGTCGGCCAGCCTGCCGGCGATCGGCGCGCACACCATCAGCGTCGCGGTCCACGGCATCAGCCGCAGGCCCGCACCGAGCGGCCCCTCGTCGAGGACGGTCTCGAAGTACTGCGCGAGGAAGAACAGCGTGCCGTAGAGGGACGCGAACACGAAGAAGTTCGCCGGGTTGGCCGTGGCGAACGCCCGCGCCCGGAAGAACCGCATCGGCAGCATCGGCGCCGCGGTCCGCCGCTCCCAGAGCACGAAACCGATGACCAGTACGACACCGAGCACGAGCGCGCCCACGACCTCCGCGCTGTTCCAGCCCGCCGCGTTCCCGCGGACCAGGCCCCAGACGATGCCGAACGCGCCCGACGTCACGAGCACGACCCCGCCGATGTCGAACCTGTTGTTCAAGCCGACGCTCTCGTCGATCCGCAGTGCCGCGAGCACGATCGTGATCGCTCCTACCGGCAGGTTCAGCCAGAAGATCCACTGCCAGGCCAACCCCTCGGCGACGGCGCCGCCGATGAACGGGCCGCTGAACGTGGCCAGCCCGGTCAGGCCCAGGTAGAGCCCCATCGCCCTGCCCCGCCGCTGCGGCGGGAACGTCGCGGTGATCAGGGTGAGCGACAGCGGCAGCACCATCGCGGCACCGGTTCCCTGCAGCGCCCTGAACGTGATCAGTGTGCCGATGTCCGGGGCCAGCGCGCAGCCCACCGACGCAAGCGTGAACACCGCCAGCCCGGCGACGAACATCCGGCGGCGGCCGAACCGGTCACCCAGCGCCGCCCCGGTCAGCAGGAGCACCGCGAAGGTCAGGTTGTACGAGTTGACGATCCACTCGAGTGATTCGACCGAGGCCGCCAGGTCCTGCCGCATCGTGCCCAGTGCCGTCGTCACGACCAGGCTGTCCAGGGCCATCATGGACGACGCCAGCGAAGCGAGCCCCAGCACCCATGCCTGCTTGGACGTCATCCGTCCCCCGCCAGAACCCACCTTGTCTCCCTGCTCGAATCGTCGCCGGATGCGCGGCTCATGAGGCAGGCAGCGAGCGCGGAAGCCCGAACATCGCCAGCAGCACGTTGTCGTGGAATCGCGTCATCGCGGTGACCCGATCGCCGGAGAGGGCCAGCACGACCATTCCGTGCGCGTGCAGGATCGGCGTCCGCGGATCGCGCAGGTAGACACCGAAAGCCGGCTGGCCGTTCGCCCGCGTCGGAACCAGTACGTGCCGGCCGCCGTCGCGTAGCGGGACCGTGGCCAGGAAGTGCCGGATGGCATCCGGTCCCTGGTACTCCAGCGGCATCGGCGGCATGGTCAGCCACGCGTCATCGGTGAGCATGGCCACGACCGCGTCGATGTCCCCGGCCTCGAAGGCGCGGCTGAAATCGTCCACGATCCGCCGTTCCAGCAGCGAGTCCGGAAGCGGAGCACTCTCCCTGCCGGTGCCCGGCGACTCATGGACCAGCGCACCCCGCGCTCGCTTCAGCGCGCTGGTCACCGCGTTCACGGTCGTGTCGAGCATGGTCGCCACCTCGGCGGCCCGGAATCCCAGTACGTCCCGCAGCACCAGTACGGCTCGCTGCCTCGGCGGCAATTGCTGCAGCGCCGCCAGGAAAGCCAGTGACACCGATTCCCTGAGCTCGTACCGCGCCTCCGGTCCCGGCACATGGTCGGCGATCTCGTCGAGCAGCACATCGGGGTACGGCTCCAGCCAGCTCGGTTCCGCTCGACGATGCGACGGCTCGGGCAACGGGACATCCGATCGGAAGGCCGGGTATTCGTGCGGGCGGCGGCCACCGGCCCGCAAGGCGTTGAGACAGCGGTTGGTGGCGATCCGGTAGAGCCACGTCCGTACCGACGCGCGTTCCTCGTAACCGCCGATCCCGCGCCATGCCGCCAGCAACGTCTCCTGCAGCACATCCTCGGCGTCCTGGATCGAGCCGAGAATGCGGTAGCAGTGCACCTGGAGCTCGCGCCGGTACGGCTCGACGAGTTCGCGGAACGCCTCGCCGCTTCCGCTCCGCGCCAGTGCCAGCAGGTCGGTTTCCTCTGCGGGCGGCATCCCTCGCATGGCGGCTCCTTCTCTCCTGAGGCCCTCTCCGATGGATAGACACCGCCGACACCGCAAAGTGGTCGGTCCGCACGCGCCACCGGCAGGCTCGCGCGGAACCCGCCTCGCCGTCCTCGCGCAACGCGCCACCACCGACTCCCGCTCCGCCCTCTCCCCGTTGACTCGTGGCGTGTTCGCCCCTGGCGCCGCCCGTGGTGTTGACCTGCCCGAGGCGGTCCGGCGGCGATTCCCGCTGGCGGAGCATCAGGGTCGCGGTGAACACCGGACCCTCGACAAGACCGATCAGCAGAAAGCAGGCCAGCGCCCAAGGC
>NZ_JBIRAW010000055.1:0-46744 GCF_044326315.1 Actinomadura sp. 9N407 | reverse complement strand
GTGTTCGCCTATCCGCAGCGTTGGAAAGGCGAACACGCCACGAGTCGACATTGCGGGTGACCGGTGATCAGGTGGGCCAGTTGGGCTTGCGCTTTTCGGTGAACGCGGCGATGCCTTCGCGGCGGTCTTCCGAGAACGCGGCGGTACGCCAGGCGTTGTCCTCGATGTCGAGTCCGGCGTCGAGGCTCAGGCCGTTGCCGAGCCGCAGTGCTCGCTTGGCGGCGCGGACGGCGACCGGGGAGTTCGCCGCGATGGCGGCGGCGATCACCATGGCCTCCTCGCGTGCCGATCCGGCGGGGACCTTGCGGTCGACCAGGCCGTACGCCTGGGCCTCGTCGATGCTCAGGCGGCGGCCGGTCAGCACCAGATCGGCCGCGCGGCCCGGGCCGAGACGGCGCAGTGCCAGCTGGGTGCCGCCGCCACCGGGCACCAGCCCCACGGCGACCTCCGGCAGCCCGAACACCGCCGACTCGTCGGCGACGATCAGGTCGCAGCTCAGCGCGAACTCGCAACCGCCGCCCAGCGCGTACCCGTGCACGGCCGCCACCACCGGCTGCGGCAGGTTCAGCACCGCCCCGAACGCCGCCCGGAACACCGGCCGCTGGGCCAGGATCTGCGCGTCCGACATCGCGTTGCGTTCCTTGAGGTCCGCCCCCACGCAGAAGGCCTTCTCACCCGCCGCGCTCAGCACCACCGCCCGTACGGACGGGTCCGCGGCCACCTCGGCGCCCACGGCGGCCAGCTGCCGTGCCATAGCCGTCGACAGCGCGTTCAGTGCCTCCGGACGATCCAGCATGATCTCGGCCACGTGCTCGGCATCCCGCCGCAGTGTCACTCCATCCACGCGATCACCCTAATGCGGCACCCGTTCACCGCGTCGCCGCGCGCCCTGTCCGCTTCCCCAGCCCTGCCTGTGGACGGACACACCTGGATCCGGCGACAGAGACCGAGGACGGATGGCTGCTGGCATCTGGCGCGTTCGGATCTTCCGAATCGGGGTGACCGCGACCCTCGCCGCCTCCGGTGACTCGTGGCGTGTTCGCCTCGATGGGCGACGCTGGGGGCGAACACGCCACGAGTCAACGGACCAGGGCGCAGAGCGCTCGGGGGCTAGGGGCGGAGCCCCAGCCGGGGGGCGTGGGGGGCGGAGCCGCCCCACCGGGGTGGGTGGCCCCGAAGCGAGGAACGAGCGTAGGGGTCGGCCCGACCCGCTCGGGGGGTGTGGGGGGTCGTCCCCCCACAATGACACTGTGACTGTTTCTGGTTATGGGGATTTGGGGCGGCCTCCGTTGCATGAGGGGGGGCTTCGGCGGGCGTTGGTGCGGCCTGGGGCGTTGTGGCGGGATGTACGGGTCGTGGCGGAGACCGGGTCGACCAATGCTGATCTGGCGCGTCTGGTGGGGGAGGGGGCGCCGGAGGGGACGGTGCTGGCGACCGAGCTGCAGACGGCCGGGCGGGGGCGGTTGGGGCGGCCCTGGACGGCACCGCCTCGGTCGGGGTTGATGTTCTCGATGCTGCTGCGGCCGGTGGTTCCGGCGGCTCGGATCGGGTGGATGCCGTTGCTGACCGGGGTGGCCGTGGCGATGGCGGTACGGCGGATGACGGCCTGGTCGGAGGCCGGGGAGAAGTTTCTCGGGGAGCCGGAGGACGTGGCGGTGGACGCGCGGCTGAAGTGGCCGAACGATCTGCTGGTCGGGGAGCGCAAGCTGGCCGGGATCCTGGCGGAGAAGGTCGGTGACGCGATCGTGGTCGGGGTCGGGCTCAACGTGGGCCTGCGGGAGGACGAGCTGCCGGTGCCCACGGCGACTTCGCTGCTGATCGAGGGGGCTCCGCTGACCGATCGGGCGCCGTTGCTGCGCGCGATCCTGCGGGAGTTCGAGACCTGGTATCGCGAGTGGACCGCGCTGGAGGGTGACCCGGAGAGCAGCGGGCTGCGTACCGCATACAAGGAGCTGTGCGCGACTTTGGGGCGGAACGTACGGGTCGAGTTGCCCGCCGGTGAGCCCTTGCGCGGTACGGCCGGGGACGTCGATGCCTCGGGGCGGCTCGTCGTCACTGGTGAGGACGGTGCGGTGCGGGCTGTCGGGGCTGGTGACGTGGTTCACGTACGTTGAACGTGGTGGGGGGATCGGTGGTCCGATCACCCTGGGACGGCCGCGTCTGCCACGATATGTCGCGGTACTTGACCACGTCGCCGCGGGCGGTCTGAGGGGCAGGGGAGATGTCAGCAGCAGGGGTACCGGATCCGAAGGAGATCGAGGAGCTCCTGCTCGGTGGCGAGCTGCGCTACACCCGTGTCGACGCCACCGAGCGGGCCGGGGTGACGCGGGAGCTGTCCGGCCGGATCTGGCGGGCGTTCGGGTATCCCTCGATGCCCGACGGCGAGGTGGCCTACACCGACGGCGATGTGGCGGCGCTGGACCGGATCCGCCGGCTGATGGACGACGGTGTCCTGGACGAGGACGCGGTGATCCGGCTGGTGCGGGCGTTCGGGCAGACGATGACCCGGCTCGCCGAGTGGCAGGTCAACCTGCTCAGCCACATGGTGATCCCGGATCCGAACGAGCCGCCCGATCCGACGTCGGTGCAGACGATCGTGGAGCTGGCCGAGAAGCACATCGGGGAGTTCGAGCCGCTGGTGGTGCACGCCTGGCGGCGGCAGCTGGCCGCCGCAGGGACCCGCGCGATCGCCGCTGCGGCGACCAGCCGCGAGGCCGGGACGGGTGCCGTACGGCCGCATCTGACCGTGGGCTTCGCGGACATGGTCTCGTTCACGCAGATGAGCCGGGAGTTGGAGGAGCTGGAGCTGGCGCGGGTGGTGGAGCGGTTCGAGGAGACCGCGTCCGACATCGTGGCCTCGTGCGGCGGGCGGCTGGTCAAGACGCTGGGGGACGAGGTGCTGTTCTGCGCCGACGACCCGGCGGTGGGCGGCGAGATCGCGCTCACCATCGCGGAGGCGATCCAGGACGAGACCGAGGTCCCGGACGTCCGGGTGGGCGCGGCGCACGGCCCGGTGCTGCAGCTGATGGGCGATGTGTTCGGTACGACGGTGAATCTGGCCGCCCGGCTGACCTCGCTGGCCCGGCCGGGCTCGGTGGTGATCGATGAGGAGTTGGCGGAGCGGCTGGAGGGCGAGCCGGCGTTCGCGCCCACCCGGATCGTGCGCAGGCCGGTCCGCGGGCTGGGGATCATCCAGCCGTACGTACTGCGCCGCGGGAAGCACGGGTCCCCGGCCGGGTGACGGCCGGGGACGTCGCGTTCCGGCTCAGTCCTCGCCCGGGGCGGCGGTGAGGCGCTGCAGGTAGTTCTGTTCGCCGAGGGACTCCACCAGGCCCATCTCGGTCTCCAGGTAGTCGATGTGCTCTTCCTCGTCGGCCAGGATGTCCTCGAAGATCCGGGCGGAGGTCACATCGCCGCGCGAGCGCATCAGCTCGATCCCGGGCCGCAGCCGCGCCACGGCCTCGAGCTCGACCTGCATATCGGCCTTGAGCTGCTCGAACACGGTCTGCCCGATGCGCAGCGTGCCGATCTTCTGGTAGTTGGGCAGTCCCTCCAGGAACAGGATGCGGTCGGTCAGCCGCTCCGCGTGCCGCATCTCGTCGAACGACTCGTCGCGGGTGTGCTTGGCCAAGCGAGTGAAGCCCCAGTTCTGCTGCATCTTGGCATGCAGGAAGTACTGGTTGATCGCGGTGAGTTCCGCGGTCAGCTGCTCGTTGAGCAGGTTGATGATGTCCTTGTCGCCTTCCATTCGGCCCATGCTGTCATGCGGGCCGGACCTTGGACAGCACTAGGCCCCCGTTCGGCGCGTATCGGTGCCGGACGAGGTGCGTCAGGAGGCTGCCGTCAGGCTGCGGTCGACGACCTCCTCTCGGCGGCCCTCGTGGCGGTACGGGGCGCGTGCTCCGCGTTCCGTACCGGCAGGGACGGGCCCGCGACCGTGATCGACTCGGGCGCAGTGCGCTCGGGCAGTGTGTGCTCGGGCGCCGTGTGCTCGGGCAACACGTGTCCGGGCAGCAGGTGCTCGGCGGGCATCACGGGGGAGGCCGGGCCGCCGGTGATCGCGTCGACCAGGTCGCTGGCCGTGCGGTACTCGCTCACCAGGGCATGCAGGCGCTTGGTGCAGGACCCGCACCCCGGCTTCATGCCGCACGCGGCCCTGACCTCCTTGGGAGAGCAGGCGCCGCCGGCCATACAGCCCCGCACGTCATCTTCGGTGACGGCGTTGCAGACGCAGACGTACATCCGGCGGTGGAACCTTCCGTGCGGCGTTACGGACTACCGAGGGCGATCACCAATGCACGGTAAGGGCACCCTCAATAAGGTAAGGCTCCCCTAAGGTAACCCAGTGATGTCCGTTCTGGCCAGTGGTGGTCGGTTCTCTTTACCTTCGGTCCCTCCCGGCGCCGTGGCGGTGTGAGCCAACCGTCACGGGGAAGCATCCGTCCCGAACGACGGGAGGGCGGGACGGTGACAGTGGTCTGGCCGGGTGACGCGTATCCCCTCGGGGCCCACTTCGACGGGGCGGGCGCCAACTTCGCGATCTTCACCGAGGCCGCCGAGCGGGTGGAGCTGTGCCTCTTCGACGGGCCCGCGGCCGACGGGGGCGAGGAGACGCGGATCACGCTTCCGGAGGTGGACGCGTTCGTCTGGCACGCCTACGTCCCCGGGATCATGCCCGGCCAGCGGTACGGGTACCGCGTGCACGGCCGGTACGAGCCGCGGCAGGGCGACCGGTGCAACCCGGCCAAGCTGCTGCTCGACCCGTACGCGCAGGCGATCGAGGGCGAGGTCGACTGGGACGCGTCGTGCTTCGGCTACGAGTTCGGGGACCCCTGGTCGCGCAACGACCAGGACTCGGCCCCGCACACGATGCGGTCGGTGGTGGTCAGCCCCTTCTTCGACTGGTCCGACGACCGGCCGCCGCGGACGCCGTACCACGAGACGGTGATCTACGAGGCCCATGTGAAGGGCCTCACGTACCGGCATCCGGAGATCCCGCCGGAGCTGCGCGGCACGTACGCGGCGCTCGGCCATCCGGTGATCGTCGATCATCTGGTCAAGCTGGGCGTGACGGCCGTCGAGCTGATGCCGGTGCACCAGTTCGTGCACGACGACACGCTGGTCGATCGGGGGCTGCGTAACTACTGGGGCTACAACACCATCGGCTTCTTCGCCCCGCACAACGGGTACGCGGCGTCCGGGCGGCGCGGGCAGCAGGTGCTGGAGTTCAAGGCCATGGTGAAGGCCCTGCACGAGGCCGGGATCGAGGTGATCCTGGACGTGGTCTACAACCACACCGCCGAGGGCAACCATCTGGGGCCGACGCTGTCGTTCCGTGGGCTGGACAACGCCTCGTACTACCGGCTGATGGAGAACGACCCGCGCTACTACATGGACACCACGGGCACCGGCAACAGCCTGCTGATGCGCAGCCCGCACGTCCTTCAGCTGATCATGGACTCGCTGCGGTACTGGATCACCGAGATGCACGTGGACGGGTTCCGCTTCGACCTGGCCGCCACGCTGGCCCGGGAGCTGCACGAGGTGGACCGGCTGTCGGCGTTCTTCGATCTGGTGCAGCAGGATCCGGTGGTCTCGCAGGTCAAGCTGATCGCGGAGCCCTGGGATGTGGGGGAAGGCGGCTACCAGGTCGGCAATTTCCCGCCGCTGTGGACCGAGTGGAACGGCAAGTACCGCGACACCGTCCGCGACTACTGGCGGGGCAAGCCCGCGACGCTGCCGGAGTTCGCCTCCCGGCTGACCGGGTCCAGCGACCTGTACGCCGACGACGGCCGCCGGCCCAACGCCTCGATCAACTTCGTGACCTGCCACGACGGCTTCACCCTGCACGACCTGGTCTCGTACGACGGCAAGCACAACGAGGCCAACGGCGAGGGCAACCGGGACGGCACCGACGACAACCGCTCCTGGAACTGCGGCCGCGAGGGCCCGACGGACGACCTGGAGATCATCGGGCTGCGCGAGCGGCAGAAGCGCAACTTCATGGCCACGCTGTTCCTGACCCAGGGCGTGCCGATGCTCTCGCACGGCGACGAGATCGGCCGTACGCAGCGCGGCAACAACAACGCCTACTGCCAGGACACCGAGATCTCCTGGGTCGACTGGGACGGGCTCCAGGACCATTTCCCGCTGTTCGACTTCGTCCAGAAGCTGGCGGCGCTGCGCAAGAAGCACCCGGTGTTCCGGCGCCGCCGCTTCTTCCAGGGGCGCGGGCCCCAGACCCGGCAGGCGGTGGGATCGCGGCAGGGCAAGGGGGCGAAGCAGGGCAAGGCGCTGCCCGACCTGCTGTGGTTCACCCCCGGCGGGCGGGAGATGAACGACGCCGACTGGTCGGCCGGCTACAACAAGTCGTTCTACATCTTCGTGAACGGCGACGCGATCGACGAGCCCGGCCGGCGCGGCGAGCGGATCAAGGACGCCTCGTTCCTGCTGCTGTTCAACGCCCACCACGGCGATCTGGGTTTCGGGCTGCCGCCCGCCCGGTACGGCGGGATGTGGTGCAAGGTGCTCGACACCGCCGATCCCCTGCTCGCCGAGGAGGAGTCCCCCATGGTCAAGGCGGGCGAGACGGTGACGGTCGAGGCCCGTTCGGTGCAGGTGCTCCGCCGTGTCTGACCCCGAGGTCCCCGCGACCGCGACGTACCGGATCCAGCTGCGCGGTGTGCGCGACCCGCGGCACTGCGGCTTCAACGAGGTGGGTGCGCTGGCGCCGTACCTGGCGGGGCTGGGCGTCTCGCACGTGTACCTCTCGCCGGTGCTCCAGGCGGCGCCCGGCTCGACGCACGGGTACGACGTGGTCGATCACGACCGGCTGTCGGCGGAGCTGGGCGGGAGCGACGCGTTCCGGGCGATGGCGTCGCGGTTCCGCGCGCACGGGCTGCGGATGATCGTGGACGTGGTCCCCAACCACATGGCGATCCCGCATCCGCCGGAGCTGAACGCGCCGCTGGCGTCGGTGATCGAGCGGGGCGAGGACTCGCCGTACGCCCGCTGGTTCGACATCGACTGGGAGGCGGGCGGCGGGCGGATCGTCCTGCCGGGTGAGGGCGAGCCCAACTACCGGCGGTTCTTCGACATCTCCGGCCTGATCTGCCTGCGCCAGGAGGACCCCGAGGTCTTCGCCCGGACGCACGGGCTGCTGCTGCGCCTGGTCTCCGAGGGGCTGGTCGACGGGCTGCGGATCGATCACCCCGACGGCCTCACCGATCCGCGCGGCTATCTGGAACGGCTGTCGGCGGCGGCCTCGGAGCCCGGGACGCCGCGCTGGATCGTGGTCGAGAAGATCACGACCGGCGAGGAGCGGCTGCCGGCCGGCTGGCGGTGCGCCGGTACGACCGGGTACGACGCGCTCGGCATGGTGGGCGGGATCTTCGTCGATCCGGACGGGGAACGGCCGCTGACCGACGCCTACGTCGCGTTCACCGGCGGCCCGGCGGCGTTCGAGGAGGTCGAGCACGAGGCGCGCCGGTACGCGGCGGAGCACGGGCTGCGGCCGGAGATCACTCGATTGCACACGGTCCTGTGCCGGGCCCTGGGCGAGCAGGACGAGGCGCGGCGTGAGGATCTCAGGACGGCGCTGTTCGAGCTGCTGGCCGCAATGCCCGTCTACCGGGCGTACGTCGTCCCGGGCGAGGACCCGCCGGTCCAGGCGGTCGAGGTCCTGGAGCAGGCGGAACGGGCGGCGCGGGCGCGGGTTCCGGACCGGCTGCACCAGGACCTGGAGACGATCGTCAAGCTGGCCCTGGGGGCCGGCGCGGGAGAGCCGGAGTTCGCCGAGCGGTTCCAGCAGACGTCGGCGCCGCTGGCGGCCAAGGGCGTGGAGGACACCGCGTTCTACCGCTGGAACCGGATGGCGATGCTGAACGAGGTGGGCGGCGATCCGGCACGGTTCGCGGTCGGCCCGGAGGACTTCCACGCGTACTGCGAGACCCTGGCCCGCGACTGGCCCGCGACGATGACGACGCTCTCGACGCACGACACCAAGCGCCAGGAGGACGTCCGCGCCCGGCTCGCCGTCCTCGCCGAGCTGCCGGGACCGTGGACGGAGGCCGTCGAGCGCTGGCGCGCGTGGGACCCCAAGGGCTCGCCGCTGGAGCCTGACCTGGAGTACCTGTTCTGGCAGACGCTCGCCGGGGCCTGGCCGCTCACCGCGGACCGGCTGGCGGAGTTCCTGACCAAGGCGATGCGCGAGGCCAAGACCCGGACGTCCTGGATCGAGCCCGACACCGGGTACGAGGAGGCGGTGCTCGCGTACGCCCGGCGGGTCCTGGAGGACGCCGACCTGATCGCGGATCTCACGGGTTTCGTGGACATGCTGAAGCCGTACGCGCGCGCCAACATGCTCGGCCAGAAGCTCGTCCAGCTGACCATGCCGGGCGTCCCGGACGTCTACCAGGGCTGCGAACTGGTCGGGCTGTCGCTCGTGGACCCCGACAACCGGCGTCCGATCGACTACGGCCTGCGCCGTACCCGCCTCACGCGCCTCGACAGCGGGCGCGACCCCCGCGATCTGGACGACGAGAAGCTGCTGGTGACCTCGCGGGCGCTGCGGCTGCGGCGCGCGCACCCGGACTGGTTCGGCGGCGGCCATGGGGCTGTCGAGGCTGAGGGGGATGCCGCGCGGCACGCCTTGGCCTTCTCTCGCGGGGAGGCTCTGACGGTCGTGACCAGGCTTCCGGCAGGTCTTGAACGGGCCGAGGGCTGGGGCGACACGTCCCTGGACGCCGGTTCCGGGCTGTGGCGCGACGTCCTGACCGGCGCCGTCCACAGGGGTCCGCGGCTCCGCCTGGCCGAACTGTTCAGAACGCTTCCCGTCGCTCTCCTCGTTCCAGATGCCACAGGAAAGAACGGCACGGAGAAGGACAGCACGGGAAAGGACAGGGCGGAGTGACCCGATTCGAGGTCTGGGCGCCGGATGCCGAACGAGTCCAGGTCGCCACCTGGAAAGGGGAAGCGCCCGTACGCCGATTGATGAGTCCTGTGGAAGGGCGGCATGGCTGGTGGGGCGCGGACGTCCCGGAAGCCGGGCACGGTACGGATTACGGCTTCGTCCTAGGCGATCAGGACGAGATCCTGCCGGATCCGCGTTCGCCTTGGCAGCCCCACGGAGCCCATGGGGCCAGCCGTGTGTACGAGCACGACCGCTTCGCCTGGACGGACCGGGCATGGCGAGGACGTCCCCTGCCTGGCAGCGTCCTGTACGAGCTGCACGTGGGCACGTTCACCCAGGAGGGGACGTTCGGCGCGGCCATTGAACGGCTCGACTACCTGGTCTCCCTAGGAGTGGACGCCGTTGAGTTGATGCCGGTGGCCGCGTTCCCTGGGATCCAGGGCTGGGGGTACGACGGCGTACACCTGTGGGCACCGCACGAGCCGTACGGCGGTCCGGACGGGTTGAAGCGTTTCGTGGACGCGGCTCATGCGCGTGGGCTGGCGGTCGTCCTCGATGTCGTCTACAACCACCTAGGGCCGAGCGGCAACCGGCTCGCGTCCTACGGGCCGTACTTCACCGACGCGTACAGCACCCCCTGGGGCGCGGCTGTGAATTTCGACCAGGTGGGCTCTGACGAGGTGCGCGCGTTCGTCATCGGCAACGCGCTGATGTGGCTGCGCGACTACCACCTGGACGGCCTGCGCCTGGACGCCGTCCACGCCATCAACGACCACGGCGCCGTACACATCCTGCAAGCCCTCGCCGGCCGCGTCCAGGCGCTGTCGGCCCATCTCGGCCGCGAACTCTTCCTCATCGCCGAGTCGGACCTGAACGATCCCCGGCTGGTGACGTCCCAGGAGGCCGGCGGGTACGGCCTGGACGGGCAGTGGTGCGACGACGTCCACCACGCCCTGCACGCCGCCCTGACCGGGGAACGGCAGGGGTACTACTGCGACTTCGGCTCGATGGCGACGCTCGCCAAGGCTCTGACCAGGGTGTTCGTCCATGACGGCACGTGGTCGACGTACCGGGGGCGCCATCACGGCCGGCCGGTGGACGTGCTGCGGACGCCCGCGCACCGGTTCGTCACGTTCCTGCAGAACCATGATCAGGTCGGCAACCGGGCGGCCGGTGACCGGGCCGCCGCGTCGCTCCCGCCCGCCCGGCTCAAGATCGGCGCGGCGCTGCTGCTGCTCGGCCCGTTCACCCCGATGCTCTTCATGGGCGAGGAGTGGGCGGCGAGCACGCCGTGGTGCTACTTCACCGACCACCGGGAGCCGGAGCTGGGACGGGCCGTCACGGAGGGCCGCCGGCGCGAGTTCGCCCGGCACGGCTGGACGGGCGAGGTTCCCGATCCACAGGCTGTGGATACGTTCCGGCGATCCCGGCTCGACTGGGCCGAGGCCGGCGAGGGCGTCCACCGTGAGCTGCTGGAATGGCATCGCGCGCTGATCGCGCTGCGGCGCGCCTGGCCCGAGCTGACCGACCCGCGGCTCACCGGGGTCGCGGTGGAGACCGGCGAGACCCTCGGGCGCGACACGCGGGCGAATGTGCAAGATCAACCGGATGACGCGAATGTCGGTTCGCTCGTGCTGCGGCGCGGCCGGATCCGCGTGGTGGCCTGTTTCGACGAACGAACCGTGCGATTGCCGGTCGTTCCACCCGCGCGGCTGCTGCTGGCCTCCGATTCCGCCGTACGGCTGGATCCGGCCACCACGGACGGTGACCTCGAAACGGTCACGCTCACCCTCCCGGGGCCGGGCGTGGCGGTCCTCGGACCGCTCCACGGCCACCCTGACCGGTGGCAATAACGTACGGTTACTTCCTCTTACATCATGATTTGTCCGTGTTCATGGATGTACTATGAGTGGCAAACCGCAGGTCAAGAGCGCGGCGGCCGCCGGGAAACGTTCGTGAATGGTCATACGATCGGTCCATGACCTCAGTACTGCTCGCCGAGGACGACACGTCCATCTCCGAGCCTCTCGCCCGCGCGCTGCGTCGTGAGGGGTACACCGTCGAAGTCAGCCCGGACGGCCCGCAGGCGCTGGAGCGGGCTCTCGGGGGCGGCGTGGATCTCATCGTCCTCGATCTCGGACTGCCCGAACTGGACGGTCTGGAGGTGGCGCGCCGGGTGCGCGCCGAGGGGCACGGGGTGCCCATCCTGATCCTCACCGCCCGCGCCGACGAGGTCGACACCGTCGTCGGGCTGGACGCCGGTGCCGACGACTATGTGACCAAGCCCTTCAGGCTGGCCGAACTGCTCGCCAGGGTCCGGGCCCTGCTGCGCCGCGGCAGCACCGAGACGCCCATCGTGCAGGGCGTCCGGATCGACGCCGAGTCGCGCCGGGCCTGGATGGGCGAACAGGAGCTCCAGCTGACCACCAAGGAGTTCGACCTGCTGCGCGTGCTGGTGCGCGACGCCGGCAAGGTCGTGACCCGCGAACAGATCATGCGCGAGGTGTGGGACACCAACTGGTGGGGTTCCACCAAGACGCTCGACATGCACATTTCCTGGCTGCGCCGCAAGCTCGGCGACGACGCCGGCAGCCCGCGCTACATCACGACCGTGCGCGGTGTCGGCTTCCGGTTTGAACGCGGCGATTGATCCCGTTCGTCATGATCACGCGGTCCCGCCGCGGGCCGACCGAGACGGGCCGCGGCGTGTCGCGTGATCACGGCATCACCTCGAAGGAGCCCTGATGAGGCGCCGACTGCTCCTGTCGACGCTCGCGGTGGCGGTCGTCGCGATCCTGCTGCTCGGCATTCCCCTCGCCTACGCCACACACAAGCTCATCTACGAGGAGGCGCGCCAGTCGCTGGACCGCGAGGCCGCCTCGATCCTCGGCGGGGTCGGATTCAGCCTGGAGTCCGGCCAGCCGATCACCGACCAGAAGATCTCGCAGGAATATCCGGGCCGCTACATCGTGATCACGCTGGCCAACGACCAGGTGGTCACGGCCGGGGCGCGGCCCGCCCGCGGCACCGAGCTGCTCACCGCCACCGGGACCGCCGGCGGCGTGCGGGTGCAGGTGTCCCGGCCGGCCGGGCAGGTCCAGGACGAGGCGCTGCGGCTGATGCTGCTGATCGGCAGCCTGGCCGCGCTGGGCGTCGCGGTGACCGTCGGGCTGGCGATGTTCCAGGCCCGCAAGCTCACCGTCCCGCTGATCGACCTGGCCGAGACCGCCGACCGGCTCGGCTCGGGGAACGCCCGGCCGCGCCGCCGCCGGTACGGCATCGCCGAGGTCGACCGGGTCGCGGAGGTCCTGGACCGCAGCGCGGTCCGGATCGCCGACCTGCTGGCCGCGAGCCGGGAGTTCGCCTCCGATGCCAGCCACCAGCTGCGCACCCCGCTGACCGCCCTGTCGATGCGGCTGGAGGAGATGGTCGAGGCCGCCGACTACCCCGATGTCGTCCGCGAGGAGGGCGCCGCCGCGCTGGCCCAGGCCGAACGGCTGGTGGCCGTGGTGGAGCAGCTGCTCGCCCGGTCCCGGCACGACCGTACCGGCGCCGCCGTGGCGGCCCCGATCGACGACATCATCGCCCAGCAGGTCGAGGAGTGGCGGCCGATCTTCCGCCGGGACGGCCGCGACGTCCGTACCACCGGGGAACGGGGCCTGGTCGGGATGACCAGCCCCGAGGGCCTCTCCCAGATCATCGCGACGCTGCTGGACAACTCGCTGGTGCACGGGTCGGGACCGGTCACGATCAACACCAAGCCGGGCGCCAGCTCGGTGGTGGTGGAGATCGGCGACGAGGGCCCCGGCATCCCGCCGGAGCTGGAAGCCAGGATCTTCGAGCGCAGCGTCAGCAGCGGCCGGGGAACCGGGCTCGGGCTCTACCTGGCCCGCTCGCTGGCGGTGGTGGACGGCGGCCGGCTGGAGCTGATCCAGACGAGGCCCGCGGTGTTCGGGGTGTTCCTGCGCCAGGCCGCCCAGGCCAAGCTGGCCTCGGAACGCGTCGTGATCGGCCCCGCGTGACGGCTCAGGAGTCCGCGTTACGGCTCAGGGGTGCCGACTCAGGGCATACGGGGCTCAGGGGTGCAGGCTCAGGGGGTACGGGTTCAGGGGTAGGGATTCAGGGGGTGCGGGTGAATTCCGCGTACCCCTCGGCGGGGTTCTCGCCGAGCGCCCGGCTGAGATCAGGGGCGGGAAGCGTGTGGCCGTTGACCTGCTGCGGGGCCTGCTGCGGAGCCTGCGGCACGTCGGGCTCGACCGGCGCGACGCCGGGCAGCCCGGAGTGCGGGTCGACCTGCGCGGCCTCGACGGGCAGGAACACCCACTTCTTGTACGACCAGAACCGGAACAGCGTCGCCACGCCGGTGCCGACGATCAGCGCGCCGTTGTAGGCGATCGGCCCCGTGAGGCCCATCACGTAGTGGGTGAAGCCGATGAACAGCTGGGTGATCACCAGGCCGACGCCGTTCAGCGCGAAGAACAGGACGTACTCGCGGCCCAGCCCGGTCCGGTCGCGGTGCCGGAACGTCCAGTAGCGGTTGGCCATGTACGAGAACGTGGTCGCCACCACCGTCGCGATGGCGTTGGAGGACAGCGGGCCCATCCCCAGGCCGGCCTCGTTGTGCAGCGCGTTGCTGAGGATCAGCGTGATGACGAAGGCGATCGCGCCGACGCTGCCGAACTTCGCGAGCTCGCGCACCAGATGCGCGAACCGTTGATAGAGGTTGGAGACCAGGTTCACGAAGAGGAACCGTCCTTCCGGACTTCGGCTACGGCGGCCGCGGGCGTGGTCCGACGCACTACGGCAAGGGTGGAGGCACAATGAGGATAGACGTATGTGGCCACTGAGGCGTCGTTAAAGGAACGTTCGCGTATCCGCGCCTGTTCCCCTCGCCCTCGACGCTGCCCTGTTGAACGCACCTCACACTCCTTCGACGCGGCACGCGCCCGGTTCGTTCGCCGTGTCCAAGGAACCGGCCGCGATGACCGGGCACACCGTACCGCCCGATAGCCTTTCGACCGTGAGAGATCCAGCTCAGATGCCCGTAGTGGGTATGGCGGGCGGCGGGCAGCTGGCCCGGATGACCCAGCAGGCCGCGATCGGCCTCGGCGTGTCGCTGCGCGTGCTCGCCGGCTCCGCCCACGACTCGGCGGCGCGGGTCGTCACCGACGTCCGCGTAGGCGACGACTCCTCGCTGGAGGATCTGCGCGCGTTCGCCAAGGGCTGCGACGTGGTCACCTTCGACCATGAGCACGTCCCCGGGGCCCACATCGCGGCCGTGGAGGAGTCCGGTATCCCGTGCCGCCCCGGCGCCGCGGCGCTGCTGCACGCCCAGGACAAGCTGGTGATGCGCGAGCGCCTCACGGCGTTCGGCGCTCCCTGCCCGGCGTACGGCCTCGTGCCGGACAGTGCACCGATGGCCTTCCTCGAAGCCTTCGCCCGCGAGCACGGCCTGCCGCTGGTCCTCAAGGCCACCCGCGGTGGCTACGACGGCAAGGGCGTCTGGATCCTGGACGGCCTCGGCCGCGAGGAGCAGGACCTGGTGAGCCGCCTGCTCGCCGAAGGCGTGACCCTGATGGCCGAGGAGCACGTCCCGTTCCGCCGGGAGCTCGCCGCCGTCGTGGCCCGTTCCCCGCACGGCCAGGGCGCCGCGTACCCGATCGTGGAGACCGTCCAGAAGGACGGCATCTGCGTCGAGGTGATCGCGCCCGCCCCCGGCCTGGACGGCGGCACGGCCGCCGAGGCCCAGCGCCTCGCGCTCGACATCGCCGACCGGCTCGGCGTCACCGGCCTGCTGGCCGTCGAGCTGTTCGAGACCGATGCGGGCCTGCTGGTCAACGAGCTGGCGATGCGCCCGCACAACTCCGGCCACTGGACGATCGAGGGCGCCCGCACGTCCCAGTTCGAGCAGCACCTGCGCGCCGTACTGGACCTGCCGCTCGGCTCCACCGACCCCACCGCCCCGTACACCGTCATGGCCAACGTCCTCGGCGGCGGCGAGGCCGAGATCTACCACCGCTACCTGCACGTGATGGCCCACGATCCGGCCGTCAAGGTGCACTTCTACGGCAAGGACGTCAGGCCCGGACGCAAGATCGGCCATGTCACCGCGCTGGGCTCCGACCTCGACGAGGTCCGCGACCGCGCCCGGCACGCCGCCGACTTCCTGCGCTGGGGCTCCAAGATGGGAGCAGCCCAGTGAGCCGCAGGGCCGCGGCGCGGGCTGGACTGACGAGCGAGGAACGAAGGGAAGCCCGTGCCTGAAGGCGGCCCGGAGGCGAACGGGGAGAGAGGGCTTGTGATCAGGGTCGGTGTGGTGATGGGGAGCGACTCGGACTGGCCGGTGATGAAGGCCGCCGCCGAGGCGCTGGAGGAGTTCGGTGTCGGCTACGAGGCCGATGTGGTCTCCGCGCACCGGATGCCGCTCGACATGATCGCCTACGGCTCCGAGGCGGCCGGGCGCGGCATCAAGGTGATCATCGCGGGCGCCGGCGGCGCCGCCCACCTGCCCGGCATGCTCGCCTCGGTGACGCCGCTCCCGGTCATCGGCGTCCCCGTACCGCTGAAGTACCTCGACGGCATGGACTCGCTGCTGTCGATCGTCCAGATGCCGGCCGGCGTCCCGGTCGCCACCGTCGCCGTCGGCGCCGCCCGCAACGCGGGCCTGCTGGCGGTACGGATCCTCGCGGCCTCCGACGAGGCCCTCCAGTCGAAGATGACCGATTTCCAGCGGGACCTGTACGACCAGGCCAAGGCCAAGGGCGCCCGCCTCCGCGACAGCCTCTAGCCCTTCGTCGACTCGTGGCGTGTTCGCCCTCGCAGGGCGGCGGACAGGCGAACACGCCACGAGTCAACCTTGGGGTGGGGCGGTCAGCGGCGGAGGGCCCATTCGACGGCCGGGCAGCGGTTCATGACCACGTCCAGGCCGGCTTCCTGGGCTCGTCTTGCCGCCGGTTCGTCGATCACGTCCAGGGGCAGCCAGACCGCCTTCGCGCCCGCCGCGATCGCCTCGTCGACGGCCGCGCCCGCGTACTCGGAACGCCGGTAGACCCCGACGACGTCGATCTCGCCGGGGACGTCCTTGAGCGACGCGTACCCCTGCTCGCCCAGCACGGCGGCTCCGGACGGGTGGACCGGTACGATCCGCTTGCCCCGCTCCTGGAGCAGCCGTGCCTGCGTGTAGACCTCGCGCTCGGGATTGTCGCCCAGGCCCACGAACGCCCACGTCTTGGTGTCGTTCAGCAGCCGCCGGACCACGTCCCGCTCAGCAAATGCATCACCCATGCCCGTCACAACATCAACAGTGCCGGGTTCGTTCCCCTACGGCCGGCCGAGGGCTCGGTAGTTCCAGCCTGCGGCGCGCCACTGCTCGGGGTCGAGGGCGTTGCGGCCGTCGACGATGTTGCGTTCGGCGACGACCTCGGCCAGGGCCATCGGGTCCATCTCGCGGAACTCCTGCCATTCGGTCAGCAGCAGCACCACGTGGGCGCCGCGCGCGGCGCCCAGGGTGGAGTCGCCGAAGTCGAGCGACGGCTGGGCCTCGCGGGCGTTGGCCATGGCCTGCGGGTCGTACACGGTGACCTTGCCGCCCTGGCCCCTGATGTTGGCGGCCACGTCGAGGGCGGGGGAGTCGCGCACGTCGTCGGAGTTGGGCTTGAACGCCGCGCCCAGGACGCCGACCGTACGGCCGATGAACGAGCCGCCCAGCTCGTGCCGGGCCAGATCGACCATCCGGATCCGGCGGCGGATGTTGATCTCGTCCACCTCGCGCAGGAACGTCAGCGCCTGGTCGACGCCCAGCTCGCCGGCGCGGGCCATGAACGCGCGGATGTCCTTGGGCAGGCAGCCGCCGCCGAAGCCGAGGCCGGGGCCGAGGAACCGGCCGCCGATCCGGTCGTCGTACGACAGCGCCTCGGAGAGCTTGGTGACGTCGGCGTGCGCGGCCTCGCAGACCTCGGCCATCGCGTTGATGAACGAGATCTTGGTGGCCAGGAAGGCGTTGGCCGACACCTTGACCAGCTCGGAGGTGGGGTAGTCGGCGACGATGAACGGCGTGCCGGCGGCCAGCATGGTCGAGTAGACCTCGCGCAGGATCTTCTCCGCGCGGTCGGCGGCGCCGGTGTCGGAGGGCACCCCCACGACGATCCGGTCGGGGCGCAGGGTGTCCTGGACGGCGAAGCCCTCGCGCAGGAACTCGGGGTTCCACGCGAGCACGGCGTCGCCGTCGGCGGGGGCCAGCATGGCGATCCGGTCGGCCAGCCGCTCCGCCGTGCCGACCGGCACGGTGGACTTGCCCACGATCACGCAGGGCCGGTGCAGCAGCGGCGCCAGCTCCGAGATCGCGTCGTCCACGTAGGTCATGTCCGCGGCGTACTCGCCGATCTTCTGCGGGGTACCGACGCAGACGAAATGCACGTCGCCGAACTCCGCGACCTCCTCGTAGGAGGTGGTGAAGCGCAGCCGCCCGTTCTCCAGATTGCGGCGGAGCACGGGCTCCAGCCCCGGTTCGAAGTAGGGCAGGTCTCCTGCCTGGAGCCGGGCGATCTTCTTGGGATCGATGTCCAGCCCGAGAACCTCGTAACCCAGGTCCGCCATGCAGGCCGCATGGGTGGCGCCCAGGTAACCGGTCCCGATCACCGTCAGCCGGTGGGTCAAGGCACAACTCCTTCGTCGTCTCGCCGCTGCCCCGTCGTGCGAACACTGTGGTTTGAATACCGTGTGGACATACCCCGCCCTGGCCGGTGGCCATGGTACCGGCGGGTAGCATTTGCGCTATGAGTCCCGACTTTCCCACGTACGCCCCGTCGGAGGAGCACGAGCTGCTCCGTTCGACGGTCCGCGAGCTCGCCGACGCCAAGATCGCGCCGCATGCGGCGGAGGTCGACGAGGAGGCCCGCTTCCCTCAGGAGGCCCTGGACGCGCTGGTGCAGAACGACCTGCACGCGGTGCACGTCCCGGAGGCGTACGGGGGCGCCGGGGCCGACGCCCTCGCCACCGTGATCGTGATCGAAGAGGTCGCTCGCGCGTGCGCCTCGTCGTCGCTGATCCCGGCGGTGAACAAGCTCGGTACGGTACCGGTCCTGCTGTCCGGCTCCGACGAGCTCAAGAAAAAGTATCTGACGCCGGTGGCCCAGGGCGACGCCATGTTCTCGTACGCCCTCTCGGAGGCCGAGGCCGGGTCGGACGCGGCGGGCATGAAGACCCGTGCCGTACGTGATGGGGATCACTGGGTACTCAACGGCGCCAAGATGTGGATCACCAACGCGGGCGTGTCGGAGTACTACACCGTGATGGCCGTGACCGACCCCGCCGCCGGCGGCCGCGGCATCTCCGCCTTCGTGGTGGAGAAGTCCGACGAGGGCGTCTCGTTCGGGCCCAAGGAGCGCAAGCTCGGGATCAAGGGCTCGCCGACCCGCCAGGTCATCCTGGAGAACGTGCGGATCCCGGCCGACCGCATCATCGGCGCCGAGGGCACCGGCTTCAAGACCGCGCTGGCGACCCTGGACCACACCCGCATCACCATCGCGGCCCAGGCCCTCGGCATCGCCCAGGGCGCTCTCGACTACGCCCTCGGCTACGTCAAGGACCGCAAGCAGTTCGGCCAGGCCATCGGCGACTTCCAGGGCGTCCAGTTCATGCTGGCCGACATGGCCATGCGCCTCGAAGGCGCCCGCCAGCTGACCTACCACGCCGCGATCAAGTCCGAGCGCGCCATGCACGGCGCCAAGATCCCGGACCTGACCTTCGTCTCGTCCGCCTGCAAGGCGCTGGCCTCGGACGTGGCCATGGACGTCACCACCGACGCCGTCCAGCTGCTCGGCGGCTACGGCTACACCCGCGACTTCCCGGTCGAGCGGATGATGCGCGACGCCAAGATCACCCAGATCTACGAGGGCACGAACCAGATCCAGCGCATGGTCATGGCCCGCCAGCTCCTCAAGTGACCGAGCGGGCCCGGCCTTGCGGACGGTCGTCCGCAAGGCTCACTCGCCGTGCACGACCCGCAGCCGCCCGGCGTGGGCGTGCGGCTCCGGGGGGAACCAGACCCAGGCGTCGCAGCTGGTCTCCTTGCGGGTCACCGCGAGCTCGGTGAACGCCAGCGGATCGAGCAGCGAGAGGCCCGGCCGGACGATCTGCTCGTAGAGGTAGTCCGAGACGATCAGGCCGAGTGGTGCCGCCCGCTCGGCATGGGCGGCCTTGAACGCCTCGGCGTCCAGCAGCCGGAAGAGATGGGTCAGCGCTTCGCCGTCCGCGCCGCGATCGCCGGACCGGACGTACCCGGCGTGGACGGCCAGCCGCAGCCGGATCCGCGCCTCCGGAAGCGCGACCCGGTCGTGCCGGCGCAGCTCGGCGTGCAGCCGCGCGGGGAACGCGTCGAGCAGCGGCTCGACCCCCGCGTCCGGCGGTGCCATGACCAGCATGCCGTCGCCGCGATCCTCGCGATGGCAGCCGGCGAGCGGGACGCCCGCGCCCGCCAGAGCGGTCTCCACGGCCTCGTACAGGACCTTGTGCAGGTACGGCTGGAGCGCTGTCTCGCGGCGCCCGAAGCCGACGATGTCGGCCGCGATCAGAGTGCGGTGCAGGGTGGTGACCGGGGTGTACTGGATCATGCGAAACCCGTCTCGACGTTGAGCTACGGACTGTTGACCGCATCATGTGGCCCCGGCCGCGCGGGTTTCCTCCAGCGGGACAAAGCCATCCAAAAAGATCTCGGCGCGACCAAAGCTGAACAGGGGCGCTGCAAAGGCGCCGGCGCGTCAAGTTCCGTCGCGGAGTGTTCACCCGGTGTTCGCCGGCGTCCCCGCGGTGGCCCGCGGTCGGCCCGGCGGCGTCGCTTCGCGAAAAGTGCCGTCAAATGTGTCATGTGACATGGTGAAGCCCGCTCCGATCACTCTTGATTAGGGCCTCGCGACGATGTCAGCGATCCGGCATGGACGCCGGAGCCCGCCGAGGTGGGGTGCCGTACGGCCAGGAGAGGCCGAGCGGCGTTCGACTTCGTCCGGTGGCCCGCGAGTCCGGCGGAAGACCCTCGCCTCCGTCCTGACTTAGGTCATGATTTCGCGTGAGACGCCCGGCGATCGCCGTTAGATAGAAGTTCGCGTGCAATGGCCGCTATGTAACGACCATTGCCGACCTTCGCGCGCCGGGCGCGGCCGAAAAGGATCATTGGACGAAACACGGCAGATGAAGAAATCGCGCTGGAAGTTCTGGCCGGGCCCGAAGTCCCGGCCGACGATCGCCCGGGCCGGCCGGGCGGAGCTCGATGGGTACCTGTCCGGCGGCGCCCCAGGGGGCACGGCCAGGGACCGTCTCAGGCTCCTCATCGTGTACGTGGTGTTCGAGCACCGGGACCGTGACGCGGTCCTGGAGTTCGCTCGCCGCTGTGAGGGCACGGAACGGGCCGAGGAGTTCATCCAGGGAAACGTGGTGGCCGGTTTCCGCTGGGAATCCGTCAAAGACGTCCTGGCCTTCTGCGGCGCCGGGCCGGACTTCATCGAGATGGCCCGGGAGCTCTTCGACGAGGCGGGCGTCGAGAACGTCCGCGGCACCGGCGACGGCGGTGCCGATGTCTCCATGGCGCCCGCCGGCGGAGACGAAGGGCGCGGCGCTCCCGAGCCCGATCCGCGGGAGGCGTCCACGGCGCAGGAACTGATCGAGCTGATGCAGGCGTACCGGGGCTGGAAGGGGCGCCCCAGTTACCGCAAGATGGCCGCCGGCAGCCGCTACGCGCACACGACCTTCTCCCAGCTCAGCACGCGCAACTCGCTGCCCAAACTCGAGTTCGTCCTGGACTACATCAAGGGCTGCGGAGCCGACGAGGACGAGCTCGGCAACTGGCGCGCGGCCTGGCAGCGCTTGGAACTCGCCAAGCCGGAGCCTCCGGGAAGGTCCGGCAGCGAGCATCTGGACGGCGCGCCCGGATAGAGCGCGGACGGGTCAGCCCTTGCAGAGCTTCTGGGTGGCGGTGCCGGCTTCGAGGCCCTGGGACGGGGTGGCCGAGGGGGACGGCCGTACGGTGACCTTCTCCACGCCGTCCCAGTCGTCGCCCACGAGGACCTGGATGCGGGAACCGAGCGAGCCGACCTGCTTGAGCTTGGCGCCGGGGATGGCGGCGGCCAGGGTCTCGGCGGAGTCCTTGCGGGACGGGCCGTACTGGATCGTGGTGGTCTTCAGGCCGCGGCGGGCGACGCCCGGGACGACGGTGACCTTGAAGCCCTCCTTGCGGAGCTGGCCGCCGGCCTTGGTGGCCAGGCCCGGGGTACCGATCGCGTTCAGAACGCTGACCTGGATGTCCTCGGGCGGGACGGTCGGGCCGGTCGGCGTGGCGGACGGGGTCGCGGAGGCGGACGGGCTGGGCTTGGTGACCGGCTGGTCGCGCCTGACCTTGGCGAACAGGTCGTCGGCCCGGCCCTGGTCCCACAGGACGGTGGACTGCGGGGTGCCGGCGTTCCAGAGGACGGCGTTGTGGTCGGGGTTGGCCAGCGGGACCTTGGCGAACGTGAGGCTGTCGGTGGACAGCCCCTTCATCTGGTCGGCCAGCTCGGGCAGGTTGTCGGCCAGCTTGTCGTCCACCCGCAGGGACTTGAGCGCGGCGTTGAGGAACCGGGTGGACTTGGCCGGGTCGCTGAGGGTCTTGGTGCTGAGGGCGCGCTTCATCATCGCGGCCATGAACTGCTGCTGGCGCTCGATCCGGCCGAGGTCGCTGCCGCCGGTCAGGGTGTAGCGGGCGCGGGCGAAGCTGAGGGCCTTGAGACCGTCCACGTGGGACGTGCCCGCGGGCAGGACGAGCCCGCTCTTCTTGTCGTTGATGGGCTGCTCGGTGCACACGTCCACGCCGCCGAGGGCGTCGACCATGCTGACGAAGCCGTAGAAGTTGACCTCGACGTAGTGGTCGATGGACACGCCGGTGGCGCGCTTCACGGTGTTGACGGTGAGGTCGGGGCCGCCGAACTGGTACGCCCAGGTCAGCTTGCCCGGACGGGCCGGGACCGCGGCGCCCTTGGCGCCCTCCGAGCCGTTGGACTTGTGGGCCGGGATCGTCACGTACGAGTCGCGGGGCAGGTTGACCACCGTGACGCGGTCGTGGTCGCGCGAGATGTGCATCAGCAGCATCGTGTCGGAGCGCTCGCCCGCCTCGTGGCCCAGTTTGGCGGCCTTCTGCTGGGCCTTGGTGAGGCCCTCGCGGCGGTCGACGCCGGCCACCAGGATCGTCATCGCGCCCTTGGGCGTGTCCTTGCCCTTGCCGAGGCCGCCGACGCTGACCCGGTCGAGGGCGCCGGTCACGTAGTTCTGGAACGCCCAGGCGCCGCCGGAGGTCAGCAGCACGAACGCGGACATGGCACCGGTGACCATCAGGAAGCGGCGCTGCCGGCGGGCGCTCAGCGCGGAGCGGCGGCTCGTACCGGAGCCGGGACGGCGGGGGCCGCGCGGGCCGTCCACCGTGACGCGCGGCGCCGGAACGCCGTCGACGGTGACGCCCTCGATCTCCTCGTCGTCGGCCGCGCCGCCGGGGAGCGCGCCCCCGGGGCCGCCGGGCCGGGGCCGGAAGTACCGCTCCAGCGGATCGCCGTCGCCGGCCCGTCCCGGTCCGTCCCCACTCCTGGGCCCCTCTGCCATTCTGGCCGCCGCCTCCCGAGAACTCGCATCGGCACCCTTACGGCGCGCATGGCTTCCCACTCTAAAGTGGGAGACACCCGTCCGTTCGGTACCTGGACCTCGTGTCCTTGCAGTAACGTGGCGCCGTCTTGACCACCCCCCGGGTGCCCGGGCGAGTTGAGCTGCGCCACGGACGATCGAGAGAGAGCCCGCGAGTCCAGATGAATCCGTCTTCCGGCGCCCAGAGCGCCCCGCAGGCCGCCACCGCCGACCGTACGTGGCCGGCGGTTTCGGTAGTGATGCCCGTACTGAACGAGGAGCGGCACCTGACCGAGGCCGTCCGCGGCATCCTGTTGCAGCAGTATCCGGGCGAGTTGGAGCTGGTGCTGGCGATCGGGCCGTCCAAGGACCGGACCGAGGAGATCGCCGCCCGGCTGGCCACCGAGGACCCCCGCATCGTGGTGGTGGCCAACCCCACCGGCCGTACCCCGCACGGGCTCAACATCGCCATCAAGGCCTCGCAGTACTCGATCATCGTGCGGGTGGACGGCCACTCGCTGCTGCCGGTGGACTACGTCCGGGCGGCGGTCGAGACGATGGAGGAGACCGGCGCCGACAACGTCGGCGGGATCATGGCGGCCGAGGGCGTCACCGCCTTCGAGCAGGCCGTGGCGCGGGCGATGACGTCCAAGATCGGTGTCGGCAACGCCCGGTTCCACACCGGTGGCGAGGCCGGCGAGGTCGAGACCGTCTACCTCGGTACGTTCCGGCGCAGCGCGCTGGAACGGGTCGGCGGCTACGACGAGACGTTCGTGCGGGCCCAGGACTGGGAGATGAACCACCGGATCCGGCAGACCGGCGGCCGGGTCTACTTCACCCCCCGGATGCGGGTCACGTACCGGCCCAGGCCCAACCTGCGGGCACTGGCCAAGCAGTACTTCCACACCGGCCGCTGGCGGCGCGTCGTGGGCCGCGAGCACCAGGGCACGCTCAACCTGCGCTACCTGGCGCCGCCGCTGGCCGTGGTGGCCATGGCGGTGGGAGTGGTGGCCGGAGCGTTCGGGTTCTGGCCGGGCTGGATCGTTCCCGGTGGGTACGGGGCCGCGATCGTGCTGGGTGCGGCCGTCGAGGGCCGCGGGCTGCCGGTGTCGGCGTGGGCACGGCTGCCGTTCGTGTTCGCCACCATGCACCTGTCGTGGGGTGTCGGTTTCCTGACGAGCCCGCCAGGGCTGGGCCAGCCCACCCCGTCGAAGACCCCATAACGGTCAGCTGCTTCTCCCGTGACCTCCGGGGGTTACGTTGGACGGAATCATGCCGTCCGGCGTCCAAGGAGGTGACCATGTCCGGTGGAGCACGCCACGGGATCGGCGTGGCGATCGGGCTGATCGTCACCCCGATCATCGCGCTGTGCCTGTTCTACGGCTCGGAACGGGCGATGCTGTTCGTCCGGACCTACGGCGGGCAGAACTGGTCGGAGCGGCTGGTGTCGCTCGTCCTTCTCCTGATCGCCGCGGTCCTGCTGGGACTGGTCATGGGATCGCGGGTCTCTCCGCTCGCATCGATCGTCCCCGGGGTGGTCTTCACCGTCCTGGGCCTGCTCTGGATAGTGGCCACCTCGTTCACCCTGCGGCACGTGTCCGGCGTCCTGCCGCGCGAGATCGACCGGGGGTTCATGACGGTCGGTGCCTACGGCGGCCTGCTCATCATCGGTGTCGCGCTGCTCGTGGCCTCGGTGGCCCCGTCGCGGTGGCGATCGGCCCGTCGAGCGCCCCGTCCGGCACCCCAATACATGGGCCCCGGCGGCCCTGGTGGTCCCGTCGGACCCGGGGCGCCGTTCCAGCAGGGTGCGATGCAGCAGCCGCAGCAGCCGCAGCAGCCGTACGGATCGCAGCCTCCCCAGCAGCAACAGCAGCAACAGCAGCAGCCGGGCGCGGCACCGTGGGCGCCGCCGAGCGCGCCTCCTGAGGCCGGTCCGGCACCGGGTGCGCCCGGTTACGGCTCGGGCGCCGAGCAGCCCCAGCAGCCCTCTCCCGGCCCCTCCGCCGGCTCCTCCGCACCGAGGGACGAGCAGCCCGGCGAGTGGACCCAGATGTACGGCGGCGACGACCTCAGGGGTGGCGGCGGCAAGAGCGGGCAGTGACGCCCGGCCGGTCGCTCTAGTCGACGGAGGCCGTCTCGTGGTCGGCGGAGGCGGTCTCGTGGTCGATGTGGGCGGTCTCGCGGCCGAGTGCCTGCACCACGCCCGGGACGTCGTTGACGACGAGCGCGTCCACCCCGGCCGCCGCGTAGTCGGCCGCGCTGTCGGCGGGCGGGCACCAGGCCAGGAACTCCAGCCCGGCCTTGTGCGCCACGTCCACGCAGTGCTCCAGCGGCCGCAGCCGCGTGTCGGGCTGGTCGAACCCGCAGGACGCGGTGTGCACGCCGACCGCCTGCAGGCCGAGCCCCGCCGCCGCCGGGATGCCGTGCCACAGCGGGAAGCGGAGCCAGGTGAGCAGCCCCAGCGGGACGCCCTTCAGGTTGTCGCGCAGGTGGATCAGCAGCGACGGGTCGAACGAGGTCACCAGCAGCGGGCGGCGGCGCGCCTCCCGCTCCAGCACCGGGAGCAGCAGTGCCCCGGTACGCCGGGACGGGGAGTCGACGGCGTCCTCCAGGATCGTCTTGACGTCCACGTCCACCGGGATCTCGGGCGGCAGCGCGTCGAAGACGTCGGCCAGCAGCGGCAGCCCGGTGGCCTCGGCGGCGGTGTCGATCAGGAACGCGCCCTCGGGCGTGGTCGGGTCGTGCCGCAGCACCAGCGCGTCGTCGGCGGTACGGGTGACGTCGATCTCGATCCAGGACGCGCCCGCCGCGATCGCGGCCAGCATCGAGGGGACGGTGTTCTCGGCGACGGTACGCGCCGTCTCGGCGTCGCCGTCCTGGCCGGGGACCGCGAGGTCGCCCGCGCCGAGACCGCGGTGGCCGATGACGGCGGGCCGGCTGTCGAAGATCACGTGCGCTCCGGGGGTTCGGTGGCAAGATGTTCGGCGACGACGATGTCCAGCGGATGGGTGACCTTGAGATTGCGCTCGCTCCCGTCCACGACCCGGATGCGGACCTCCGGGAGGTAACGATGCACGATGCCGCAGTCGTCGGTGGCCAGCAGCGCCGGGTCGGCCAGCGCCCGCTCGTACGCCGCGCGCACGGTGGCGAGCCGGAACCCCTGCGGTGTCTGGAACCGGCACAGCGACGCGCGCGGCGGCATCCCGGCCACCACGCCGTCCTCGACCGCGACGATGGTGTCGGAGGAGGGCACGCCCACCGCGACGGCGTCGTACCCGTCCAGGGCCGCCAGCACACGGTCGATCACCGGGCCGTCCACGAAGGGCCGGGCGGCGTCGTGGAAGAGCACGCGCGTCCCGCCGGGGTGCCCGGACAGCGCCTCCAGCGCCGCGACCGTGGACGCGGTACGGGTGTCGCCGCCCTCGATGACCCCGTTGACCTTCCTGAACGGGGCGGCCATCGCGGCGGCCGCGCGCACATGCCCGGCGGCCATCACGACCAGGACCTCGCCGATGCCGGGATGGTCGTCGAAGGCCGCGATCGCGCGGGCCAGGATCGGGCGCCCGCCGACCTCGATGAGCTGCTTGGGGCGGGCCGAGCCGACCCGCTGCCCGGTGCCGCCCGCGAGCACCACCGCCACCGTTCGCTCCGCCATACCGTCCCGTTCGGTCGATCGCTCACAGGCCATTGCAAGGTGTAGCCAAGCGGCTACACTGAGCCCTCGTTCTCGATCGCTGACCTCACCCCCGCCACCCATATCCCACGCGCCCGGAGGCGCCGATGACCGTAGCGGT
The DNA here is from genome assembly GCF_044326315.1 of Actinomadura sp. 9N407. Lineage (NCBI taxonomy): Bacteria > Bacillati > Actinomycetota > Actinomycetes > Streptosporangiales > Thermomonosporaceae > Actinomadura > Actinomadura sp. 9N407. The sequence goes on along the minus strand of NZ_JBIRAW010000055.1, from coordinate 20,404 downwards.
GATCACCGTGACCGGACGGGCCCGCGGCGGGCCCGGACCGGGCTCCGCCGCCGCCCTGCCGTACCCGGACGGACCGCCGACGCTCCTGGCACGGCTGTGCGATCAGCTGACCACGCTCAACGTACCGGAGGTCCATGTCGTCGGGCGGCCCGAATTCGCGGCCGCCCTGCGCGCGGACGGCCACTTCGTCACCGAGAGCGCGGACGTGGCCGGTGACCTGCGGGAACTCGCCCGGCTGGCCCGCACTGCGCGGGAGCCGATCGTGCTGCTGCCCGCCGACCTGATCATCGCGGACGAGGCGCTGGCCGGGCTGCTGGACGGCGCGGACCCGCCGATCGCGGCGCTGACCGTACCGGCGCGGTACCGGGGCTCGTACGGGATGGCCGACGCCCGGGTGGAGGACGGCCGGGTCGTGACCGCGGGCTCGGCCGAGCACGTGGTCCCCAACCCGAACGCGGCGTTTCCCGGGGTGCTGCGGATCGCTCCCTCCCTGACCAAGGCCGTCGCGGACGTCGCCACGGAACTGGCCGACCTGCCCCGGCCCGACCTGCCCCGGCCCGATACGGCCGAGGCGCCGATGGAAGCGGTGGACCTGCTCCTGGTGGGGCTGGTCAGGTCCGGGATGCCGGTCGCCGTGGTCCCCGGCCATCTGCGTCCCTGCCACCGCGCCCGCGACGAGGACGGGGTGCGCACGGCCCGTGAGGCGCTGGAGAAGCCCGACGACGGCCGCGACGACGCCGCCCGGCTCGCCGCGGCCGTCAAGAGCAACGACGGCTTCTTCGCCACGTTCGCGGTCAGCTCGTACTCCCCGTACATCGTCCGCTGGGCGGCCGTCCGCGGCGTCTCGCCCACCTCGATCACGGCCCTGTCCATGGTGCTGGCCGTGCTCGCGGCGATGTGGTTCGCCGCAGGCACCCGCACCGGAATGGTCACCGGCGCGGTGATCTTCTACTTCTCGTTCGTCCTCGACTGCGTGGACGGGCAGCTCGCCCGCTACTCGGGCCGCACGAGCCTGTTCGGCGCCTGGCTCGACTCGGTATGCGACCGGGCCAAGGAGTACGTGGTGTACGCGGGCCTCGCCGTCGGCTCGACCGTGGCCGCCGTCGGCAGCGGCCCGTACGCCGGGGACGTCTGGGGGCTGGCGGTCGCGGTGCTGATCCTGCAGATCGTGCGCCACATGGTGGACTTCTCGTACGGGGCGCGCGGCAAGCCGCCCTTGACCCGTACCCGTGTGACGGAGCCGCTGATGGCGCCGGGCGTAAGGCCGCCCACGTCCCAGGCCGCCGGCGCGCTCGCCCTGTGGATCCGCGTGACCAGCCGGGCCCGGGCGTTCCACTGGGCCAAGAAGATGATCGTGCTGCCCATCGGCGAACGGTTCGCGCTCATCGCCGTCACCGCAGCCCTGGCCGACGCGCGGGTGACGTTCCTGGCCCTGCTGATCTGGGGCGGGATCGCCGCCTCGTACACCCTGGCGGGGCGGATGCTGAGGTCGGTCGCGGCATGAGTGCGAGTGAACCTATGACCGGGCCCGAGCGGTTGCGGGCCTATCGGGATGATGGGCCGGTGGCCTGGCTGCTGGGGCGGCTCGCCGAGAGACGGCCGTCCAGGCTGTGGCCCACGCCGGTGTTCGGGACGGCGGCGGCGCTGCTTCTCACCGGCGTTCTGCTGGCCGCGTCGACGGGTGGACGGGACGTTCCGGCGCTGTTCGTGCCGCTCGTGGCGGTGCTGCTCGCCGCGGCGCCCGCCTGCCGTTCCCTGAGCGGCAGAATCGACTGGCTCGTCCCTCCCGGTATCCGCACGATCGAGTATGGTTACCTCGCCGTACTGGGGTTCACACAGGATGTGGCCGCACCGCTCGTCTACGTGCTGCTCGCGGTCCTGGCGTACCACCACTACGACATCGTGTACCGCACCCGCCAGGGGTTCCGGCCGCCGGAGTGGCTCTTCCGCGCCGGGCTGGGCTGGGACGGCCGGATGCTGGTCGTGGCCCTCGCGGGCCTGTCCGGCCTCGTTCCGTTCGCGTACGCGGCGCTCGCCGTCTACCTTGGCGTGTTGTTCGTGGGTGAGAGCGTCGCGGTATGGGTGCGGGCCGGGCTCATGGACGGCCGCGATGCCGGGCGCGCCGCGGAACGCGGCGGCGTGACGGGTGATCTGGAGGAAGAGGAAGCATGATCGGAATGGTGCTGGCGGCGGGTGCGGGCCGGAGACTGCGGCCGTACACCGACACGCTGCCCAAGGCCCTGGTTCCGGTCGATGGTGAGACCACCATCCTGGACATCGCGCTGGGCAACCTGGCGGAGGTGGGCCTGACCGACGTGGTGATCGTCGTCGGCTACCGCGCCGGCGCCGTCGAGGAGCGCAAGGCGGCCCTCGAGGAGCGCTACGGCGTCTCGCTCACCCTCGTCCACAACGACAAGGCCGAGGAGTGGAACAACGCCTACTCCATGTGGCTGGCTCGGGAGTACTTCTCCAAGGGCGTCCTCATGGTGAACGGCGACACGGTGCATCCGGTCAGTGTTGAAAAGACCCTATTGTCCAACCGGGGAGCGGACATTCTCCTGGCGGTGGACGATGTGAAAACACTGGCCGACGAGGAGATGAAGGTGACCCTGGACGCCGGGGGGCGGCTCCAGCGGATCACCAAGCTGATGGACCCCGCGCAGGCGTACGGGGAGTACATCGGCGCCACCCTGATCGAGCCCGCCGCGGCCGGCCCGCTGGCCGACGCTCTCAAGGCCACCTGGGAGAGGGACCCCGACCTCTACTACGAGGACGGGTACCAGGAGCTGGTCAACCGGGGCGGCGGTATCGCCGTCGCCCCGATCGGCGCGGTGAGCTGGGTCGAGGTCGACAACCACGACGACCTGGAGAAGGCCCGCGGCATCGCCAAGGACTACTAGGCGTTTCCCAGGACCCGCGAGCAATCCCGCCCGCCGGGCCCGAGCGCGCTGACCCGCGGCCGGGCGCCCCGACCGTCCCGAGCGAGGAAGTCCTTAATGCCCCTGCTGACGCGAATGCTGACCGCGCCGCTGTCCATCGACGTCCGGCGCGGTGCCGTCGCGGCGCTCGGCGACCTGCTGGCCGACCGGCGGATCGTGACCGAGGGCCGGGTGGCCATCGCGGTCGGTCCCGGCCAGGGCGAGAAGATCGCCGAGCATGTCCGGCCCTCGCTGGCGGCCTGCGAGATGTACCAGGTGGCGGGCGGCACGGTCGACGCCGCGGTCTCCCTCGGGTCCAGCCTGCGGGCGGGCTCGTACGAGGCGGTGGTCGGGATCGGCGGCGGCCGGACGATCGACGCGACCAAGTACGCGGCGACGCTGGCCGGCATCCCGATGGTCTCGGTGGCCACCAACCTCTCGCACGACGGGATCTGCTCGCCGGTCGCCTCGCTGACCCACGAGAACGGCAAGGGGTCCTTCGGCGTGGTGATGCCGCTGGCCATGGTGGTCGATCTCGACTACGTGCACGCGGCGCCCAAGCGGCTGGTCCGGGCGGGCGTCGGCGATGTGGTGAGCAACTTCTCCGCGGTGGACGACTGGATCCTGGCCTCCGAGGAGTGCGGCGAGCCGGTCGACCGGATGGCGCTGACCGTGGCCCGTACGGCCGCAGAGGCGCTGCTGCACCAGCCCGAGTCGATCGAGTCCGACCGGTTCCTGACCGTCCTGGCCGAGGGCCTGGTGCTGTCGGGCATGGCGATGGCGTTCGCGGGCTCCTCGCGTCCCTCCAGCGGCGGCGACCACGAGATCCTGCACGCGATCGACCAGCTGTTCCCCGGCACCGCCAACCACGGCGAGCTGGCCGGCATCGGCACCGCGTTCTGCTACTACCTGCGGGCCGTGCACCTGGGCACCGGCGGGGACCGGCTCGCGGAGATCATGACCTGCCTGGAACGGCACGAGCTGCCCCGGCTGCCCGGCGACATCGGGCTGAGCAACGAGCAGTTCGCGCAGGCCGTCCAGTATGCCCCGCAGACCCGTCCCGGTCGCTATACGATCTTGGAGCATCTCGGCCTGGACCAGGGCGCGATCCTCAAGGCGGTGGAACAGTATGTCCAAGCCCATGGCGGCTGAGCTGCCGGAGACCCCCGTCCCGGGCGACGACGGGCGGCCCTCCCGGCGTACGGCGAGCGTCGCCGACGTCCGGCGGTACGGCCAGCCCCCCGGTCTCAAGGACCGGCGCAACGAGGAGCACTGGGCGGGCCGCCTCTACATGCGCGGCCTGTCGCCGTACTTCGCGTGGCTCGCCATGCGGATGGGGTTCAGCCCCAACCAGCTCACGTACATGATGATGGCCTGCGGCGTCGCCGCGGGCGTGGTGGTGTCGCTGCCCGCCGCCGGCACCGGTGTGCTGTGGACGGCGCTCGGCGGTGCCGTGCTGATCCAGCTCTACCTGCTGCTCGACTGCGTGGACGGCGAGGTCGCCCGCTACCTGCGGCAGACCTCGGTGGCCGGCGTCTTCCTGGACCGGATCGGGCACTACCTCTCCGAGGTGTCGCTGCTGATCGGCCTGGGCTTCGCGGCGCAGGGCGGCTGGTCCAGCGGCGGCTACACCGAGCTGGGCCTGGTCGCCGCGCTGGGCGCTGCGCTGATCAAGGCCGAGACCGACAACGTGGTGGTGGCGCGGGCCAAGTCGGCCCTGCCCGCCGAGCCCGTCGGCGGCGACCGCGCGCTGCGGCCCCGTTCGACCGGCATCGCGCTGGCCCGGCAGGCCGCGTCCATGCTGCGCTTCCACCGGATCATCGGCGCGGTCGAGCTGTCGCTGCTGATCCTGGCGGCCGCCGCGATCGACGTGCTGATGGGCAACGAGACCCCCGCCACGGTCCGGGTGCTGGCCGTCGCGGTCGCGATCGTCGCGGTCGTGCAGACGCTGCTGCACCTGGTGAGCATCCTGGCCTCCCGGAGACTGAAGTGAGCCTTGACCTGGACGGCGGCGCCGTGACCCCGGAAGAGCAGGGCGACGTTCCCGGCACGCGCGGCGGCCTGCTGTCGGTCGTCGTGCTCACGATGGGCAACCGTCCCGCCGAGCTGGCCCGCGCGATCCGCAGCGCCCTCGATCAGGAGCACGTCGACGTCGAGGTCGTCCTGGTCGGCAACGGCGTCTCAGGCGACTGGACCCCGGGCGAGGACGAGGTCTTCGACGACCACCGCATCGTGATCGTCCGGCTGCCCAAGAACGTCGGCATCCCCGCCGGCCGCAACCGCGGCGTCGAGGCCTCCTCGGGCGAGCTGGTGCTGTTCCTGGACGACGACGGCTGGTACCGCTCCACCCGGCTGGGCGCCCACCTGCGCGACCGCTTCACCGCCGAGCCCGGCCTCGGCGTGGTCTCGTTCCGCGTCCGCGACCCGGAGGGCGGCCGCGGCGAGCGCCGCCACGTACCGCGGCTGCGCGCGGGAGACCCGGAGCGCTCCTCCGACGTCACCACGTTCCTGGGCGGTGCCTGCGCCATGCGGCGCGCCGCGTTCGACGCCGGTGGCGGCCTGCCCGAGGACTTCTTCTACGCCCACGAGGAGACCGACCTCGCCTGGCAGGTCCTCAACGCCGGCTACCGCATCGTGTACGACGCGTCCGCGGTGATGTTCCACCCGGCCGTGCTGCCCACGCGGCACGACATGTTCTACCGCTACAACGCCCGCAACCGGGTCTGGCTGGCCCGCCGCAACCTGCCGTGGACCATCGCCCTGACCTACCTGGCCGTCTGGGTGGGCATGACCGTCCTGCGCGAGCGCAAGCCGAGCGCGCTCAAGCCGTGGTTCAAAGGCTTCGCCGAAGGCTGGCGCAAGCCCGCCGGCCCCCGCCGCCCGATCTCCTGGCGCACCGCCTGGCGCATGACCCGCACCGGCCGCCCCCCGATCATCTAGCCGGGCCCTGACCGTCGGGCCGGTCCTGGTCGTCCGGCCGGGCCTGGCCGTCCGGGGCGGGGAGATGGACCCATGCGGTGAGCCTGGCCTCCTTCACCTTGACGGCGACCTGGATGTAGGAGGCGGGGTCGATCCGCCCGGGCGCGTGCCGGACGACGCTCTCGTACACCGACTCCGAGACGATGAACCCGAGCGGCACCGACGCCCCGGTGAGCCGCCGCCTGAGCGCGGGGGCCTCCATGAGGCGGGCGGCGCGGATGATGGCGTACCCGTTGACGCCGTGCGCGTCGCGGGTCACCGGCCCCACGTCGAGCGCCGCGCGCAACCGGATCCGTACCGCCTTGGCCGCGTCCCGATTGTGGCGTGCCAGCCCCTCGGCCAGCAGCCCGATCAGCGGGTCGACGATCAGCGCCGCCGGGACCGCGGCCGGTGCGATGACCAGTGCCCCGTCGCCCCGGTCCTCCCGGTGGCAGCCCGACCAGGAGATGCCCGCACGCTCGAACGCCTCCTCCATGACCGCGTAGAGGGCCCGCCGGATCTCCTGCCGGTCCGTGTCGGTCCGGTACGGCGCCGAGAACCCGCCCACATCGACGAAGAGCACCGGGCAGTGCTGCCCGGTCAACTCGGGTTCGCCGGGGGGCCTGGTCGAGCGGGTGAGCCGGTCGTAGATCTGCCGCTCCAGCACGGCCACCACGCGCGGATGGTCGTTCAGGAAGGCGTTGAACGCGGCGGCGGAGGCGACCATCGCCCGCATCGGCGTCAGCGCGGTCACGGTGGCCGACCGCTCCCTGATCAGCAGCATGGCCCGCTCGCCCACGATGTCCCCGGGCCCGCGCCGCGCGATCTCCCGGTCGTCGCCGTCGACGCCCGTGGTCACCTGCGCCATCCCCGACCGGATGACGATGACCCGGTCCGCCGGCTGGTCCCGGCAGCAGAGCACGGCCCCCTCGTCGAACGTCACCCGTTCGGCCAGTTCCTCGAAGGCGCCGCGCTCCTCGGGGGTCAGCGCACCCCAGAAAGTGTGGTGCGGGACGACCTCGACGGCCGGCCCGTGCCGCCGCTCCCCGTTCCCTGCGAGGGCGGGGTCGGAAGGGGCGTCGGTGGCCGGCTCCGCGGGCCGCTCGATCGCCGGTGCCGAAGGGGGACGCGCCACGCCTTTACGGGTGGCGCCCTTACGGGTGGCCGGCCGGTCGCGCCGCAGCGGCATGCCGCGCAGGATCGTCGCGAACGGCAGGGTGAACGCCGCCGCCCCGGACTCCATCAGATCGGCGACGTCGTCGGACGACTCGAGCACGTCCAGCCCCCGCCGGGCCAGCCACAGCAGCATGATCGTGTTACCCAGCACGGGGATCGCCATGACCAGCACCAGCACGGTCGCCAGGACGGCGAGCGCCACCACGCCGGCCGTGCCGGCGCCGGCGATCGCGACTCCGGCGATGCTCGCGGCACCCACTCCGCCGGCGAGAGCGGTCCGCAGGGTGCGGGACGGCTCGTCACCTGTCCTGGGGGGCTTCGTTCGGCGGCCCATACGCCGTCCTCCTCGCCTTCCGGTGATCGCGCCGATCGGCGGCGATCACGGTCGTTCGGCCGGGCGCGGGGTGCTGCTCCTTGAGGGTAAGCGAGGATACATACGATGTACATACGATTGATGTATAGGACGCGGACGATTTGGGGACGATAGGCGTGGGTAGTGCCCAGGTGAGTACATCTCATCTAGCCCGGCGTTGACCATCATCTGGCGGCAGCGCATACTGTCCGCATACAGTGGACGGCCGGCGGGCATACGAGGGATAACCGGCGGCGATGGCGCCCCGGTTGAGGGAGGCCGTGATGAGCAAGGGGGAATCGCCCCTGGTCGACCGTTCGCAGGACGGCGCCCGGCACGGTGACGGGCCGGCCGCCAGGGAGCGCATCACCGTCAATCTCACCGGCAAGGGCGCGGCGTCGCTGGCCGAGCTGGTCCGGCTGACCGGCGACTCCAAGACCGACGTGATCAACCGGGCGCTGAGCCTCTACGACTACTTCGAGTCGATCACGGACGGCGGAGGCGCGGTCTTCGTCCGCGAGGGCGATGCCGAGGAGATGGTGCGGGTGCGCTTCCTCTGAGCCCGCGGAGCGTCCCCGAGCCGGTGGTTCGAGACGGGGGTCCGCGGCGGACCGGAGGTATCGGTCATGAGGCGTTCGAGGCGGGCGGCAGCCCCAGGCCCGTCCAGGGCGGGTCGCCGCTCCGCGCGTGCGGCCGCCTGCCGTTCACCGCCGGCGCATCGACCTCGAACGGGAGGGGCCGGCCGGGCCTGTCGGCGTGGACGTTCTTCTGGAACAGCGCGCCCGCCGGGTAGCCGGGGATCCGGGTCGACTGGCGCAGCCAGCGGAAGCCTTGCCTGAAGTAGTAGCGGTGCAGTGCGTAGTTGTCGGCCCACACGTCGATCCTGATCCAGTGCGCGCCCGTCCGGCGTGCCCGCGTCCCTGCCCAGTCCAGCAGGTGCGCCCCGAGACCGTTCCCGGCATGGGTACGGCCGACGACGAGCCGATGGAGGTAGATGGCCGGCTCGGCGCACTCCCCGATCGTCCACAGCGCGTCATCGGGCGTGCGGGTGGCCGTGATCGTGGCGATCGGTGCGGGCCCGTCCCACAGCAGCCAGGTCTCTCCCAGAGCCAGGGACTCGTACACCCGGCGGTCGCGTTCCTCGCGGTTCGGCCAGGGGCGGTTCCACTGGTCGGTGCCCGTGGTGCGCAGCCAGGCGGCCGCGTCTTCGATCAGGGCGAGTACGGATGGCAGATCGCTGGGTGAGGCCGGACGAAGTCGGAAGCTCGCTCCCACTCTCGGTCCTGTTCGCGACGACGAAACAGCAGGTCATGCGCCGCCGCGTCGAGGCGCCATGCCAGTGCTGCCGATTAACAGTAGATAATCACCGTAACGTACAGAATGCCCGGAAGGTGGGGACAGAGTCCTGACGTGATAGCAAAAGGGGCTTATGGGGCTTTTTGGCGTGCGCAATGTCGGCAGGTGCGCACGCCCGGGGCCTCTCCAGGTTGGCCGGATCCGGCCAGATCGTGCTGCCGGGCCGGAGCGTGCCGCGCGGCCTGACGCGGGCCGCCGTGTCCACCTGGTGGGCATGACACGGCGGCGTCTCGTACGATGCTCGGTCGGCCCGTGCTGGATCGGCCCGTGCTCGGTCGACTCGAGTTCAGCCGATCATTCGGCGAAGGTCTCGCGCTCCTGGGTGTCGAACGCGCGGACCTTGACGTCAAAGGACTCCGGATCGTCGGAGTGGTCCCTGAACTTGCGGAAAGATCCGGTGAAACCGCCGGTGACCGCGCGGGCGACCGTCTGCGGTTGCGGCAGCACCTCCTCGCCCAGATAGCGCGCGTCGGCCAGCTGCGTGCGCTCACCCGGGTGCCCGCTCACGAACTCGCCGATCCGCCAGCCGCTCTCCTCGTCCCAGACAAGGCCGTGGACCTTCTCGTCCCGGAGCCGGCAAAGGATGGTGGCGTCCCGCGGCCCGGACGGGTCGAGCCACGACCTTTCCAACTCGACACCCGCTGCGCGCAGGGCCTGAGCGGAGGCCGTGATGTAAGGCCGGAGCAGGTCGAGGGAAGGATCCTCGTGCCTGGGCGGCATGCTGCTGTCGGACATCGGTTCTCCATCTGCTGTGGGGACAGGCGCCCTTCGGTGGGCGCCTTTAGCTGCAAAGACGCAGGACTGGCCAAAAATGACAGTAAGGGACAGGTCAAAAATGACGAGCCGGCCGGTGGCCGGTGCGGCCGGCCCGGTCCGGGCCGGCCGATACCAGAGATCGTGAACGTCGTCGTCCGGGATCCTCCAGTTGTTATCGGTGGCGACTACTTTGACGAGTCGTCGTTGAGCGGGAGGCGTGCTTCGATGACGAATTCATTGCGATCCGTGGGATAGACCGTCACCGTGAAACGGCAGGGCCTGTCTTCGGTGTCATAGGCGGTCCGCTTGTGCTCGTACACCCAGACGCTGCTCTCGGTCGGCAGCCGGAAGAACTCCCGCTCGGTCTCGTCGGGGGGCCGGATCGACAGGACGTCCTTGTACCGGGCCTGGCGGATCTCCAGCTTCTCGGCCAGGTACGCCATCGTCCCCTCGAGGATGTCCTGCCCCTTCATCAGCGCGACGGCGCCCCGTTCGATGAAGCTGAACGGGTAGTACGAGGTCTGCATGGACCACGGGATGTCCTCGTCGGACTCATCGGTCATGTAGCGCCGCTGATGGCGGAGGATGAGGTCGGCGCCCTCCGGGACGTCGAGCAACCTGCTCTGGAGCTCGTCGGCCTGCTCGATCAGCACCTGCGGGGCGGAGGTCCTGGCCACCCGGTCCTGCTTGCCGGCCTCGGCGACCCATGCCTCGCCCTCGCCGCCGCTGAAGCCGGTGTCCTCCTCCGGCGTGAGGGTGATCTGGAAGAGTTCCGGCGGCTTGACGACGAAGTTGCCGCTGCCCTGGCGGGACTCCACCAGCCGGAGCACCTTGAGCCGGTTGATCGCGTCGCGCACCGTGTTGCGGGCGGCGCCGTAGTCGGCCATCAGTTCCTTCTCGGTCCTGATCTGCTGGCCCGGCCTGAGGGCGCCCTCCTTGATCTTCTTCTGCAGGTCGTCGGCGATCTCCTCGTACCGCGCGGCCATGGTCCCCTCCCTGACATCCCGGATCCCCGACATTCCGGGAGCCTGATATCCCAATGGTCTGGACATCCTGACCCGTACCTCTCGGTCTTCCGGGTCGGACCAGTCGACTGATCAGATGTTTAAGGCCGAGACGTGGTGGCTATCACCTAGGTGAGGCAAATGGTTGGGATGACTGGTATGAGATTACCCGATCAGACCAGTCAGCACACTAGTACGAGCCAGCTCAGCCGGGTCGAAATTCACCAGAATTGGGAGCGTCTCGGACGATCTCGCAACGACGTAAGGGGAGGTCTTGGCCATGATCGCAATTGTTGGGGCTTATGCCGCGCTCATCACCTTCGCTCTCTATGTCGGATTCTGTGCGGCCTTCGGCCGGCACAGCCGGCGAGCGGTGCTGGCGTGCCCGCCGGCCGGTACCCGCCTGGAGACGGTGTTCCGCCTGATGGCCGGGCTCTTCGTGCGCCGCTCGGCCCGGTAGAGGAGATCGCCCCGGGCCGGGGCCGGCCCGCCCGGGGCATCGAGAAGAGGGAGCCTCGCGTGAAACCCCCGGTGATCACTCATCTGGATCTGAGCAGGGAAGATCCGACCGAAAGAGCCGATCCGACGATTCTCACGGAGCCCGCGGGGGCGGAGCCGGGGAACGGATCGGCGCGGCAGGAGAAGCGCCACCGGCGGCCGGCCGGGGAGGAGCCGGACCGGGGAGACGGCGGGACGGGACGGTGAGGACCCGCAGCCGGGAGCCGAGGGGACCGCGAGGTGCGCATGCGCCTCGCGGTCCTTCGTTTCAGGTGGTGAGGGTCTTCTCCCAGATGGGGTCGGCGGTGAGGACCGTCAGGTGCTGGGTGGCCCGGGAGACGGCGACGTACAGGACGCGCAGGCCGCGGGGGGACTGGGCGGCGACGGTCTCGGGCGCCACGATCACGGCGGCGTCGAACTCCAGGCCCTTGGCCTCCAGGACGTCCAGGACCTGGACGCGCTCGGGCAGGCCGGCCGCCAGGCGTTCGCGGACGGCCGGGTCGCCGAGCGGGAGGATGAGGCCGATCGTGCCCTCGACCTGGTCGAGCAGGGACTGGACGGTCTCGCGGGCGGCGGCCTCGTGCTCGGCCTGGGGCAGCAGCCGGATGACCGGGGCGATGCCGGACTCGCGGACGGCGCGGGCCGGGTGGGCGCCGGGCAGGGCCAGGGCGAGGACGCGGGTCGCGACGGCGGCGATCTCGGTGGAGTTGCGGTAGTTGGTGGTCAGCTCGTACTCGTACCGGGTACGGCGCGGGGCGGGCTTGCGGCGGCGGCGCCTGGAGCGGCCCTCGGAGGGGGGCTCCTTGGCGCCCAGGGCGATGTCCATGGCCTCGCGGGCGGCGTCGAGGTCCTCCCAGGCGCTCTGGGCGGGGTCCTCGACGATCGTCCAGCTGGCCTGGCGGCCCCGGCGGGCGAGCATCCGCCACTGCATGGGGGACAGGTCCTGGGCCTCGTCCACGACGATGTGGGCGTACTCGGGACGCTCCTCGGCGGCGCCGTCGTCGACCCGGCGCGAGCGTTCCAGCCGTTCCATGGACGTGGTGAGCTCCTGCATCTCGGGCTCCCACGCATCGTCGGCGACCTCCTCGCCGGTGATGATGTTGACGCCGTCCACGACGAACGGGTCGTCCTCGGCGGCGGGCCGGCGGCGGCGGGACGGGCGGGGCGGGAAGCCGAGCATCGCGTCGATCTCGTCCAGCAGGGCGACGTCCTGGTAGCTGAGCGGCTGCTCGCCCGACCACGTACCGGCCAGCAGCCGTACGGCGGCGGGGGTGAGGTCGCGGCCGGCGGCGCGGCGCAGGCGCTCGGGGTCGCCGAGGGCGCGCAGCACGTCGATCGGGCGCCGGACCGGCCACCAGGCGACCAGGAAGTCGGTGAACGCCCGCTGCTCGCGGACCCGGGCGAGGAACTCGGTGCGCATCGTGTCGCCGCTGCCGTTGGCGGAGCCGGCCGCGTTCGGTACGGGGCCGTCCTCCTGGTCGAGGGCCTCCAGGCCGTCGGCGGCGAGCAGGGCGTTCCAGACGCTGAGGTCGCCCTCGGCCGCGGACGCCGCCGCCTCGGGCCCGCCGAGATCGCGGAACGTGTCCCAGAGGCCGTCCAGGAGGGACTCGGCGGCGCGGCCCCGGGCGGTGTTGACGCTGCCGCGGCTGCGCCGGTGGACGTCGTTGCGGATCCGGTCGAGCCGGTTGCGGTCGAGCTTGACGACGACGCCCTTGAAGACGACGCGCAGCTCGCCGGGCGCGCCGGGGGCCTGGTCGGTGACCGCGCGGCGCAGCACCTGGACCATCTCGCCCGCGCCCTTGAGGCGGGCCGCCTCGGGGGAGTCGTGGACGGTCCCCGACACGTCGTCGACCAGGTCGCCCAGCGAACGCAGCGTCGCCGAGCCTTCGCCGAGTGAGGGCAGGACGCGCTCGATGTAGGCGGTGAAGCGGCGGTTGGGCCCGACCACCAGGACCCCGCGCGACCCGAACCGGCGGCGGTGCCGGAACAGCAGGTAGGCGACCCGGTGCAGCGCCACCGCGGTCTTGCCGGTGCCGGGGGCGCCGCGTACGAGGACGGTGCCGTCGGCCGGTGCCCGGATCACCTCGTCCTGCTCGCGCTGGATCGTGGCGACGATGTCGCGCATCGCCCCTTCGCGGGCGCGGGCGAGGGAGGCGATGAACGCGCCGTCGCCGACCACCGTGAGATCGTCGGCGGCGGACGGGGCGAGCAGGTCGTCCTCCAGGTCGACGACCGTGTGCGCGCGCGAGTGCAGGACGCGGCGCCGGATCACGCCGCGCGGGTCCTCGGGGGTGGCCTGGTAGAAGTCCTCGGCGGCCGGGGCGCGCCAGTCGATGACGAGCGAGTCGTGGTCGGGGGTACGGACGCCGATCCGGCCGATGTAACGGATCTCACCTGCGCCCGTGCTGTCAGAGCCCGTGTTGTCAGAGCCGGTGTCGGTGGGACCGTCGCCGTTGGGCTCGGCAGGCTCGGCGAGTTCCGTACGGCGGGACGGGTCCAGGTCGAGGCGGCCGAAGACGAGGCCGTCGTCGGCGATGTCCAGGGCCTTGGCGCGCGCGGCGGCCTGGTGCACCATCGCGTCCCGGTCCACCAGCGAGGCCTTGGTACCGGCCAGCGACTGCCGGAAGCCTTCGCGGATCATGGCCTGGGCGTCGGCGCGCATCTCCTCGAGCCGGGCGTACGCCATGTCGACATAGCCCTGCTCGATGGCGATCTCGCGGTCCTTGACCGTCGCCGGCCGACCCTTCACCTGGGACGACATGCAGGCTGCTCCCTCACCGTCCGGGGCCCCGGGAAGGGGCGAAACAGACAGCTTATTCGGTCGCCGCCCACTACCCCGAAATCCCGCGTCCGACGCTCCCGGCGGACCGGGACGGGCGTCCGGATCAGGCCCGGGTGAGCGCGCGGCGCAGCAGGCCCGGCGCGTACCGCCCGGTCAGGACCGTCGCGCGGGTGATCGCGTCCGGGAAGACGTACAGCTCGTCACGGGCCAGCGACCGGTCGATCGCGTCCAGGACCCGCCGGACGGGCATCGCCTTCATGCCGGCGGCGGTACCGGACGGGTCGGCCGCCGACGCGGCACGGTACGCCGGGGTGTCGACCTGGCGCGGGCACACGACCTTGAACCGCACGCCGCTGCCGGCGTGCTCCTGCCGCAGCGTCTCGGCGTAGGCGTTGATCGCCGCCTTGGCCGCGCGGTAGGCCGAGGTCTTGGCCACCGGGACGAACGCGTTGAGTGAGGAGAACAGGATCAGCTCGCCGCCGCGGCGTTCCAGCATGCCGGGCAGGGTGGCGCGGACGACGTTCACCGTGCCCAGGTAGTTGACCCGGGTCACGCGCTCGACGTCGTCCAGGGGCTGCTCCAGCGCGGGGGCCAGCGGGCTGATCGCGGCGGCGTGCACGACCCGGTGCACGGCGCCGGTCTCGGCCACCAGCGCCTCGACGGCCCTGGCGTCGGACACGTCGCAGAGACGGGTGTGCATGTTGGGGGAGCGCAGCGCCGTACGGGCGAGCCCGTCCTCGTCCACGTCCACGGCCACGACGTCCCAGCCGGCCGCGGCGAACCGCTGCGCCGCCAGCGCGCCGAGGCCGCTCGCGGCCCCCGTGACCAGTGCGGTCTTCCTCAACCCCGGACCTCCTCGGCACTCGCGAAGCTCATCGTCAGATGCTCGACCGTGGCCGCGCTGAGCGCGCGGGCGCGGCCCAGCCCGATCTCGCGCAGTTCCTCGGCGACGGGATGGTCGCCGAGCCTGACCCGAGCGCCGCCCAGCCGCATCCGCACTCCGGACGCGTCCAGCGTCCACGGCGTGCGCCGGGTCGTCCCGTCCAGGCAGGAGTAGGCGGTGACCTCGGGCGCGGCGCCGGAACCGGACGGCATGGGCAGGCCGGGCCGTACGGCCAGCTCGATCGCGGTACGGCCGCCGAACTGCACGGCGCACCGCTTGATCCGTCCGGACAGGTCCATCGGGATGTCGGCGATCTCCTTGGGGAAGCCCCAGATCGACCGGCCGGCCTCCAGCGTGAACTCCTGGTTGACCGGGAGCCAGTGGATGAACGCGCCGACGCTGCCGAGGCCGCGCAGGCCCATCAGGTTCCGGACGCCGCGCGGCTCCGGCCGCGGGTCCGTGCCGGGCGGATGGACGAGGAAGGCGACGGCGAACTCGTGGTACGGGCCCAGGTCGCCGTCGGCGTAGCGGATGAACGCCAGCGAGCAGATCGCCCGGCCGGGCAGCGGCTCGGCCACCTCCAGCCCGGAGTAGGCGATCACGGCCTGGGCCGGGGCGGCCGGGACGGCGAACATCGCCGAGGCGACGGCGGCGTCCCGGATCCGTACGGGCAGCGCCACCCGCTCGCCCTGGATCAGATGTACGGGAGTCCTGTCCGCAGGGGTCTGGATCGTCACCCAGCTAAGTAGAACAGGTTCTACTTCCTAGGTCCACCGCCGGTCGGCCGGGTCCACCGCCGGTCAGCCGTGCTCCCGCTCGATCGAGGTCTTGATCCGCTCCAGCGTCGCGCGCATGCCGGTCCGGTTCAGGGCGGCGCGCCGGTCGGCCGGGACACCGGTGAAGAGCTTGCCCAGCAGCGAGACGAACCCGGCCCCGCGCGCGTCGCGGCGCAGGTCCTGCCAGTACTCGGTGAGCCGGGTGGAGCCGCCGCCGATGTCCTCCAGCCGGTAGCCCCAGAGCGCGACCGGAATGCCGAAGCTCGACACCCGGAACGCGAAGTTCTCGCCGGGCACGGCCGCGGTGACGCGGGCATCGGTGAACCACACCCGGGGACCGATCCGGTTGAAGCCCGTGAAGCCGGTGCCCTGCTTGATCTCGCGGCCTCGCACCCATACGGCGAACAACTCCGGGCTCCACCCGGGCATCCGGCGCAGGTCGGCCACCGCCGCGTACACGACCTCGGGAGCGGCGCCCACGACGACGCTCTCCTCGGCGACCCATTCACGTTCCATGCCTGTCTTCTCCACGCCTGGATTGTGCACCTTCCCGCGTGCGGTTCTCAGCGCAGGTGGGCGAAACGCTCGGACCAGCCCGCGTACCAGGACGCGAACCACGGGTGGCCCTCTGTCATGGGGACGATGTAGGTGAGCGTCTCGGCGTAGTAGCGGCGCTGGAAGTCCGGCGGCATCTGGTCGAGCCGCTGGACGTTGCTCACCCGGTCGGCGAGCTTGACGATGATCGCCTCGGGCGGGGCGTCGCGCAGCCGCCGCAGGTACGCGGACTTGGCCGCGCGCTTGGCCTGCCTCCCCTGCCCGGATGTCGGCGGCTTGGTGACCCAGTCGACCAGCTCGGCCACAAGTGGCCCGAACGCGGCCTCCACGTCGTTCACGGTGGCGTCGGTGTCCTCGACCACGTCGTGCAGGAGCACGGCGGACAGGACTTCGGTACGGGTCTCGCCCGCGCCCCGTACGAGCACCTCCAGGGCCTCCAGGAGATGTTCCACATATGGGACACCGGTGGGCCGCGTCTGGTCGCCGTGCCAGCGCTGGGCGGCGCCGGCGGCCTTCTCCAGCGCGGGTACGTCGAGCGTTCCGGAGACGGCGGGATCGCCTTCCAGTTCGGCGCGCGCCTCGTCCCAGGTCCGCCAGCTGATGAAGGTCTCCACGGGGCTCCGTTCTCGCCGGCCGTGTCGCGCGGGCGCCCCGGCACAAGGCATGGTGGGAGGCGCTCTCGCGGCACGGTGGTCCTCGGTCCACGGTAATGCTCGGCCAGGACGCGCGACACAGGGCGGGCGACACACGATGTAGGTGCGGACGACGAGGTAGCTGCGGACGACGAGGAGGGAGGCGGCGCGGTTGTGAACGGCGGTCGGGAGCGTTCCCCATGGAACGGCCCGCGAGCGGTCGGCCCGGGGCTGCTCGCGTTCGCGCTGGTCGCCGCGCTGCTGGCCACCGGCGGCCTGATCGTGGACCGGTTCGTGCTGGAGGCCGAGTGGTGGCAGGTCCGGCACACCGTCACCGCCGAGCCCGTCGCGCCGCAGGCCGGGCTGGGCCCGCCGGCCGGGCCTCTGGCGGTGAGCTGGCAGCGGACCGCGCAGGTCCGGCGCGGCCCCCTCGCCGGGTACGGCACCGTCGCCTATGACGTCGCGCAAGGCCAGGTGGTGACGGCCTCGGGCCGGGGCCTGGAGGTACGGGACGCGCGCAGCGGCGCGGAACGCTGGAGCTACCGCCGTACCGGCTGGACCATGCTGGGCTGGTCGTCCACCGGTTCCCGGCTGATCGGGTACTTCGAGCGCGACGGGCACCGCGGCGAGCGGCAGATGGTGGGGTTCGACGCGCTGTCGGGCGGGGTGATGTGGCGCCGTACCGGTGACCGTCCGGCCGCGACGCCCCGGACGACGCTGCGCTGGCCCGCCGGATCCGGCGTGGTGCTCACCACCGACCAGGACCGCCGCATCCTGCGCGGCCGGTCGGCCGACGACGGCAAGAAGCTGTGGACGAGGCGGCTGCCGGGCGGCTGCCGCCTGTTCGAGGACGCCTCGCACCCGTCCGGCGGCACGGAGAAGCTGGCGGGACTGGCGCTCGACTGCGCGGGCAACACCCGGCTGCTGGCGATCGAGCCCGCCAAGGGCAAGGTCCGCTGGGTCCGCTCGCTCGGCTCCACGGAGTCGCCCGAGGTGCGCATGCTCGACGGGGTGATGCTGGCCTTCGACGGTACGGCGCTGCGCGCCTACGACGGCGAGGGCACCCAGTTCGCGGTCTGGAACGGCGACGAGGTCTGCGTCGACGCCATGTGCCCGGCGGTCGTCGTCGACGGGCACCTCATCATCGTGCAGCGCCCGGACGAGGCGGAGCGGGGCGCCAGCCGGATGGAGTCGGTGGAGGTGTCCTCGGGCCGTACGGACTGGAGCCGCGACGTCCCCGGCTACGTGGCCCTCACCACGGCCGCGGGCCGGGTCTACGGGCTGCGGCCCAAGCTCGACAAGCGGCTGCTGCCCGCCGGAGTGGACATCGTCGAGCCCGGTGACGGCCGCACCACGACCGTTCCGGCGCCGTTCGCGATGGACCCCGTCCTGGGCGGGCCACGCCCGTGGCTGGCGGCGGCGGGCGGGCTGCTGTACGTCGCCGTACCGGAGGCGGCGCCCCGGCCGAGCGGATCGGCCCGCCTCCTCGCGCTGCGCGGCGGCGCCGACGGGCTCGGCCCGGCCGAGCTGGGCGGGGTCGCGGAGGCCGACTGGCCGGACGCGTGCGGGCTGCTGGAGGACACCGATCTCGCGGACGCCCATCTGACCGGGAAGTACGTCACCGAGCCTGGACGGGCCACGCCGGGCGGCGTCGGGCTGCCGCGCCCGGTCAGCTGCACGTACGAGCTGAAGGAGCCGCCCACTCCCGCGAAGGCCCCGGAGTCGCCGCGTCCCTCGAAGAGTCCCTCGGAGAAGCCCTCGGAAGAGCCCTCGCCGAGCCCCTCGGCGACCCCGAGCAAGGAGGGGAACGGCTGGGGCGCGCGCGGCTTCACCGTGACGGTGAAATGGGTCGCACCGGCCGCCCCCAACGCCTCGGCCATGCTCCAGACGTTGCAGTCGACCCAGTCCAAGGCGCGGCGGCGTACCGACGTCGGCGGCGACGAGGCGTACGAGATCGGCCCGGCCGCGGGCATGATCGCCCTCCGGGTGGACCGCTACATCGTGATGATCGACGCCTCCCGGCCGCCCGGCGCGGCGGCCCGCCTGTCCCGCGCCGTCGCCAAGCACCTCCCGCAGCCCGCTAGACGTTGACTCGTGGCGTGTTCGCCCCGTCCGCGGCTTGGACAGGCGAACACGCCACGAGTCAACCGGGTAGGGCGGGGGCGGCCGCGCGGTGGCCGGCCCAGATCTCCAGCTGGGTGACGAAGGGCTCGGCGTGCACGGGCCAGTGGTACTGCTCGCGGGCCGTCTCGTACCCGCGCTTGCCGAGGTCGGTGCGCAGCTCGGCGTCGGCGCGCAGCTTGCGGACGGCGTCCGCGGCGGCGGCCGGGTCCCGGAACGGGACGACCAGGCCGGAGCCCGCCGGTTCCACGATCGCGACGGCGGGCGGGTTCGGTGTGGTGATCACCGGGACGCCGTGCGCCATGTACTCCACGATCTTGGTCGGCATCGAGTGCCGGTAGTTGGGCTCGTCGTGCAGCAGCGCCAGCCCGGCCATCGCGCCCTCGGCGATCCGCAGCGCCCGGTCGTTGGGCACGAATCCGTACCAGCGCAGGATCCCGTCGCGCTGCGCCTGCCGCAGCTGCGGCCTGATCTGCGGGTCGGCGGCGCCGATCAGCTCCACCATGACGCCCTCGGGCGCCAGCAGCCGGGCCGTCTCGATCATGTCGAGGGCGCCCCTGGCCTCGGACAGGTGCCCGACATAGACGATCCGGCGGTCGTCCGGCGGGGCCGGCGGCAGGTCGGCGACGAAGGTGGTGTTCGGGACGACCGGGTGCTCGTCGCGGAACCGCTCGCGGTAGCCGTCCTCGGCCAGCAGCAGCCGGTGCCGCCGCTCGCCGACGGTCTCCAGGCGGCGGACGAACGGGCGCAGCAGCGGCCGTACGGGACGCGGCACCCAGCCCTTGCCGACCAGGGCCGCCGAGGTGTCCTCGTGCACGTCCCAGACGACGGTACGGCGCCGTACCGAGCGCGGTAGCGAGACCAGCAGCTCGGGATCGTGCAGCAGCACCACGTCGGCGTAGGCGGAGTGCTCCTCCAGCGCCCGGTGCGCGGCGCGCAGCGCCCGCAGCCGCTTGCGGCCGGACGCCCGCGGCACATCGACCGGGCTGATCTCGCGCCAGGGCGTCACATTGCAGGCCCGGA
This sequence comes from Actinomadura sp. 9N407, assembly GCF_044326315.1. Taxonomy (NCBI): domain Bacteria; kingdom Bacillati; phylum Actinomycetota; class Actinomycetes; order Streptosporangiales; family Thermomonosporaceae; genus Actinomadura; species Actinomadura sp. 9N407. The sequence continues at coordinate 614 of NZ_JBIRAW010000055.1, read as the reverse complement.
ATGGCGCGATATAGGTCACCTCATGCCCCGCGTCGAGCAAAGCCCGGATCTGCCGATGCAAAATCCGGGCATCCTCGGGATGATGCACGATCGTGCAGACGCAGACCCGCATTCCACTCACTCCGGAAGGACGATGATCTTTCACTGCGGATGAATTCCGCCCGACCGGGCGGTGGACGCCGCCGGTCGGCTCGGCCCGCGGCGCGAATGCGGCGGTCACAGCAGCTCGACGGTCTCGCCGCGCGAATCGCGGGTGCGGCCCCGGGTGTCGAACAGCAGCCGCGAATGCCGGGTCAGCGTCCCGGCGTCGTACGCGGCGTGCTCGGCCAGCACGATCACCAGGTCCGCGGACTCCAGCGCGGCCACCAGGTCCGGGCCGGCCGACGGCACCTCGTTCCCGTCGACCTCCCACGTCTTGACGTGCGGGTCGTGGTAGGTGAGGTGGGCGCCGAGGCGGGTGAGGCGGCGGGCGATGGGGCGGGCGGGGGTTTCGCGTTGGTCGGCGATGTCGGCTTTGTAGGTGACGCCGAGGAGGAGGATGTGGGCGTTTTTGAGGGCTTGGCCGTGGGTGTTGAGGAGTTGCTGGGCGCGTTCGACGATGTAGCGGGGCATGC
>NZ_JBIRAW010000054.1:0-47445 GCF_044326315.1 Actinomadura sp. 9N407 | reverse complement strand
TTTCCAGATCTGGAAGGGCGAACACGCCACGACTCAACGAAGGGACCAGCCCGCCAGAGACGGGGACTAGGGGGCGGAGCCCCCAGCCGGGGGGCGTGGGGGGCGGAGCCCTCCCACCCGGATCCGAGCGCGCCCCGAAGCGAGCGCCAGCGAGCGCAGGGGCGCGAACGGTCCGCCTGGGGGTCTGGGGGTGGTCCCCCCAGGAGACTCAGTGGAAGAAGTGGCGGGTTCCGGTGAAGTACAGGGTGATGCCCGCCTTCTCTGCGGCGGCGATGACCTCGTCGTCGCGGATGGAGCCGCCGGGCTCGACGATCGCCCGTACGCCGGCCTTGGTCAGGACCTCGAGCCCGTCCGGGAACGGGAAGAAGGCGTCCGAGGCGCCGACGGCCGTGGCGGTGCGCTCGTCGCCGGCGCGGGAGACCGCCAGCCGGGCGGAGTCGACGCGGTTGACCTGGCCCATGCCGACACCGACGGTGGCGCCGTCGGCGGCCAGCAGGATGGCGTTGGACTTGACCGAGCGGCAGGCCTTCCAGGCGAACGCCAGGTCGCGCAGGGTGGTCTCGTCGGCGGCCTGGCCGGTCTTGAGTTCCCAGCCGGACGGGTCGTCGCCGGGGGCGTCGACCTTGTCGACGGTCTGCATCAGCAGGCCGCCGTCGACGCGGCGGTACTCGACCTGGTTGGACGGGCCGTCCGGGCAGACCAGCAGCCGGATGTTCTTCTTGCGGGTGAGGATCTCCAGGGCCTCGGCCTCGAACGCCGGGGCGACCAGGACCTCGGTGAAGACGTCGGCGACCTGGCCGGCCATCGCGGCGGTCACCGGGCGGTTCACGGCGATGACGCCGCCGTACGCGGAGACGGGGTCGCAGGCGTGGGCCTTGGCGTGGGCGTCGGCCACGTCGGCGCCGATCGCGATGCCGCACGGGTTGGCGTGCTTGATGATCGCGACGGCGGGCTCGGCGAAGTCGTAGGCGGCGCGGCGGGCCGCGTCGGCGTCCACGTAGTTGTTGTACGACATCTCTTTGCCGTGCAGCTGCTCGGCGCCCGCGAGGCCGCCGCCGGTCTGCTCGCCGTAGAGGGCGGCGCGCTGGTGCGGGTTCTCCCCGTACCGCAGGACGGCCTTGCGCTCCCAGGCGGCGCCGAGGAAGTCGGGCCACTTGGAGTCGGTGCCGATCTCATCCGGCGCGTACTCGCTCGCGAACCAGGAGGCCACGGCGACGTCGTACGCGGCGGTGTGAGCGAACGCACGGGCGGCGAGCCGCTGCCGTTCGGCCTGGGTGAAGCCGCCCGCGGTGACCGCGTCGAGGACGTCGGCGTAGGAGGACGGGTCCACGACGACGGCGACACCGGCGTGGTTCTTGGCGGCGGCGCGGACCATGGTGGGGCCGCCGATGTCGATCTGCTCGACGCACTCGTCCGGCTTGGCGCCCGAGGCGACGGTGTCGGCGAACGGGTAGAGGTTGACCACGGCCAGGTCGAACGGCTCGACGTCCAGGTCCTCCAGCTGCTGCCGGTGGTCGTCCTTGCGCCGGTCGGCCAGCAGGCCCGCGTGCACCTTGGGGTGCAGGGTCTTGACGCGGCCGTCCAGGCACTCGGGGAATCCGGTGAGCTTCTCGACCTTCATCACCGGTACGCCGGCGGCGGCGATCCGGCCGGCCGTGGAGCCGGTCGAGACGATCTCCACGCCGGCCTGGTGCAGGCCCTTGGCCAGCTCCTCCAGCCCCGTCTTGTCGTACACGCTGATCAAAGCGCGCTTCACCGGCACTTGCCGGGGGGTTTGGGGGGTCGTCCCCCCGGAATTATTCGCGACCCGAGTCACCGGCCCTAGTCCCCTCGTCGTCTGCGCCCTCAGCTACTGCGGGCGTGTTGCAGGTCCTGCATTTCATGGAGACCCGCCTGCCCTGCACGGTCCAGCCGTCGCGGGCCAGGCGCCCGATGACCTCGACCATGAGCCGGCGTTCCACCTGCTTGATGCGTTCGTGCAGGGAGTCTTCGTCGTCGTGCCAGCGGACGGGCACGGCCTCCTGGGCGATGACGGGTCCGGTGTCCACGCCTTCGTCGACGAAGTGCACGGTACAGCCCGTGACCTTGACACCGTGCGCCAGGGCGTCCCGCACCGCGTGGGCTCCGGGGAACGACGGCAGCAGCGCGGGATGGGTGTTGATCGTGCGGCCGCCGAACCGGGCCAGGAAGCGCGGGCCGAGGATCTTCATGAACCCGGCGGACACCACCAGATCGGGCTCGTGCTCCTCGACGGCCGCGGCGAGCGCCTCGTCCCAGCCGCGGCGGTCGCCGAAGTCGGGGATCCGGACGGTGAACGTGGGCAGCCCGGCCCGTTCCGCACGGTCCACACCGCCCGTTCCGTCGCGGTCCGCGCCGACCGCGACCACCTCGGCCCCGTAGGCTGGATCCGCGCACGCGTCGAGCAGCGCCTGTAGGTTGGTCCCCGCGCCGGAGACGAGGACGACGAGCCGGGCGGGCACCATGACTCCCCTGGTGGACGGTACTGGTGGGGTGGGGTTCGAGCGAGGCCGTGGCTTCACCGGCCGCAACGAAGCTTATCGGCCGGGTTCGGCGCGTCGTCATCCGCACCACAGGTCGGCACCAGCCGGCAGCAGGAGGAAGAGAACGTGAGTGAGCAGCCGGGACAGGGCGACGGCGACACCGGCCGGGACACCGTCCCCACCACCGGCGGGCCCGCCGGGAAGGACGGCGAGGCCGGCGATGCCGCGCGCGCGGGCCGCAGAGCCCTCTGGCTGGGCGGTGGTGCCCTCCTGCTGACCCCCTTCTTCTTCCCGGTCGGCATGGTCCTCGGCATCGCGGCACTGGTCGTCGGGATCAAGGCCCGCAGACTCGCGAGCAAGGAGCGTTCCACCGCTCCGGGCGCCGTCCCCGGCATCGTGCTCGGTGCGATCGGCCTGGCTTTCGCGAGCCTTTCACTGGTGACGACGGCCGTGCTGTGGCCGGAGTTGAGCGACCGCCAGGAGTGCCTCAGCTCGGCCAACACCACCACTGACGAGAACGCCTGCCGCGACAGTTTCGTCCAGAACGTCGAAGAGAAGCTCAATCTCCCCAAGGGGAGCATGGACCCCTACAAGGACATGTTCTGAGCCGCCGGCCCTGAGCTTCTGAGCCGCTGGCACTGAGCGGCCGCCCCTGAGCCTCTGGGCTCCTGGTCAGTCCTGGTCCTCTCTGAGGACGTAGATGGCGCCGCCCCGGTTCTCGATGCGTTCGGGATCGTCGCGGGGCGAGGGGACGTCGCGGGGGCGAGGCTCCGGCTCCCGAACGGCGCGTTCGATCGGCTCCTCCTCGGCGGTCCACTCCGGCTCCGGCTCGGGGTGGGACGGATCGTCCTCGGTGGGCTCGGGCCGTGGCGGCGCGGGAGTCCGGCCGCCTCTGGGCCTGGCCGCCTTGCGGGGCGCGAGGATGGGCTCGGCCTCTTCGAACTCCAGCGGGTCCGCGGTGTACGGGGCGGGCTTCCGCACGGGTGGGGCCGGCCTCTCCCGGCGCTCGGGCGCCGGGGCGTCCTCGGGGACGGGGGCGGCCAGCACGGGCGCGACGGGAGTCTTGCGGGACTTGCCGCCCTTACCCGCCTTGCCTTCCTTGACGTTCTTGGCTTCCTTGCCTTCTTTGGCAGCCTTGGCGGCCTTGCGGGTGTCGCGCCGGCTCGGGGGCTCCGGGTACGGCTCGGCGGGACGGCGTGCGGCCCGCCGGTCGGCCAGCCAGGCCACGATGGCCGCCGAGATGCCGACCTCCAGGGCCGCCATCATGCCCACCTGCCACGGTGAGGGGCCCACGGTGGCCATCCGGCCGCCGCCGAGGGGTCCGCCCGCCAGGGCGCTCAGGAAGGCCGCCACAACGCCTGTGAGAGCTCCGCAGACGAATCCCCAGAGCGGGGCCGCCTCCGAGGTCGCGCTCGGCATCGCGCGGACCGTCAGGACGCCTCCGACGGCGCCGGCGACGAACGGGGCGGCGAGCGCGAGCAGCGAGATCAGCGGGGCCGGGCCGGCCTCGGGCAGCGCGGCCAGCGGCGGGAACGCGGGCACCGAGTCCAGGAAGATCCCCGATGGCGAGACGCCGGTGCCGGCACCGATCGAGAAGCCGGGGCCGATCGCGTAGGCCATCCCCCAGATGACCGCGTTGGGCAGGAAGGCCACCTCGACCACCAGCAGCAGGATCCCGCCGACGATCCCGGGCGCCAGCGTGTCGTACACCTCGGTCGATTCGGGGACGTGCATCGCCAGCGAGGCACCGACCAGGATCGCCCCGGAGGCGAGCAGGACGGCGGTGGCCCCCGAGACGCCGATCACCAGGGAACGGGGCCGTTCCGGCAGGAGCTTCAGCAGGGCGCCCAGGCCCGAGCGGACACCCGGGCCGCGGGCGGCGACCAGTGCGCGGGCGGCGCCGAGGCCACCGGAGACGACGGCGACGATGAACGCGCCGAGCAGTGCCTCCCAGGCGGGCGTGCTGACGCTGGACGAGGCGGCGGCGAGCGCGAGCAGCCCGGCCAGGACGGCGTAGGGGGCGGCCAGCGCGACCGCGACGTGCAGGACGCCGGTCCGAGGGCGGCCCGGTACCCCGGCGGCCCGGATCATCCAGGCGCCGCTGCGGTACAGCAGCGCCCCGGGCAGGACGAGCGTGCCGAGCGGCAGCAGCCCGATCCGGCCCTGCGGAACGGAGATCCCGGCATGGTGGGAGACCAGCCACAGGTTGACCGCCGTGCGGAAGACGCCGGGCAGGCCGGGCCCCATGGTCGTCCGGGGGGCGGCGATCCAGCCGATCAGCGTGACGGTGGTGAGCACGGCGAGCCCGATGCCGATGCACCAGAGCGCGCCCACCAGGCCCGTCACGTACAGCGGGCGGGAGGTGCCGTCGGGCTCCGGTCGGTGCTGTCTGTCGGTCACGGCCTCAATGCTGACAGCCCGCGCCCGTCCCGGCGGGCGCGTCCGTCCGGCGTGTCGCCTTTGTCGAAGCTGATCGGCCGAAGCTGATCAGTCGAAGGTGATCGGTTGAAGGTGATCGGTTGAAAGTGATCAGCCGGCGTAGAGCTCCGAGAGCCGGGGGATGTGGCGGCGGTTCTCCTCCTCGTCATCGAAGTCCCAGCCCGGACCGGGATCCGGGTAGGTGATCGTGTACGAGCCGCGCGGCGGTTCCTCGCCGAAGGCCGTCCGGTAGGCCGCCGAGGCGACGCCGAGCATCGACTCGTTCCATAGGTCGCAGTTCTTGGCGGCGGCCTGGACGACGGGGTGGCCGGCGAGCGAGTCGGGATCGGCGACGGCACTCTCGTACGTCGCGCGCCCCTGCCCGATCAGCCAGCCGCGGAAGTAGTCGAAGCCGTCGTCGGAGCAGCCACCGTTGATCGTGTAGGCGGCACCCCACAGCGGCTCCCGGAAGGAGGCGCCCATCAGATTCCAGAAGATCTGCTGGAAGGCCAGGATGTCCTCGCGCGGCCGTACGGCCAGGAGAGCCGTGGCCCGCTCGGCGACGGCCTCGAAGGCGTCCCAATCCGGGGAGTCGGCGGGGGCGGCGGCACGGGCCTCGTCGATGAGGGCCCAGAAGGCGTCGGTGTCCATGGCGCCCGAGCATGCCAGAGCCGTGCGACGAAACCCTCGTCCGGCGGCCGCCGGACGGGCAGCGGGCGGGCAGAGCGCGGCGGGAACGAAAGACGCCCGGGCCGACGGGCGGCTCGGGCGTCTTTCGACACGGTCCTCTGGAATCAGAGGTTCTTCATGATCTCCCGCATCAGGCGGGCGGTCTCGCTGGGCGTCTTGCCCACGCGGACGCCGACCTTCTCCAGGGCGTCCTTCTTGGCCTGGGCCGTACCCGAGGAGCCGGAGACGATGGCGCCGGCGTGGCCCATGGTCTTGCCCTCGGGGGCGGTGAACCCGGCGACGTAGCCGACGACCGGCTTGGTCACGTTCTGCTCGATGTAGGCCGCGGCGCGCTCCTCGGCGTCGCCGCCGATCTCACCGATCATCACGATCGCGTCGGTCTCCGGGTCCTCCTGGAAGGCCTTGAGCGCGTCGATGTGGGTGGTCCCGATGATCGGGTCACCGCCGATGCCGACGCAGGTGGAGAAGCCGATGTCGCGCAGCTCGTACATCATCTGGTACGTCAGCGTGCCCGACTTGGACACCAGCCCGATCCGGCCGGGGGTGGTGATGTCGGCCGGGATGATGCCGGCGTTGGACTTGCCCGGGGAGGCGATGCCGGGACAGTTCGGCCCGATGATCCGGGTCTTGCCGTCCTTGGACCCGGCGTACTTCCAGAAGTACGCCGTGTCGTGGACCGGCATGCCCTCGGTGATGACCACGCAGAGCGGGATCTCGGCGTCGATGGCCTCGACCACGGCGTCCTTGGTGAACTTCGGCGGTACGAAGATCACCGACACGTCGGCGCCGGTCTGGGCCATCGCCTCGGTGACGGTCCCGAACACGGGCAGCGACGTGCCGTCGATGTCGACGCTCTGCCCGGCCTTGCGGGCGTTGACGCCGCCGACGACGTCGGCGCCGGAGGCGAGCATCCGGCGGGAGTGCTTCATGCCCTCCGAGCCGGTCATGCCCTGGACGATGATCTTGCTGTTCTCAGTCAGCCAGATGGCCATGCTCATGCACCTGCCGCGGCGAGTTCGGCGGCGCGCTTGGCCGCATCGTCCATGGTGTCGACCTGCTCGACGCCGGTCAGCGCCGCGTCGGTCAGGATCTTGCGGCCGAGCTCGGCGTTGTTGCCGTCCAGCCGGACCACCAGCGGCCGGTCGACGGTCTCGCCGCGCTCGGCGAGCAGCTTGTAGGCGGACACGATGCCGTTGGCGACCGCGTCGCAGGCGGTGATGCCGCCGAAGACGTTGACGAAGACCGACTTGACGTCGGCGTCCGACAGCACGATCTCCAGGCTGTTGGCCATCACCTCGGCCGAGGCGCCGCCGCCGATGTCGAGGAAGTTCGCCGGCTTCTGGCCGTTGAACGCCTCGCCGGCGTAGGAGACCACGTCGAGGGTCGACATGACCAGGCCCGCGCCATTGCCGATGATGCCGACGCTGCCGTCGAGCTTGACGTAGTTGAGGTCCTTCTCCTTGGCGCGCTGCTCCAGGGGGTCGGCGGCGGCCTTGTCGGCGAGGCCCTCGTGCGACTCCTGCCGGAAACCGGCGTTGTCGTCCAGGGTGACCTTGCCGTCCAGCGCGACGACCTTGCCGGCGGCGGTGAGGATCAGCGGGTTGACCTCGACGAGGGTGGCGTCCTCGTCGGTGAAGACGGCCCACAGCCGCTCGATCAGCTCGGCGGCGCCGTCCTGCGCCTTCTCCGGCAGCCGGCCGGCCGCCGCGATCTCCTTGGCCTTGGCCAGGTCGACGCCGTCCAGCGCCGAGATCTGCACCTTGGCGACGGCGTCGGGGTTCGTCTCCGCGACGACCTCGATCTCCACCCCGCCTTCGGAGGAGCAGATCGACAGGAAGGTACGGTTCGCGCGGTCGAGCAGGAAGGAGAAGTAGTACTCCTCCGCGATCGCGCTGCCTTCCTCGACCAGGACCTTGTGGACCGTGTGGCCCTTGATGTCCATGCCGAGGATCTGGCCGGCGAGCGCTTCCGCCTCGTCGGCGTCATCGGCGAGCTTCACGCCGCCGGCCTTGCCGCGGCCGCCGGTCAAGACCTGGGCCTTGACGACGACCTTCGAGCTTCCCGCGGCGAACAGTTCCGCCGCGATGGCCCGGGCTTCCTGGGGAGTACGGGCGACCTTGCCGGTGGGCACCGGTACCCCGTACTCGGCGAAGAGTTCCTTCGCCTGATGTTCGAACAGGTCCACGAGGCGTCCTTAAACGGATCGACAGCTAACGACCGCTCAAGTGTGGTCACACGAATGTCCGTAGGTGACGGTTTTCCGTGCGGCCGTCCCACCCGGCGGTCCGCTCCGTCGATGCAGCCTAGTCTGCCCGCTCACCTGGTCACGTCGCCGGGTCCCGTACAGGGCGGCCGGCCCGAGGAATGGGGCCCGATAGAGGGGGGTTGTCCGGGGGTATGCCACTTAGGGAGGAAGCCGGGTTCCCTCCCTCAGGAGGAGGATCCGATTAGTGGTGATTGATCTACTTATGTTCCGTGTGGTGGCGAACGCCGGGTAAACACGAGCGGAAGCACGAGGAGACGATGATCACGAGGGGATGGGCCGGTGGCCGACGACCTGGCCGGTGACCGGATCGGGTCCCGCGCGGGGGGCACGTTCAGAACGGTCCGGCGGATCACGGCGCTGCTCCTCGTCGCCACGCTCGTGGCCACCTGCGGCGCCACCCTCCCCGACCTGGGCAAGCCCGGCTGGGGTGGTGCCGGTCTGATCGGCGGCGGCGGCTGGCCGTTCGCCGGGGACCCGGTCTCCCGCGAGGACGCGGCCGGAGCCTCCTACATCCCCGGCAGCTCCGTGGTGCGGCTCAAGAACGGCCGCGTGCAGCTGGTCCCGTTCGGGGCCGAGACCGCCATCACCGTGAACGCGGACGACCCGCGCGTGGCGGCCGCCGTACGTTCCGACCAGGCCTGGCTCGCTCGCGGGACCGTTCCAAGCGGGGGACCGACCGTCCCGGACGGCAACAGGCTCGTCTACCAGGAGATGGCCTCCAGAGCACTGCTCGACCTGCGGCTGCTCACGCGGCCCAACGGGGCCTCCCAGGCGTCGTGGTACGGGGCGTGGCGCTATTCGTGGCCGCGCGACTCCGCCTTCACCGCCGCCGCGTTCGTCGCGACGGGCCACTACGCCGAGGCACGGCGCGTCCTGCGTTTCCTGTCCCGCGTACAGCATGAGAACGGGCAGTGGGCCGCGCGCTACCACCCTGACGGCACCGCCGTGACCGATGGCAGGGAAGCGCAACTCGACTCCCTGGGCTGGGTCATGTGGGCGGCATGGTTCTTCCATGCACAGGCTCCCGAAGCCGCCGCCGAACTGCCCGAGCTATGGCCGATGGTGGAACGGGCCGCGAACCACCTCACCCGTTCCCTGGACGTCGAAGGGCTGCCGCCGCCCTCGTCCGACTACTGGGAACGCGATCCCGACACCGAAGAGGACCCGCGCCGTCCCACACTGGGAGTCGTCGGCCCTGCCCTGGCGGGGCTGCGTTCCGCGGCCTCCTTCGCCCTGGGGAACGGCCACACGAAGAAGGCGCACGACTGGCAGAAGGCCTCGAACCGCGTCTCCAAGGCGGTCGCCCAGCAGTTCGCTCCGTACGGCTATCCGCGTTCTCCCATCGAGGACGGCCTCATGGACACTTCTGTGACGTTCATCGCGCCGCCCTTCGCCCCTCTGGATGCCGGAGTGACCGCCGCGATCGCCGACGCGGCCGTACGGCAGAGCCTGCCGAACGGGGGCGTCCTCCCAGGGGAGCGCTGGTCCGGGGACCCGAACACTGCCTGGACTCCGGAAGTGGCCCTTTTCGCCTTGTCGGCCGCGGCCTCGGGCCGTACGGGCGAGGCCGTGAACCGTCTCGACTGGCTGGCGGCGCATAGGACGTCCCTAGGCGCCCTGCCCGAAAAGGTCGACGAGGACGGCGACCCCTCCTCCGTCGCCCCGCTCGGCTGGACGGCCTCACTCGTCCTGCTGACCCTGGCCGCGCTGGAAAGTCCCCTGCCGCTCCCCCGGGTGCGTTAGCGAACCCCGATCCGGAGGCTACCGATCGCCGGGCCAGGGACCGGGGGCATCGGGGAAGCAGGCGCGGAGGGCTTCGCCCTGCGCCGGGGAGCCGCCGTTCAGCCGGATCCAAGAGGAGTCGGCGAAGCCGAGACCGAAATCCCCCTCGCGGTAGCCACGGCTGGCCGGAACCTGGACGCGCCGGACCCACCACGGCACGATGGCGGGCCCGAGTTTCCGGCCGACCCCGCTGCGAATGCGGACCAGCATCAGCCGCTGGTCCGTCACGGCCAGGACATGCTCACACCCGCTGGTCACCGGGTTGAACTGGACGAGAAGCTGCCCCGCCAGACTGTCGGGCCCGCCGTGGAGCGCCGTGGTCAGCAGGGACCTGGTGTCGGGTTCCCACTCCCCGCTCAGGACATCCGCGATCCCGATCGCGACGCCCGCCATCTTCCGGACCGGCGTCTTGCCGCCGAACCCGTCCTCCACCCGCCGCCTGCGCGGCACTTTCGGGCAGTCCGGATGCGGCCGAAGACCCGCGTGGGCCTCCACTCCCTCCCCGGCATCGATCACCCCGGCGAGGAACGACCGGACCTCCCCGTCGCTCAGCGAGAGAAAGACCCCACGCCGCCGAGCCTGCCGCGCGACGACCTTGGCCGTCCTGCCGGCGATGTCACGGAATTCCCTGGCCACCGGGCGCACCTCCCTGTGCAGAGCAAAGATCATGACCCAGGTGGGACGATCACGACAACCCCACTGCTCGGGAAACCATTCGGGGGAGATGCTCGGGGGAGATGCCCGCGGGAGATGCCCGGGGGAACCGGGAGGCGGGTGCGTCAGGCGAACTGCTCGTACCCGAGCTTGACCACCAGCGCCAGCACCACGACCAACAGGACGATCCGGACGAAGCCCGCGCCGCGGTTGATCGCCATCCGGGCACCGGCCAGCGCGCCGACGATGTTGCAGGCGGCCATCGCGAGCCCGATCGCCCACAGCACATGGCCCTGGGTGGCGAAGACCAGCAGCGCGCCGAGGTTGGTGGCGGTGTTGATGATCTTCGCGTTGGCGGAGGCGTTGACGAAGTCGGTGCCCAGCAGGGTGGTGAACGTCAGGACCAGGAACGTTCCCGTGCCGGGCCCGACCAGCCCGTCGTAGAAGGCGATCACGACGCCGGGGATCAGTACCGCCGCGGCGGTCCGGCGGCGGGTCCTGAGCACCAGCTGGGGCACCCGGCCGAGATCGGGCTTGAGCACCACGATCGCCGCCACCGCCAGCAGCACCACCATGATGATCGGCTTCAGCACCGCCGAGGAGATCGCGGCGGCGCACAGCGCGCCCGCCGCCGCGCACACCACGGCCACCCCCGCGCCGGGCAGCGCGACCGGCAGGTCCGGCTTGGCCTTGCGCAGGTAGGCCACCGCGGCCGACGATGTGCCCGCGATCGAGGCGAGCTTGTTGGTCGCCAGCGCGCTCGCGACCGGCGCGCCGGGGTTCAGCAGCATCAGCGCGGGGAGCTGGATCAGCCCGCCGCCGCCGACGACCGCGTCCACCCAGCCCGCGGCCACGGCGGCGAGCAGCAGCAGGACCACATGCTCGACGTCCAAGGGGAGGCTCCCGGGGGGCTAGTAGAAGCACAGCGACGGCGAACACGGCGCCGGTAAGGAGTCAAAGAAATGACGCGGCTGACCCTACCGGCCGCCGCGTACCGTTCCGGCGGGCGCCCCGGCACGACGGAGGGCGGCGATGGACCGCGCCATCGGCCACTGCGGGGCGCCGTTGTCGCCCACACCTGCTGACCGGGTTAGCCCGGAACGCCCGGACGCCAGATAACTGGGGCGATGCCGTCGATTGTCCGACCGGCACAGGGAGCAAACAGTGCTCATATGCCTGTAGTGGTACTGATCGGTATGTTGGACACCCAGGACGTGGAGTACGCGTGGGTCCGTGACCGCCTGCAAGTCCTGGGCACCGAGGTCATGCTGGTCGACACCGGCGTCCTCGGTCCCCCGCGGGTGGCCCCCGACATCACCCGCGACGAGGTCGCCCGGGCGGGCGGCGCCGACCTCGCCCGCTGCGCCGGTGACGACCGGAACCCCGCGATGGCCCGAGGCGCCGCCGAGGTCATCGGACGACTCTTCCGCGCCGGGCGGCTGCACGGTGTCCTGGCGATCGGCGGTCCCGGCTCCCCCGTCTCCACCACCGCGATGCGAGCGCTACCACCGGGCGTTCCCAAGCTGATGGTCTCCAGCATGGCCGCCGACGACCCGTCGTCCTTCGTCGGCGTGCCCGGCCTCACGCTCATGTACAGCGTGACCGATATCACCGGCATCAATCGCGTCTCGTCCCGGGTACTGGCCAGCGCCGCCGCCGCGGTCGCCGGCATGGCCACCGGCTATGCCGCGGGCCGTCCCGTCCCCATCGGCGGCCCGCCGATCATCGCCGCCACCCTCGCGGGGGCCACCACTCCCGGCGTCCGGTCGGCGTGCGAGCTGCTGGACATCCTCGGGTACGAGGTGCTGGCCTTCCACGCCGCCGGGGGCCGCTCGTACGAGGCGACGGCCGTCGGCGGCCGGCTGACCGCCGCCCTCGACGCGACCCTGTTCGACCTGTCCACCGAACTGCTCGGCGGGCTCCATCCGGCCTGCCCCGAACGCCTGACCGCCGCCGTGCGGGCCGGCGTCCCGCAGGTGGTGAGTCTCGGCGGCCTCGACATGGCCGAATTCGCCCCCGGCCATCCGGTCGAACGCCGCGTCCACCTGCGGGACCCGGCGGCCACCCTGGTCCGCACCACGCCCCTGGAGTCGGCCGAGCTGGGACGCCGCGTCGCGGCCCGGCTGCGCGACGCCGTCGCTCCGACCGCGCTGTACGTCCCGCTGCTGGGCCTGTCCACGCTCAGCGCCCCCGGCGGCCCGTTCCACGACCCGGTGGCGGATGAGGCGCTCTTCGCGGCCCTGCGCGAGGGCCTGGCCGGCTCACTCGTCGAGATCCAGGAGATGGAGACCCATTTCAACGACCCCGCCTTCGGCCGCGCGATGGCCGACCGCCTGCACGCCATGCTCACCCGCGCACCGGCGATCCGCGCCGCCGCCTCCTGACACCCGCGAGGGAGTCAGGTGCCCTTCCCCCACGGGATCCATGGTGCGATGTCGTCCCGGACCCGCACGACGTGGTCGAGGAACTCCGCCGCCTGCCACGGCTCCAGCGGACGTAGCTCGGCACCCTCACCCAACGGCACGGCGAACATGGATCTCCTAAGCGCGGGAAGCGGTCAGAGCTTCTCCACCTTGGCGTAGCGGAGAACGAGGCGCTTGACGCCGTACTCGCCGCCGAAGTCGATGCTGGCGGCGGCCCGCTCGTCTGCACCGTCGACGGTGACGACGGTGCCGAGGCCGAACGAGTCGTGGGTGACCTTGTCGCCCGCCGACAGGGCCGGAACGGGGTGGCTGCCCGGGGAACGGACGCCGGGGCGCGAGGCCATCCGGGACAGCGCCGGAGACGATCCCGCGGACGCCTTGCGCTCCCAGTTCAGCAGCGGGTCGGGGACCTCGCCGAGGAACCTGGACGGAGGGTTGACCTGGGGGGCTCCCCACGAGCTGCGCATGGTCGCGCGCGTCACGTACAGGCGCCGGCGGGCCCGGGTGATGCCGACGTAGGCGAGGCGGCGCTCCTCTTCGAGCTCCTTGGGGTTGCTCATGGCGCGCAGGTGCGGGAAGACGCCGTCCTCCATGCCGGTGAGGAACACCACGGGGAACTCCAGGCCCTTGGCCGTGTGCAGGGTCATCAGCGTGACGACGCCCTGGTCGGTCTGCTCGGGCTGCTCGCCGGGCGGTACGGGGTTGCCCTTGGCGCCGCCGGGGATGGAGTCGGCGTCGGCGACCAGGGCGATCTGCTCGAGGAAGTCGACCAGGCGGCCCTCGGCGGACTCGCCGTCGAGGCGCTCCTCGAACTCGCGGGCGACGGCCTCCATCTCCTGGAGGTTCTCGATGCGGGTCTCGTCCTGGGGGTCCTTGGACGCCTGCAGCTCGGCCAGGTAGCCGCTCTTGACCAGGACCTGCTCGACCAGGTCGGCGGGGGTCAGCGACTCGGCGGCCGCGCGCAGCTCGTCCAGCAGGGCGACGAACTCGCGGATGGCGTTGCTCGACCGGGTGGCCAGCCCCGGGACGTCCTCGGGCCTGCGCAGGGCCTGCCAGAACGAGATCCGCTCGCGGGAGGCGTACGCCTCGACGCAGGCCTCGGCGCGGTCGCCGATGCCGCGCCTGGGCACGTTCAGGATCCGGCGCAGCGAGACGGTGTCCTCGGGGTTGCCGAGGACGCGCAGGTACGCGAGCAGGTCGCGGACCTCCTTGCGCTCGTAGAAGCGGACGCCGCCGACGACCTTGTACGGCAGGCCGACGCGGATGAACACTTCTTCGAAGACACGGGACTGGGCGTTGGTGCGGTAGAAGATCGCGACGTCGCCGGGACGGGTATCGCCCTCGTCGGTGAGCTTGTCGACCTCCTGCGCGACGAACGCGGCCTCGTCGTGCTCGTTGTCGGCCACATAGCCGACGATCTTGTGTCCCTCGCCCTGGTCGGACCAGAGCTTCTTGGGCTTGCGGTCGGCGTTGCGCTCGATCACCGCGTTGGCCGCCGACAGGATCGTCTGGGTGGAGCGGTAGTTCTGCTCCAGCAGGATCGTGGTGGCGTCGGGGTAGTCGCGCTCGAACTCCAGGATGTTGCGGATCGTGGCGCCCCGGAACGCGTAGATCGACTGGTCGGCGTCGCCCACCACGCACAACTCGGCCGCACCCACCCCCTCAACCGGCGCGGTCAGCTCCCTGACCAGTTCGTACTGCGCGTGGTTGGTGTCCTGGTACTCGTCCACCAGCACGTGCCGGAACCGGCGCCGGTAGTGCTCGGCCGCCTCCGGGAACACCTGCAGCAGGTTGACCGTCAGCATGATCAGGTCGTCGAAGTCCATCGCGCCGGCCTGCTGCAGCCGGGCCTGATACATCTCGTACGCCTCGGCGAGCGTCTGCTCCATGTGCGTGGACGCCCGGTCCTTGAACGTCTCGTAGTCGATCAGCTCGTTCTTGAGATTGCTGACCTGGTTCGAGAACGACTTGGGCGGATAGCGCTTGGGATCGAGGTCCAGCTCCCGGCAGACCAGCGCCATCAGCCGCTGCGCGTCCGCCTGGTCGTAGATCGAGAAACTCGTCGGGAAGCCCAGCCGCTTGGCCTCGCGGCGCAGGATCCGCACGCAGGCCGAGTGGAACGTCATCACCCACATCGCCCGCGACCGGGGACCCACCAGCGCGTCCACCCGCTCCTTCATCTCGGCCGCGGCCTTGTTGGTGAAGGTGATCGCGAGGATCTGGCCGGGATGCACCTCCCGCTCGCCGAGCAGGTGGGCGATCCGGTGGGTGAGCACGCGCGTCTTGCCCGAACCGGCGCCGGCGACGATCAGCAGCGGACCGCCGGAATGCAGGACGGCTTCGCGCTGCTCCGGATTGAGGCCGTCGAGCAGGGAGTGGGCTTCGGTCTTTGACATCAGATTGAGTTTACGGCTCGGCAGGGACAACAACGCTGCGCACGGCGAACCCGGGGCTCGTTCACCGGTATCGGCGGAGGCGCGGAAGGCGGTACGCGGCGCGGTCGCAAGGTGGCAGTCCGGAACCGGACAGCGGACCGGGTTCTGGGTTGACTGGCCTTCCTGACGGGCGGAACGTAAGCCGCGCAGGGCGGAGACGTCGGTCTCCATGATCCAGTCAAGGGCATCCCGACAGGGCCCCTTGACGCCCGTCCTGTGTCGCGTAGGGCCATGAGGGGCCCACGCCCGGTGACGAAAGGTGGCATCGACGATGATCCACCAGCAGGAACCACAGATCCGGCAGGACCGCGAGCAGGCGGCGACCCGCGTCCGGGTGCCCGAACCGCGGATGGAGCAGCTTCCGCCGCTGCTCCGCATGGAGGGGGCCTCCCAGGAGGCGGCGCCGCGCGCGGTGCCCGTACCGGCGCCCGTGATGGTGGGCCACCGGTTCCTCGTCTACAAGCAGGACCCGTCGGTCTCCCAGCCAGGCGTACGGGTGACGTTCGTCCCGTCGGTGGTCCTGAACGGGCCGACCGACGCGCGCATCACGACCCAGCTGGCCGGCGTGACCCCGGTCGCCCGCAACGTCAACGGCGACTTCATCTTCCCGCCCGACTCGCCGCAGTTCGACTGCGAGCACACGTTCGCGGTCGTACGGCAGACGCTGTCGATGTACGAGCGGCATCACGGCGCCCCGATCCGGTTCGCCTGGAACACCGGCGGCAACACCGACCGGATCACCGTCCACCCGAGGGCCGGCGTGGA
This sequence comes from Actinomadura sp. 9N407, assembly GCF_044326315.1. NCBI lineage: Bacteria > Bacillati > Actinomycetota > Actinomycetes > Streptosporangiales > Thermomonosporaceae > Actinomadura > Actinomadura sp. 9N407. The sequence goes on along the minus strand of NZ_JBIRAW010000054.1, from coordinate 31,511 downwards.
CCGCAACGCGTTCTACAGCCGTACGGCCAAGGTCCTGAAGTTCTTCTTCTTCGCGCCGACGGGCCAGACCCGGGAGGTCTTCACCTGCCGGTCGCTGGACATCACCGCGCACGAGATGGGCCACGCGATCCTGGACGGCCTCAAGCCCGGCTGGCTGGGCGCGGCCAACCCGCCGCAGACCGGCGGGCTGCACGAGGCGTTCGGCGACCTGACCGCGGTGTTCCTCACGCTGTCCCAGCCCGACCAGGCCGAGGCGCTGGTCGCACTGACCCGCGCCAACCTGCACGACAAGAACTTCCTGTCGTCGGTGGCCGAGGAGTTCGGCAAGGCCGCGCTGAACCGCGACTACGGCCTGCGCAACGCCGACAACGACCTCAAGCTCAGCCAGGTCGGCAACGAGGTCCACGACATCTCGCAGGTGTTCACCGGCGCGGTCTACGACATCCTCGCCGACGTCTACGCGTTCGAGCGCCGCCGCCAGGCCGGCCGCAAGGACCTCACGCTGCTGCTCATCGAGGTGGCCGACCGGCTGTGCAAGCTGCTGCTGGACGCGATCGTCGCCGCTCCGGCGGTCGGCGCCACGTACGTGGACGTGGCCAACAAGATGCTCCAGATCTCGGCCCAGCGCCGCGAGCCGGCCATCTACCGGACGTTCATCCGCAACCGGTTCGCGGTCCGCGAGGTCACGACGGCGGCGACCCCGCTGCGCGACCTGATGAGCGGCCGGATGGACATGGCCAACGCCGAGTACACCGGGGACGGCAGCGACGTGACCGAGGTCGAGTCGTACGACGAGCACTCGGCCAGCCTGCGCGCCGAGCAGTACCGCGGCCGCTGCTGCGGCACCATGCAGATGCCCGAGTACATGGTCATCGAGCCCGACAAGCTCAACCAGGGCGGCGCACTGGAGGACGACGACATCCTGCGACACGAGATCGACGAACTACGCAGGGCCTTCTCCAAGTAGCCCCGGCCACCGGGAAACACAGAGCGACCCGAAGGGGAGCGGGAAACACTATGCGTGTGACGGTCGAGCGGGTCGGTGGTCTGACCGGGCAGGTCAGTGTGGTCGCCTCGTACGAGACCGCGGATCTGCCCGGACCGGAGGCGGCCCGGGTCCGGGCGGCGGTGGAGGAGCTGGCCGCGGCGCGCGAGCGCGGCGCGGCCGGCGAGGTCGGCGCCGACCTGCCCGGATACCGGGTGTCGGTGGGTGGCAAGGGCGACGCCGCCCTCCGGGTCTTCGAGGTCCGCGGCGACCCCTCCGCGGACCTCGGCGGCCCGCTGGACGTGCTGCTCGGCCCGGACGGCTGACGGCCGGCGCGGGGGCGTTCAGCTCTTGCGGTGGTCGTAGGCGGACTCGGCGGCGGCGACCACGGCGCCCAGATCGGCGCCGGTCGCCGCCATCGAGGCGGCCGCGACGGCGCCCTCGACCAGCGGCGCGTCGGCCAGGACGACATCGCCCACGGCCTCGTCGATCACCAGTTTGGCGGTCAGGACCGAGCTGCCGATGTCGGCGAGCAGGACGATGCCTTCGCCGCCGACCGCTCTGGCGCGTTCCAGGGCGTCCTCGACGACCTCGATGCTGGTGCCGAGGCCGCCGTCGGCGTCGCCCCCGGCGGGCTCGACCACCGCCTTGCCGACGCCCATCGTGCGGGCCAGTTCGGCGACGCCCTCCGCGAGCGTCTTGCTGTGGGAGACCAGAACGAGCCCGATCATGTGCCCTCCCCTGCGACGTCGGCCAGCGCGCGCAGGATGAGCGCGGTGGAGGCGGCTCCCGGGTCAAGGTGGCCGGTGCTGCGCGGGCCCAGATAGCTGGCGCGGCCCTTGCGCGCCTGCAGGGGAACGGTCGCTTCGGCGCCCTTCTCGGCGGCTTCGGCGGCGGCGCGTACGCAAGCCGCGAGGTCCGCGCCGTCTGCCAGGGCCGTCTCGTACGCGGCGACGGCGGGGGCGAGCGCGTCCACCATCGTCTTGTCTCCCTCTTCGGCCTGCCCCAGCTCGCGTACCCCGTCCAGGGCGGCGCGCAGGCCCTCGCCGAGCAATGGCGCGTCGATGTCCTCCGCGTCGCCGAACGCCTTGCCTGTACGGCGCAGTGCCGTTCCGTACAGGGGCCCGGAGGCGCCGCCGGTCTTGGACACGATCGCCCGGCCGGCAGCGATCAGGGTCTTGCCGGGCGGAGCGTCCTCGGGGAGTGCGGCCACGGCGGCCGAGAAGCCGCGGTCGAGGTTGTGGCCGTGGTCGCCGTCGCCGATCGCGGCGTCCAGCCGGGTCAGCCGTTCGGTGTCGGCGGAGACGAGGTCGGCGGCGTGCCTGATCCAGGCGGCGAGGTCCCCGGCGTTCACCGGCCCCACCGGAGCCCGGGGGTCTCGACGGGGGCGTCCCAGAGCCGGGTCAGGTCGGGGGTGAGGCGGCAGACCGAGATCATGCAGCCGGCCATCTCCAGGCTGGTCACGAAGGGCCCGACGAGGGGGCGTACGACGGTGGCGCCGTGCCCGGACAGCCAGTCCGAGGCCGCCGCGTACGCGATGTACTGCTCGATCAGCGGCGTCCCGCCCATGCCGTTGACCAGGACCAGGACGTCCGCGCCCGACAGCGGCATGTCGGCGTCGATCGCGGTGAGCGCGGCGTCCACGACCTCGGCGGCGGGCATCGCCTTCTCGCGCCGCCTGCCGGGCTCGCCGTGGATGCCGATGCCCAGCTCGATCTCGTCCTCGGCCAGCTCGAACGTCGGCCGCCCGGCGGCGGGCACCGTACTGGGCGACAGGGCCACGCCGAACGAGCGGCTGCGCTCGTTCACCTCGCGGGCCACGGCGGCGACCTCGGCCAGCCCGGCGCCGGTCTCGGCCAGCGCGCCGGCGATCTTCTCCACGAACAGCGTGCCGCCGGTGCCGCGCCGGCCGGCGGTGAACGTGCTGTCCTCGACCGCGACATCGTCGTCGATCACGACGGAGGCGACCTCGATGTCCTCGTCCTCGGCCAGTTCGGCGGCCATCCGGAAGTTGAGGACGTCGCCGGTGTAGTTCTTGACCAGATGGACGACCCCGGCGCCGCCGTTCACGGCCATGGTCGCGGCGAGGATCTGGTCGGGAACGGGGCTGGTGAAGACCTCGCCGGGGGCCGCCGCGTCGAGCATCCCGTACCCGACGAACCCGCCGTGCAGCGGCTCGTGCCCGGAGCCGCCGCCCGAGACGAGGGCGACCTTCCCGGTACGCGGCGCGTCCGCGCGGACGATCGTCCGGTTCTCGAGGTCGACTCGCAGGGAGGGGTGGGCGGCCGCCATGCCGCGCAGCGCGTCGGCGACGACGTCCGCTGGGGCGTTGATGAGTTTCCGCATGCCTCAGCTCTACCCCGCCCAGAGCCCGCCTCCCAGGCCCAACCCTGCCGGGAGGCAGAGCTTGTCATTGGCAGGGCTTGTCGTCGGCAGCGCTTAGGGTTAAGCGTGTGACGGACGTACTGGACGACAGCGAGGTACGGCGCGTTCTCGCCGTGATGGCCCATCCCGACGACGTCGACTTCGGCTCGTCCGGGACGATCGCGCAGTGGACCGACCGGGGCATCGAGGTGTCCTACCTCATGGTCACCGACGGGGACGCGGGCGGCTTCGACGACGCCGTGACGCGGCCCGAGATGGCCCGGCTGCGCCGGGACGAGCAGCGCGCCGCCGCCAAGTGCGTGGGCGTGGAGGACGTACGGTTCCTCGGCTACCCGGACGGCCGCGTCGAGGCGACGCTGGACCTGCGCCGCGACATCGCCCGCGTGATCCGGCAGGTACGTCCCGACCGGGTGCTGACGTCCAGCGCCGAACGCAATTACGAGCGCATCTACCCCAGCCACCCCGACCACCGGGCGGTGGGGGCCGCGGCCCTGGACGCCGTCTATCCGGACGCGCGCAACCCGTACGCCTTCCCCGAACTGCTGGCCGATGAGGGCCTGGAGGCCTGGACGGCGCGCGAGGTGTGGATCAGCGGCGGCCCGACGGTCAACCACTACAGCGACATGACCGACGCGTTCCCGCGCAAGCTCGCCGCGCTGAAGGCGCACGCGAGCCAGACCTCGCACATGGGCGACGAGCTGGAGCGGATGCTGCGCGGCTGGCTGTCGGGGAACGCGGCCGCCGCGGGCCTTCCCGAGGGACGGCTGGCCGAGGCGTTCCAGGTGGTCGGCACCGCCTGAGCCGCCTGCCCCGCGAGGCCACCGGCTCCGCCTGAGCCGCCGGAGGGCCGCCCGCCTTGTCCCGTTTATTCGCGTTGGCTACGGTGCGGAGATCACGTCCTCAGGGAGCGCCATGCCGCAGCCGGCCGGTCCGTACACCATCGGCGCCAGCGCCACCTCGCGCGCCGGCGCCGAGGTGATCTTCAAGCATCTCGCGGTCGCGGAGGCCTGGAGCGAATGGGGCTCGTTCCCGTCCCGGGCCCGGCGCGAGCGCGCGGGCGACGACGCCCCCAACGGCGTCGGCGCGGTCAGGGCGATCCCGCCCGCCCGCGAGCAGGTCGTCGAGTACGACCCGCCCCGGCACTACGCCTACATCGCGATCTCCGGCCTCCCGCTCAAGACGTACCGGGCGGACGTCACCCTGGAGGACAAGGGCGGCAAGACCCTCATCCGCTGGGAAGGCGCCTTCGAGCCCAAATACCGGGGAACGGGCGCGTTCCTGAAGCTGTTCCTCAACAAGATGCTGACCTCGTTCGCCCGCCGCGTCGCGTACCACTGCGAGCACTGCGAGCCCGGCTGCCCCGCACGCCTCCCCGACGCCGCCCTCTGAGCTCCTGGTACGGGCGGGCCTACTCGTACGGTGTGGCGCGGGCCAGGATCTCGTCCACGGTCTCCTCCGGAGTCTGCCCGGAGGAGTCCAGCCACAGCCCGATCCGGGGCGTCGTCTCGCGCAGCGTCCGGTCCAGATCCTCGACGGTGAACGCACCGTACGCGCGCTTGTCACGTCCCGCCTCCCTTTGGGTGACGGCCTCGGGACTTGGGGCGAGGACGACCACGTACAGGGGCCGAGTACGGATCAGGCGTACGAGCCAAGGCAGCATCTCCCCCAGCACCACATCCTGCAGAACGACCGAGAAACCGGCCTCCGCATAGGTGTCGGTGGCATCCGCGGCCAGCCGATGCCTGAGCCGCAGTTGGGCCAAGGCCTCCTTGCCGGGCTCGGGGCCCATATCGGCCCGCCCGCTCACGATGAAGCGCCGGAACGTGTCGCCGCGTACATGCGCCGCCCTGGGCAGCCTCGCCGCGAGCGCCTGCGCCACTGTGGACTTCCCGGCCGCTTGCACACCGGTGATGAGATAGACCGCCGCCGTGCCGTTCAGCGCTTGAACCTCCGCATATCGGCAGATGCCACGATGGCCTTCTGTATGGCCCCCAGCGCCGGGTCGGCGTCGAGGGTGTAGAAGGCGACGCGGACGTCCGCCACGTACCAGACCTTGGTGCTGAACTTGGAGCCGTTCTGGCACGGTACCGCCCACTCCCGGTAGGCGGCCTTGCGGCCATCGGCGAGCGTCACCGTCTCCTTGGCGGCGATGCGGGCCCCGCCATGGTCGGCGAAGTCGGTCTCCTTGGAACCCGCCGCCATGCAGTACGGCGGATCACCGGCCGCCCACCCGGTCCGCTCGTCCAGGCGTTCCGAAGGCCACGCGCTGTATTCGCCGCCGACGAGACTGACCCGCAGGACCTCGTTCCCCTTGGCGCAGTCGCCCTTGCCGGGCGCCTGGAAGCACGCGAAGCCCTCGCCGTCGGCGCGCAGGTTCCAGCCTTCCGGAATGGACAGGCGCATCCCCATCCACTCCACCTGCTTCAACGCGGGCGTCGACCGGGGAGCGACGGACTGCGCGTCACCGCAGCCGGCGACGGCCGTCGCGGCGAGCAGGACCGAGATCGCCAGGCCGTATCGGGGAGCCATGCGCCCACGGTTTCACACAAGTCCCCCGCGCATCGACCGTCTTCCCGAGGGTAGGGCGCAACCAAGATCATTGGCGGCGATGACCGCCGGTCGCATGAAATCGGGGGATATCGATGCGACGCAAGGTACTGGTCTGTGCCCTGACCCTGGCCGCTTCCGGGGTGGCGGTCACCCACTGGCTGCCGCCGTCACTCGGCGTACCCGACCTTCCGGCCAGCGTCCTGCCTGATCAGGCGCCTACCCGGAACGCCCGGCAGGCCGCCCAAGGCCAGGCCGCCGCCCCGCTCGGCCCCATACGGCGGTTCGACCGTACGAGGCTGGCCGAGGTCGTGCGGTCCTACCTCGCCCGGCGCCCGGGCAAGGCCGGGATCATGGTCTCCGACCTGCGGACGGGCACCTCGTTCGGGGTGAGCGAGCACATCAGGATCGTGACCGCGAGCATCGTCAAGGTCGACATCCTGGCCGGCCTCCTGCTCCAGCGGCAGGGCGAGAAGCGCCGGCTGTCCGGCGGCGAACGGGCCCTGGCGTCCGAGATGATCCGGCTCAGCGACAACAACGCCGCCGACGCCCTCTACGCCGCCGCCGGAAACGGCGCCGGCGTGACGCGCGCCAACAAGCGGCTCGGACTGAAGGAGACCGTCCCGTACCCGAACGTCTGGGGCGCGTCCCGGACAAGCCCCGCCGACCAGGTCCGCCTGATGAACGCCCTGGTGAGCCCCAAGAGCCCCTTGAACGCGACCAACCGCCGCTACATCCTCGGCCTGATGGGCGCGGTCATCGGCGAGCAGCGCTGGGGGATCAGCGCGGCCGCCCGGCCCGGCGACCAGGTCGCCATCAAGAACGGCTGGGTCCCCCTGCATCTGCAGGGCACCGGCTGGGCCGTGAACAGCATCGGCCGCATCACCGGCCCGGACCACGACTTCCTGGTCGCGGTATGCAGCCAGGGCCATCCCTCGATGGAGAGCGGAGTCGCCACGGTCGAACACGTGGCCGACCTGGTCGTCTCCGCCATGCGCCGCGTCTCCCCCACCGGCCGGGAGACCCGGCCCCCGCGCTAGACGAGGCGGCGGGCGGCCGCCCAGCGGGACAGTTCGTGGCGGTTGGAGAGCTGGAGCTTGCGCAGGACGCTCGACACGTGGCTCTCGACCGTCTTGACCGAGATGAACAGCTCCTTGGCGATCTCCTTGTACGCATAGCCGCGGGCGATCAGGCGCAGCACCTCGCGCTCGCGCTGGGTGAGCTGGTCCAGCTCCGGGTCGACGGCGGGCACGTCGCTGGCGGAGAAGGCGTCCAGGACGAACCCGGCCAGGCGCGGCGAGAAGACGGCGTCGCCCTCGGCCACGCGGGCGATGGCGTCGGTCAGCTCGGGCCCGGAGATGGTCTTGGTGACGTAGCCACGCGCGCCACCGCGCACGACGCCGATCACGTCCTCGGCGGCGTCCGACACCGACAGCGCCAGGAAGCGGGACGGGACGGCGCCGGCCAGCCGCCGCAGCACCTCGATGCCTCCGCCACCGGGCAGGTGCACGTCCAGCAGGACGACGTCGGGCTTGTGCTCGCGGATGACCGAGACGGCCTCGTCCACGTCCCCCGCCTCACCCAGGATCTCCACGCTGTCGCCGAGCTCCGCCTTGACCCCCGTACGGAACATCTGATGATCGTCAACCAGCACCACTGTGTTCATTGGCTCGCTCCGCTCGCCGGCGAGCGGCCGTCTTCACGCGACGGCTTCCCTCGTCGCGTGCTCACTTCTTCGTCGCTCCGCGCGCTCCTCAGTCCAGCCGCCGCGCGGCCGCTCGCAGTGTTCATGCTCATTGCCTCGCTCGCGCTCACTGCTTCTTCATCTCCAGCCGTACTTCGGTGCCCTCGCCGGGGGCGGTGCGGACCTCGGCGGTGCCGCCGTTGCGTTCCATACGTCCGATGATGGACCCCCGGACGCCCATTCTGTCCGCCGGGATCTTGTCGAGGTGGAATCCCTTGCCGCGGTCGCGGACGAAGATGGCCACGTCGTCGCCCTCGACCTCGGCGTAGACGGAGACGGAGGGGGCCTCGGCGTACTTGGCGGCGTTGACCATGGCCTCGCGGGCGGCTTGGAGGCCGGCGCCGAGGCGGTCGTCGAGGTCGGTGTCGCCGACGCAGACGACCTCGATCTGGACGCCGTGGTCGTCCTCGACCTCGCCGGCGATCTCGCGGATCGCGGCGGCGAAGGTCTGGTCGGGGTCGGCCTTGGGCTGGTAGAGCCAGGAGCGCAGGGTGCGTTCCTGGGACCGGGCCAGGCGCTGGACCTCGCGCGGGTCCTGGGCGTTGCGCTGGATCAGGGTGAGGGTGTGCAGCACGGAGTCGTGGACGTGGGCGGCGAGTTCGGCCCTTTCCTGGGAACGGATGCGCTCGTGCCGTTCGGCGTCCAGGTCCTGCCAGAGGCGGACCACCCACGGGGTGACGATCACGGTGATGCCGGTGAGGATGATCAGCATGGCGATCACCACGGAGCGGGCCTGCGCCACGTCGACGCGCTGCGCGACGAATCCGCCGATGCCGCCGCCGACCAGGAGTACGCCCAGCAGGCTGCGCAGCCACATCTGGCGGAGCGGGACGACCCAGCGCTGCCGCTGGTCGCGGTCGGCCTGCTGCCAGAGGATGGAGGCGCCCACGCCGCCGGCGACGAACGGCCACAGGGCGGCCTGGGCGAACCCGGCGCCCCAGGTCAGCGCCGACAGCCCGGCGGCCACCGCCGTGTAGGCGAGCAGCTGGCCCCAGTCGCGTACGGCTCGGCTGGGCCACGGGGCCTCGTCCCGGCGCAGCGGCACCAGGACCCAGAACGCTATGTACGCGGCGACGCCGAGGCCGCTCGCGAGCGTCAGCAGGACGAACGCGGTCCGGATCACGAAGGTGTCGACGCCGAGGTGCGCGGCGAGGCCGCTGCAGACGCCGGCCAGCAGCCGGCCGTCGCGGCGCCGTTCGAGCGGCGCCGCCTTCTCGTTCACCATGGTGTCCCCCACGTTGACGATCGTCACACGGCGCGGGCGCGGGCGCATCAGGGCCCGGCCCTGAACAGGTGGGGTTTTCCTCAGGGTCGTCTCAGGGGTGTCCCGGATACCGCTCGGCGGAGGGAACCGGAACGATGGGGGCATGGCGGACGAGCAGAAGACCACCCCGGCGCGGCTGGCCCGCGAGCCCGAGGGCCGGATCCTCGCCGGAGTGTGCACCGGTCTCTCCCGATACACCGGCATCGACCCGGTCGTGTACCGGGTCGGGTTCGCGATCCTGGTGCTGGCGGGCGGGCAGGGAATTCTGCTGTACGTGGCGGCGGTGCTGGTCATGCCGTCCGGGCCGGGCCAGGAGGCGGTGGCCGAACGGCTGTTCCGGCGCCGGTTCGACGCCACCGGGACGCTGTCGATCATCGCGGCGCTGCTGTGCGCGGCGGTGGTGCTGAGCCTGCTGGGCACGGGGCTCTTCGGTGCGGGGGCGGGCGCGGACGCGGTCGCGGTGCTGACGGTGTTCGGGCTGGTGCTGCTGGTCGCGCACGGCCGGGGCATCGACCTGGCCGGGGTGGCCCGCTCCTTTCCCGAACGGCTGCAGGGCCTTCCGCCCGAGGCGAAGTTCGAGGACCGGCCGGCGCCCGTCTCGTTCGAGAAGCCGGCACCGGACGGGGGCCTCCGCGAGGGAATGATCGATCTCGCCCGGCTCGGGGCGCCCAGGGTCGATCCCGTACCGGAGGCCATGCCCGACCGGCCGAAGGCCGCGGTGGAGAAGTGCAAGGGCGGCCGTCCCGCGCTGACGTCGATCACGCTGCTGGGCGCGCTGGCGGCGGGCGCGGCGATGATCCCGATGGCCCGGACCTATCCGGGGCCGGAGGGAGTGACGCTGGTGACGGCGACCGCGCTGGCCGTGGTGGGGGCCGGGCTGCTGATGGGCGGCTGGTTCCGGGCGCGCGGGCTGGCCGCCATGGGCACGGTGCTCACCTGCGCGCTGCTGACCACGTCCGTGGCCGCGGAGGCACCGCCCGGTTCCCGGTACGGGGAGGTGGAGTGGCGGCCCACGGAGGCCCCGGTCACCCAGAACTACAGGATCGCGGTGGGCAGCGGGCGGCTGGATCTGACCAAGCTGCCGCTGCGGCCGGGGCAGCGGGTGTCGGTGAACGCGGAGATCTGGTTCGGCGAGCTGGACGTGACGCTGCCGAAGGCGGCCCGGGTGGAGATCGACGCGAGGGTCAGGCTGGGTGATCTCGGCCTGCCGGACCGGACGATCGGGGGCCCGAACGCCAAGGCCTCGCTGGTATTGGAGCCGGAGGGGCCGGCCGCGGAGAGCCCGCCGGTGATCGTGCTGCGGGTCCGCGGCCAGGTCGGCGATGTGCAGGTGACCCGTGGCTGAGACCTCGCCCGCGGACAAGGCTTCCGCGCCGGTACGGAAGGCGCGGCGGTTCGATCCCGGCTCGGTGGTGACCGGGCTGTTCTTCCTCGCGGTCGCGGGGGTCTTCTTCGCGGGTGCGCTGTCGGGCGATCCGGTCGCGGGGCCCGAGATCCTGGGCCCGGCGCTGCTGGCCGGGCTGGGCTTGATGGGGATCGTCCGGGTCGTCACCCGCTCCCGCCGGCACTGAAATGTCGGGCATGCCACGGATCGGGCGCTGACGTGCTGTAAGTCACGCCTTGTACCGGGAACACCGAGGTCAGGCGCCATGGTTATCAATGGCCGTGAGGTTCGCTAGGAAGAGCATCCTGCTGGTGGAACGGCTGCACATCGATCTGTGCCGCCTCGCCGGCGCGCTGTGTCGCGCCTGAACCAGCCCTCGCCCCGCCCCTCTCTCCTCATCGTTCCTGGCCGCTTGCCGGACGATGCCTCATGTTCCCGGAGATTCCCGTAGTGAATTTGCGTGTCTGGAAATGGCAGTTCTGGCAGCAGATCGTGCTGGCCCTCGTCCTCGGCGTGGTCGCCGGGGCCCTGATCAACAACCTCGGTGACGGCGCGAAGATCGCCGAATCCTGGCTCGACCCGTTCGGCGGCGTCTACACGAGCATGCTGCGCGTGATCGTCGTCCCGCTGGTGCTGGCCGCGATCGTGGTGAGCATCGGCCGGCTGCGGAACGTGGGCAGCGTGGCCCGGCTGACCGCCAAGACCCTGGGCTGGTTCGTGGTCACCTCCGCGATCGCCACCGCGATCGGCGTGGCCATCGGCCTGCTCGTACGGCCCGGCGAGGGCCTCGGGCAGCTGGCCAGCTCGGCGGCCGAGACCGAGGAGGTGACCTGGACGCAGATCCTGGACAACCTCTTCCCCGCCAACATCGTCGAGGCGATGTCCGAGGGCAACATCCTCGGCCTGGTCACGTTCGCCGCCCTGCTGGGTGCGGCGCTGGTCGCGGTCGGCGAGCGCGGCGAGCGGCTGACCGCGCTGTTCGACGACCTGTACGTGGTCATGCAGAAGATCGTCTGGTGGGTCGTGCGGCTCACCCCGATCGGCTCGTTCTTCCTGATCGCCTCGGTCGTCGCCACGTACGGGCCGAGCTCGCTGGCCCCGCTGGCCAAGTTCACCGGCGCGATCTACCTGGCGGTCGCGCTGATGCTGCTGGTCGCCTACCCGGTGCTGCTGCGGGTGTTCGGCCGCGTCTCGCCGCTGCGGTTCTTCCGCAACACCTGGCCGGCGCTGCAGTTCGCGTTCGTGTCGTCCTCCTCGCTGGCCACGCTGCCGATCGCGCAGAAGGTCCAGATCGAGCGGAACGGCGTGCAGCCCGCGTACGCGAGCTTCGCGCAGCCGCTGGGCGCCACCATCAAGTTCGACGGTTGCGGCGCGATCTACCCGGCGGTGGCCGCGATCTTCGTGGCGCAGTACATGGACATCCAGCTGGGCCTGACCGACTACCTGCTGATCGCGCTCGCCGCGGTGATCGGGCAGCTCGGTACCGGCGGTACGCCCGGCCCGGCGCTGGTCGCGCTGACGCTGACGCTCACCACCGTGGGCCTGCCGCTCCAGGCGGTCGGATACCTGATCGCCATCGACAAGGTCATCGACATGGCCCGGACGGCACTGAACGTCGCCGGCCAGCTCACCGTCCCGGTGATCGTCGCCCGTTCCGAGGGGTTGCTGGACGACGACGTCTACAACGCCGCTCCGGCCGAGCTGACCTCCGACACGGCGCCGCTCTCCGACCGGGAGCCGACCCGGAAGGCACCCGAGCCGGTCCCCGCCTGATCGGTCCCCGCCTGATTGAGGGCGGCACCGAGCAGCACCATGCGCAGCGCGCGCTCCGCGCCGTCCGCGAGGAACTCCTCGCCCCGGGACATGGCCTCCGCGAGGCCCACCGGGGCGGGGAGGATCCCGGCGAACGCGTCGATCCCGCTGCCGTAGACGAGATGGGCGTCGGGCCCGATCGTCCCGGCGAGCGCCAGCACCGGCTTGCCGTACCGCTTGGCCCGGCGCGCCACCTCGGACGGGATCTTGCCTCGCGAGGTCTGCCGGTCGATCGCCCCCTCGGCGGTGATCACCAGATCGGCCCGGGACAGCAGCCCGTCCAGATCCACATGCTCCAGCAGGACCTCGAACCGGGGCAGCAGCCGCGCCCCCACGGCCGCGAGTCCCGCGCCCAGGCCGCCCGAGGCGCCGGTTCCCGGGCCGGTACGGAGGTCGCCGGTCACGCCGAAGTCGCGTTCCAGGACCTCGGCCCAGCGGCACAACGCCGCGTCCAACTCGTCCACTTGGGCTGGGCTCGCACCCTTCTGCGGGCCGTACACGCGGGCCACACCGTCCGGTCCGCACAGCAGGTTGCAGGGGTTGCAGGCGACGAGCAGTTCCGTGTGCTTCAACCGGGGGTCGAGCCCGGACGGGTCGATGCGGTCCAGCCGGGTCAGTGCGGCGCCTCCGGCCGGGAGTTCGTTCCCGTACGCGTCGAGCAGGCGAGCGCCTAGGGCCTGGAGCGCTCCGGCGCCGCCGTCGGACGTCCCCGAGTCGCCGCAGCCGACCAGGATCCGCGCGGCCCCCGCGTCCAGCGCCGCCGCGATCAACTCCCCCACGCCCGCGGTCGTCGTTCGGCCGGGGTCGCGCTCGTTCCGCGGTACGAGGCGCAGCCCCGCCGTGGCGGCCATCTCCACGACCGCCGTACGCGGGCCGGGCCCACCCATGATCGCGAAGTGCGACGCGACCGGCCGGCCGACCGGCCCGGTGGTGATCCGCGGGACGATCCGCCCGCCGGTGCTCCCGGCCAGCGCCGCCGCAGAGCCCTCACCGCCGTCGACCAGCGGAAGGCGGTCGATGGTCGCGTCCGGTACGACCCGTCGCACGCCCCGGGCGATCCCGGCGGCCACCTCCGCGGCGCTCAGTGACTCTTTGAACCCACTCGGGGCGATGACGATGCGCACGGGTTCTCCTTAGACGGGCGGGACGGTTCGAGGGGCAGGACGGACGGTCAGACGGGACGGCCGGGTCAGAGGGGCAGGCCGAGCAGCGGCCAGACGTAGAGGGCGAACGCGAGCACCAGCGCGACGATCAGCGGCGCGAGCACCGACGAGATCCGCAGCAGGTCACGCGAGGTGTAGGTGGCGACGCCCTCGACCTGGTGGAAGAGCGCCACCGGCTTGGCCGAGGACGGGAGCGTGAGGCAGAACCCCGCTGCGGCGGTGGAGGCGAACGCGGCGGCGGCGGGCGATACTCCCGCGCCGACCGCGGCGGCGACCACCAGCGGCACCAGCACGCTCGACCGAGCCGAACGCGATTGCAGCACCAGGTGGGCGAGCGCGCTCACGACGACGACGGTGCCGAGGAACAGCCACGCGGGAACCGCGCGCTCGCCGTCCCCGAAGAGGCCGCCGGCGAGCCAAGCTGCGGCTCCCGTGGTGGTCAGCGCCGCGCCCATGGCCATCGTCGCGGCCATGAACAGCAGCATCGACCAGGGAACGGTCTTCAGCGAGTCGCCCATCCGGACCGTTCCCAGCCAGGGCGAGCAGCTGACGATCGCGCCGACCAGCGCGACCACGGCCGGGGACACGCCGTGCAGCGGTTCGCTGCACCACAGCACGACCACCACGGCCAGGAGCGCGGCCGAGCGCTGCTGGTGCTCGGTGAGCGGGCCGGTCACCCGGATCCCGGCGGCCTCGCCCACGTCCTCGGCGCGGATCGACACCGGCGAGCGGCGGTCCTCGCGCGTGGTGGTCATCAGCAGCACGACCTCGGCGGCGAGATGGGACGAGACCAGCGCCAGCGGCGTACCGAGCAGCAGCCACTGGACGAACCCGATCCGTTCGCCGGTGGCCTGCGCCAGCATCTCGGCGGTGATGAGGTGCGCTCCGGCGCCGATCAGCGTGGCGACGGCCGACAGCAGGATCACCGCCGGGAAGATCAGCGCCAGCGCGAGCACGACCCGGCGCCGTTCCCGCAGCGTGGCCGCGAGCGCGAGGAAGACCGGGAGCGCCAGCGCGGCCCGTCCGGAGGTGGCGGGGATCGCGAACGCGCTCGCCACCAGCGCGGCCGTCGTGAGGTGCGCCAGCTGCCGTACGGTCCGCGCCCCCGCCACGAAGAACGCCGCCGCGCGGGTCGCCAGGCCGGTACGCGAGACCCCGGCGGCGAGCACGAACGCGCAGATCAGCAGCCAGATCGTCGGATCGCCGAGGCTGCCGAACAGCACCTCCGCCTCCAGCGCGCCCGCCGTGATCAGGACGAGCCCGGCGGCCAGCGCGACGAACGTGTCGTCGATCGGCGTGAACATCCACAGCAGCGTCGCCACGGCGAACACCGCGAGCGTGATCCGGCCCGTCATGCCGAGGCCGCCGGCCCCGAGCACGAGGCCCGCGCTCACCGCCACGGCCGCCGCCGCGAGCGCCGCGTACCGGAGTACGGGCCCGGACGGTCCCGCCGCCTTCACCGCCGTCGTCGCCTGCACCGTTCTCCCCTCGCTCGACCGATATGTCGATCATGCGAGCGGGCGGTGAGCCGATCATGAACCGTGCATGAAGGCGCCTTCATCTGCACGAAGGCAGGCCCTGGAACCGCAGGTCAGGGCAGCCGGTAGCCCATGCCCCTGACGGTCTCGACGCAGCCGTCCCCGAGCTTCTTGCGCAGCGCTCGTACGTAGACGTCCACGATGTTGGAGCCGGGGTCGAAGTCGTACCCCCACACGTGGGAGAGGATCTGCTCGCGCGACAGCACCTGCCCCGGATGGCGCAGGAAGAGCTCCAGCAGGACGAACTCGCGCGCGGTCAGATCGACCGTACGATCACCCGCCCGGGCCCGCCGCGTCCGCAGGTCCAGGGTCAGCTCACCGGAACGCAGCAGCGTGACCTCGGGGGTCCGCCCGGGGCCGCGCAGCCGCAGCCGCACCCGCGCCAGCAGTTCCTCGAACCGGAACGGCTTGGTCATCCAGTCGTCCGCGCCGCCCTCCAGCCCCGCCACGGTGTCCTGGACGGAGTCGCGCGCGGTCAGCACGATCACCGGGGTCGTCACCTGGGCCTCGCGCAGCGCCCGCAGCACCGTGAACCCGTCCCGGCCCGGCAGCCCGATGTCCAGCAGGATCAGATCGAAGCCGAGCCCGGTGGCGTACGCGAACGCCATGTCGCCGTCCTCGGCCACCGACGTGCTGAACCCGTTGGCCCGCAGCCCCTTCTCGATGAACGTGGCGATCCGGTGCTCGTCCTCGACGATGAGGATCCTGTTCACGATGCCTGTCCCTTCCCTCGGCCGGCCCTCGGCAGGTCGAGCTCGAACGTCGCGCCCTTCCCCGGGGCGCCGCCCAGCCGTACCGTCCCGTCATGACCGGCGGCGATCGCGGTGACGATCGCGAGCCCGAGCCCCGCGCCCGTACGCGGCCGGCGCCCGCCGCCGCTGCCGTGCGCGAACCGGTCGAAGATCCGTTCCGCGTCCTCGGGGCGCACGCCCGGACCCGAGTCCGCGACCCAGAACCGCACCCGCTCGTCGTCCAGCGCCGACCCGACCCGTACGGCGTCGCCCGGCCCGGTGTGCTGGACGGCGTTCTGCGCCAGCTGCACCACCGCCTGGGTGACCCGCTGCGGATCGACCCGCGCGTCGCCCTCGCCGATCCCGTCCAGGACCCAGTCGCGATCGCCCAGCGCGCGGACCTTGGCGTAGATGTCGCTGGTCAGCTCGGTCACCGGCGTCCACTGGGGCTGGACGAAGTCGGGCCGCTCGGCCTTGGCCAGCAGCAGCAGGTCCTCCACGATGCGGCTCATCCGGTCCAGCTCGTCGCTGACCAGCCGCATCGTCTCCTCCCGTTCACCCGGATCGTCCCCCATCAGCTCCAGATGGCCGCGCACGATCGTGATCGGCGTCCGCAGCTCGTGCCCGGCGTCGTCCACGAACCGCCGCTGGGTCGCGAACGCGTGGTCCAGCCGGTCCAGCATCGCGTTGAACGTCGCGGCCAGCTCCCCCACGTCGTCGCGGCGGTGCACCGGGATCCGGCGGGCCAGGTCCTGCTCGGTGATCTCCGCGGCGGTCCGCCGTACGAGCCGTACCGGGGCCAGGATCCGGCCGGAGACGATCCAGCCGATCCCGGCACCGCCCAGCAGGGCCAGTGCCGACACCGCGCCCATCACCCGCATCATCCGGTCGATCTCCGCGTAGTCCCGTTCGATGAAGTAGGCGATCACGAACGTCGCGGGCCGCTGTCCCGCCGTGTCGACCTTGGCCCAGCGGATCTCCCCGGCCGGGCTCGCGGTCCGTCCCGAGGGGCCCGGCGCGTTCAGGATGCGGCGCAGCACCGCGGTGTCGTCGGGGAGGTTGTACGGTCCCTCGCGGTCCTGCCGGATGATCCGCCCGCCGGGCTCCACGCCCAGCAGCAGCTCGTCGTCGTCGGCGTGCTGGCGGCGCAGATGGGTGAACAGCAGCCGGCCCGGATCCTCGAACCTCCGCCCGGTGTCAGGGTCGAGGCCCTCCCGGGCGAACTGCTCGAACTCGCGCGCCTCCTGCTCCAGCAACTGGATGCCGTCGCCCTCGACCTCGGCGATCAGGATGGCCCGTACCGCGAACGCCACCGAACCCAGCGCCACCGCCATCACGACCAGGAGCCAGGCGAGGATGCGCAGCCGCGCCGAGAACCCCCGCCGTGGCCGCCCGTCAGCCGTCATCCGTGTCGTCGCCGTTGTCGTCGGCCCCGTTGTCGTCGAGATCGTCGTCGTACACCGGCGGCGGCGCCGGGACGAGCGAGGGCTGCGTCGAGGGAGATTTCGAGGGGGAATGCGAGGGAGCAGGGGAACGCGGCGGCAGCCCGGTCCACGGGGACGGGTCGGTTGACGCGGGCGGGCCGCTGTCGCCGACCTGGACCTGCTGCGGCACCTTCGGCTCCCCGGCGGGCTCCGACAGGGCCTGGCTGATCCCGGCGATCCCCAGCGGAACCGCCACGATCGCACCGATGATCGCGATGCGTTGCACGATGGTCATGGCGTTCAGCCTGGTCGCGCCGGGCGAACCCCGGATGAGGCCAGGATGAGGATTTCTTCATCTAGACCAGAGTGGCATGCAGGGTGATCGCGTACGCGGGGCCGGGGTTGGTGAGCTCGTGCGTACGCCCGCCGCCGTGCACTTGGACCCGATTGGTCCGCAGCGGCCGCTCGGTGACGCCCTCGGCGGTGATCCGGATCTCCGCCAGCTCGCCCGCGATCACCGTGCTGACCTCGGTACCGGCATGGTCGTGGAGGTCGGTCCGGTGCCCGGGCGGCCAGGTGGTGAGCCACAGCCGGACACCGTCCACCTCGTCCAGCGGCACCCGTACCGGGCCCGCGGGCTCGAACCTCACCCGGTGCCACCAGTCGGCGGGACGGGCGGACAGCTCGTGGATACGCGTGGCCAGCTGTCCTACCGTGGGGGGACGCCGGACGACCGTGCGGCCGTGGGGATCGTCCTGGCCGCGCATCGTGAGATCGGGAACCATGTGGGAACGCCTTCGTGTACGGCCGGAGATCGGCCGGTCAAGCCGGAAAGGGACGTCGGGCTCAGCTACACGAAGGACACAGCGCGCTGGCCGCGCGGCGCAGGGCCACGGGGCAGACGGAGATGCGCGCTGACATGCCGCCTACCTCACCCTGGTCACGCAGCGTTGTCAAGTCGATCAGTGGAAGATCCCCTGATGTCCGGAGTTCACGCCGCGTCCACCAGCCGACGGGAGCATGCCGACCATGGAGTCCATGAAACGCCGGACCGTCCTCGCGGCGGGCGCCGGAACAGCCCTGAGCCTGCTCGGCGGTGGAACGGCCACCGCGTCGCCCGCGCTGATCCGTACCCGTCCCCGCCTCACCCACGGCGTCCAGAGCGGCGACGTCACCGCACACGAGGCCGTCGTCTGGGCCCGTTCCGACCGTCCCGCCCGGATGCTCGTCGAGGTCAGCCGCCGCCCCGACTTCAAGGGCCTCAAGCAGATCCGCGGCCCGCTCCTGACACCTCGTACGGACCTGACCGGCAAGACACACCTCCGTGGCCTGCCCGCCGGTGAAGAGCTGCACTACCGCGTCCGCTTGGACGACGATCGCCGACGCTCCGAGCCCGTCACCGGACGCCTCCGTACCGCGCCCCGCCGCCGTACGGACATCGGCTTCGTCTGGTCGGGCGACCTGGCGGGCCAGGGCTGGGGCATCAACCCCGACATGGGCGGCTACCGCATCTTCGATTCGATGGGCGCGCTCGACCCGGACTTCTTCCTGTGCAGCGGCGACCTCGTCTACGCCGACGGCCCCCTCACCGAAACGGTCGCCCTCCCCGACGGACGCACCTGGCGCAACCTCGTCACCCCGGAGAAGTCCAAGGTCGCCGAGACCCTCGCCGAATACCGGGGCCAGTTCCGCTACAACCTGCATGACGACAACCTGCGCGCGTTCAACGCCCACGTCCCGATGATCTACCAGTGGGACGACCACGAGGTCGTCAACAACTGGTACCCCGGCGAGATCCTGGACCTCCCCCAATACACCGAGAAGCGCGTGGACGTATTGGCCGCCCGAGCCCGCCAGGCGATGCTCGAATACACCCCGATCCAGGGCGACCGCGTCTACCGCAAAATCTCGTACGGACCCTTGCTGGACGTCTTCGTCCTGGACATGCGTACCCACAAGGACGCCAACGGCGCCAACAACTCCGCCACCCAGCGATCGGGCGTCCTGGGAGCCGAACAACTCGCCTGGCTCAAGCGCGAACTGCGCCGTTCCAAGGCCACCTGGAAGGTCATGGCGGCCGACCTCCCCATCGGCCTCATCGTCCCCGACGGCACGGCCCAGGAAGGCATCGCCCAGGGCGACGGCGGCGCCCCGCTTGGCCGCGAACGCGAGATCGCCGACCTCCTCTCGTACGCGAAGAAGAACAAGGTCGCCAACATGGTCTGGCTGACGGCCGACGTCCACTACACGGCGGCCCACTACTACGACCCGGCCAAGGCGGCGTTCAAGGACTTCGACCCGTTCTGGGAATTCGTCACCGGCCCCCTGAACGCCGGCGCCTTCGGCCCCAACAAGCTCGAAGGCACCTTCGGCCCCCAGCTCAAATTCCAGCAGGCGCCCCCGCGCGCCAACACCTCACCCGCCGAGGGCTACCAATTCTTCGGCGAAGCGTCCATCGACGCGCACTCGTCGGAGCTGACCGTCAACCTCCGCGACATCGACGGCAAGAAGCTCTACACGCAGGCATTGCGTCCGAACTGAGTCCAAGAACGGGCGAGCACCACCCGACCCGTACACACGGCCGAGTCACACCAGCGGACGTACCTCGGGGAACGCCCCGTCGAGACGGCCGACATCATCGTCCCAGCCGACCGGTACGAGCTGGCGTACAGCATCCCCGTCGACTGACGCGAACCAACCCGCCCACTGGCCCCCGTCCGCGTTGACTCGTGGCGTGTTCGCCCTGTCTGCGCCTTGGACGGGCGAACACGCCACGAGTCAACCGGCAGGCGGGGCCGAGGCTTCGCGAACGGCGGCACGCCCACGGTGGTGCCCTGGTGTCACGGAACCGGCCGAGAAACGGTAGCCATCTGATCACTCTTGGTGAATCCATCGCGCCCTACGGGGCCAGAGGCAAACTGAGGGGGAGGAGCGAGGCTCTACGGCCTGCCCTCGAGTGTCGGCGAGAGGACACCGCAATGCCCTCGGACAAGGAAGCGATCGGCGCCCGGTTGCGTCAGGCCCGGGAGGCGCCGCCCTATTGGACTCGGGGAGAATTCGCGCGCCTGCTACGGGCGCAGGCCACCCCGGACGAGCGACCGTACGTCGCGCACGTCGGCACCCTCACTGACATGATCAAGCAGTGGGAGTCCGGCAAGCACCTTCCGAGCCACCGCTACCGCAGGCTGTACGCCCGCGTGACAGGACGCGCTGAGGCCGAGCTCTTCGGCCGTTCGAGCATTTCCGCCGCGCATGCCGCACAGGCATCTCCGGCGGAGGCCGAATTCCTCGAACTGGCGGCACGCGCCGACGTCTCTGCCCTGGCGGCCCACACGCTCGAACTGCTGGACGTGGTGGTGGATCGCTTGTGCCGCGACTACCCGACGGTCTCCCCCGTCGTGCTGACTCAGCGCGGAAAGGCGCATCTGGACTCCGTCATGCGGCTGCTGGACGGGCGCACCACTCTGGCGGAGCATCGAGAGCTGCTCGTCCACGCAGGGTGGATCTCCGCGCTGCTCGCATGCACGCTCTACGACGCCGGAGACCCGGCGAACGCCGAGGTCGCACGCCGTACCGCACTGCGGCTCGGCGAGCAGGCCGGGCACGGCGAGATCATCGGCTGGGCGTGGGAGATCGCGGCCTGGTTCGCGCTCGTCGAGCGCCGTTACGACGCCGTGGTCACGCTCGCGGAAGAGGGACTCCGGCACGCGGGCGAGACCAGCGGCGCGGTGCAGCTCACCCTGCAGGCGGGGCGCGGGTACGCGCGCATGGGCGATCGGCGCGCTCTTGAGTCGCTCAAGGCCGGGCGGGCGATCCTGGACCGGCTGCCGCGTCCCGACCACCCCGATCACCACTTCGTGTTCGATCACGACAAGTACGAGTTCTACTGCTCGACGATCTACACCATGCTCGGCCATGACGAGGCGGCCGAGGAGCACGCACGGGAGGTCGTCGCGCAGTGCCGGCGGCGCGCCGATCCCGTGCGCTGGCCGATGCGCCTTTCCATGGTCCACCTGGACCTGGGCCAGGTGGCAGGGCGGCGCGGTGATCTGGACGAAGCCGTGCGGCACGGGCGCGCCGCGCTGGTGCCGGTGCGGCGGTCCGGCGATCTGCTGCCGCGAGCGGCGGAGTTGCACCGGCAGTTGGAAGGCCGCTGGGCGAGCGAACGCCGCGTGGCGGACTTCGCCGAGCAGCTCAGGCACGAGCAGCGCGGCTGACTCGGCGAAGTCCGCCACGATCCGTGACAACCGTCCGGTCGACCGGTACGAGCTGGCGTACAGCATCCCCGTCGGCTGACGGGAGGTGGAGCGTTCAGGCTGGGTCGAGGCCGAAGAGGGGGAGGCACGGCGCCAGGCCCTCGATGGTGACCGGGGTGGTGTTGTGGTGTTCCCAGGCGGCACGGGTCAGGCGCCGGCGGTGGTCGATGACCAGGGCCTCACGAATGGCGCGGCGTTCGATGCCGTCGGGCTGGTAGCCGAGTTTGCGGGAGACGGCGAGGGAGGCGTGGTTGTCCTCGAAGGCGCTGGAGACGGCTTCCTGGACGCCCAGCCCGGCGAAGGCCAGGTGCAGAACAGCGGCCCGCATCTCGGTGCCGATCCCCTGCCCCTGGTGGCGCCGCCCGAGCCATGAGCCGGTGCCCACCTGGCGCGTGATCGCCAGGTCGCGGCCGCTGATGCCCTGCGTCCCGACGACGGCGCCGGCGTGGAGGACGGTGAGGTTGAGCGACCAGTCCTGCGGCGTCCAGGTGCCCAGCTGTCGCCAATAGTGCTGGACGACCCCGCGCGCGATCTCGGCGGGCGTTCCGTTCGTCCACGGGACCAGGAACGGCATCGTCTCCGGAGGGTGGATGCCCTCCGCCGCGAGCTCGGCCAGGGCCGCGAGTTCTTCGGGTGACGGGAGCCTCAGCTCGAGCCGCGGCGTGGTCAGCCGCAGCCCGAGCAGCGGGAAGTGGTCCACGATCATCTCCCCATCCTGGCCATCGTGTCGCCGGGGACGCATCCGGTTTTCGAGGCGGCGCGTGGTCAGAGGGCGAAGAGGAGGGCGGCGTTGAGGAGAACGACGACGGCGGTGGCGAAGTGGATGCCGTAGGCGACCGCCTTGGTGCCGCCGTTGCGGAGGACGACGAGGGTGTCGCCCAGCGGGTTGATGGCGACCACCAGCATGAACAGGGCCACGGCGTGGGCGTCGGCGAAGGCGATCAGGGCCAGGCCGAGGACGCCGTAGCTGAAGTCGCGCAGGCCCTTGATGGTCAGGTAGGCGGGGTCTCCGTCCGGCTTGGCGGGGACGCCGTAGCCGGCGGCCGAGGCCTGGGGCACCAGGAGGAAGCGGGCGCCGATGAAGACGATCATGAGGTTGAGCAGGATGGCCAGGCCGTAGGCGATGGGGGCGAGCATGGCGTACTCCAAAAGTTAGCAGCGCTAGGAATGCGGTCGACACTAGCAGAGCGATGACAGTGGAGCTAGCGCTGCTAGGATCCAGCCATGTCGATTCAGGCGCGCCGGGAGCGCGAGCGGGCGGAACGGGAGCGGCTGATCGTCGCGACGGCACGGGAGCTGGCCGAGACCGAGGGGTGGGACGCGGTGACGACACGGCGGCTCGCCGCGGAGATCGAGTACAGCCAGCCGGTGCTCTACAGCCATTTCAAGGGCAAGGGCGCCATCATGGCCGCGGTCGTGGTCGAGGGGTGCGCCGAGCTCGCGGTGCAGATGCGCGAGGCCCGTACGGCGGCCGGTCCGGGGCGTGCGCCTGCCGCGGTCGGTGCGGCGTACGCGGCCTTCGCGGAGGAACGGCCCGCGCTGTACGACGCGATCTTCACGCACGATGTCGACCTGCCGTTCGGGACTCCGGAAGCGCCGGCCTCCCTGCAGGAGGCCTTCGGGGAGTTGCGCGAGACCGTGCGGCCGATCGCCCGTGGCGATGAGCTGGAAGTGCTGACCGAGACGTTCTGGAGCGGGCTGCACGGACTGGTCACGCTCATGCGCAACGGGAGGCTCCGCCGGGAGGATCACCAGCGGCGGCTGGAGCTCATGATCGGCCGCTTTTCCAGCTGACCAGCGGATGGTGACCGTCCGTTGACTTCTTTTAACCGCTGGTCATTGAACTCCAGGTAGTTGTTTGCTTACGCTATGTCCAGACGTGGCGGGTCAACTGCCGGAGGTGCTGTGAGTTCCAAGGAATCTGAGCAGCCGAACGGCCTGGACGAGGTCGACGTTCATCCCGATGTGCATCGGGCCACCGAGGAGGACGAGGAACAGGTCCTGCGGGCCCTGTACGGGGAGCCCGACGAGGACGGGATCTACCGCGGGGAGGAGATCTGATGGGGTCCGCCGGCGGGATGGTACGGGCGGCGCGCAGGTCACTGGGCATGGCGGGGCGTCCCAACCGGATCACCAAGGCGTACGCGAAGAAGCACGGGGACGAGTTCCTGAACGCGGCGTGGTGCAACATGGCCATCACGTACTGGGCGCGCAAGTCCGAGAACGCGGGGGCCGTGCTGCCCGAAGGCGATCGGGCCTACACGGTGTCCCACGCGCAGGACTTCAAGAAGGCCGACCGGTGGTTCAAGGGCACGACCGCGAACGTGAACCGGGCCAAGCCGGGCGACATCGTGTTCTTCGACTGGGGCAACTCCAACTCCGTCGGGGCCATCGACCACGTGGGGGTGGTCGAGAAGAGGCTCGGCGGCGGGCGGGTCCAGACGATCGAGGGCAATACCGGCAACGCGTGCAAGCGCAGGGTGCGCTCGTCGAGCGTGATCGCCGGGTTCGGACGGCCGGAGTACGGGTCGTCGCACTGGACGGAGGACATCGTGGACAAGCTGCCGACGCTGCGCAAGGGCGCCGAGGGCGAGCACGTGCAGACGCTGCGGGCGCTGCTGATGGCGCGGTCGCATCTGGAGATCCGGGACGTGGACGGGCCGTTCGACACGAAGGTGGAGCTGGCCGTACGGGCGCTTCAGCTGTGGGGCAAGGTCGAGGCCGACGGGATCGTCGGCCCGAAGACGTGGCCGGTGCTGCTGCGCGTCCACAAGTAGGCAACGTTCACCAGGAGCCAAAAAGGGCCACGCCGGGGGCTAGTGCAAGATTCAACCGCGTCGTAGGTTCGTAGGGTCGCCCAGCCTTCCAGGCCGGAGGTGGCCCCGATGCCGTGGCCTGACCAGCGTGCTCCGCCCCTAGGGACGTCTCTCCCTGCCTGCCCCACCCCCCGAGACGTCCCTGGGAGAACGAATGCCACGAATCAGTGTCGAGGTCGACGGCGCGACGTACGAGGACGATGTCGAACCGCGCCTCCTACTCGTCCATTATCTGCGCGACCGGCTGGGCAAGGTCGGTACCCCGATCGGGTGCGACACCACCAACTGCGGCACGTGCACCGTCCTGGTGGACGGGATGAGCGTGAAGAGCTGCTCCATGCTGGCCGTCCAGGCGGACGGCAAGCAGATCACCACGATCGAGGGCCTGGGTCTGGACGGGGAACGCCATCCGATGCAGCGGGCCTTCCATGAGGCGCACGCGCTGCAGTGCGGCTACTGCACCCCCGGGATGATCCTCGCCTCGATCGACCTGCTCCGCGAGAACGCCGACCCCTCGGACGACGAGATCCGCGAGGGGCTCGAAGGCAACCTGTGCCGCTGCACGGGTTACCAGAACATCGTGCACGCCGTACGCGACGCGGCGGCCGAGATGCGGCGGCCCGCCGCCGAGCGCGAGGTGACCTCATGACCGAGGTCGGCTCGCCGCGGAAGCGGTCGGAGGACGCCCGCCTCGTCACGGGGCGGACGAAGTGGACCGACAACATCCAGGCGCCGGGCACGCTGCACGTGGCGTTCCTGCGCAGCCCGCACGCGCACGCGCGGATCGAGAGCGTGGACGTGGCGGAGGCCCGGCGCAGGCCGGGCGTGGTGGCGGTGCTCACCGGCGCCGATCTGGCCGCCGAGCAGGGCAGCCTGCCGTGCGCGTGGCCGGTGACCGAGGACATGAAGCTGCCCGACCATCCGCCGATGGCGGTGGAGGAGGTGCGGTACGCCGGGGAGCCGGTGGCGTGCGTCATCGCGCGGGACCGGTACGCGGCCGTCGACGCGCTCGAAGAGATCGACGTGGACTACGCGCCGCTGCCCGCGGTGGTGGACATGGAACGGGCGGTACGCGGAGACGACGGGCTCGTGCACGAGTCGCTGGGCACCAACGAGAGCTACACGTGGGTGTTCGAGAACGGTGACGTCGAGGCGGCGATGCGGGACGCGCCGGTCGTCATCGAGCGCCGGTACGTCCAGCAGCGGCTCATCCCGACGGCGATGGAGCCGCGGGCCGTCCTGTGCGTTCCGGACGGCGACGAGTTCACGCTGTATTCGGCGACGCAGATCCCGCACATCCTGCGGCTGATGCTGGCGGTCGTGACCGAGATCCCCGAGCACCGGATCCGGGTGGTCGCGCCCGATGTGGGCGGCGGGTTCGGGTCCAAGCTGCAGGTGTACGGGGAGGAGGTCCTGTGCCTGCTGCTGGCGCGGCGGCTCGGACGGCCCGTGAAGTGGACCGAGTCGCGCAGCGAAGGGAACATGACCACCCATCACGGCCGCGACCAGATCCAGCGGCTGACGCTGGCGGCGGAGCGCGACGGGCGGATCCGCGGGCTCAAGGTCGAACTGCTGGCCGACATGGGCGCGTACCTGATGCTGGTCACGCCCGGGATCCCGATCCTGGGCGCGTTCATGTTCAACGGCATCTACAAGATGGACGCGCTCTCGTTCACGTGCACGGGCGTCTTCACGACCAAGACGCCGACCGACGCGTACCGGGGCGCGGGGCGGCCGGAGGCGACGTTCGCGATCGAGCGGCTGATGGACGAGCTGGCCGAGGAGCTGGACCTCGATCCGATCGAGGTGCGGCGGCGCAACTGGATCAAGCACGAGGAGTTCCCGTACGAGACCATCGCGGGCCTGACCTACGACTCGGGCAACTACGAGGCGGCGACGGACCGGGCGCTGGCGCTGTTCGAGTACGACAAGCTGCGCGCCGAGCAGTCCGACCGGCGCGAGCGCCGCGATCCGGTGCAGCTGGGCATCGGGGTGTCGACGTTCACCGAGATGTGCGGGCTGGCGCCGTCGCGGGTGCTGGGCTCGCTGTCGTACGGCGCGGGCGGCTGGGAGCACGCGGCGGTACGGGTGCTGCCGTCCGGCAAGGTCGAGGTCGTCACCGGTTCGTCACCGCACGGCCAGGGACATGCGACCGCGTGGGCACAGATCGCCGCCGACCGGCTCGGCGTGCCGTTCGAGGACGTGAAGGTCCTGCACGGTGACACGGCGGTGTCGCCCAAGGGCATGGACACCTACGGCTCGCGGTCGCTGGCGGTGGGCGGCGTCGCCCTGTACGGGGCGTGCGAGAAGGTGATCGACAAGGCCCGCAGGATCGCCGCGCACCTGCTGGAGGCGGGTGAGCAGGACCTGGAGTTCAGCGAGGGCCGGTTCAGCGTGCGCGGGGTCTCCGAGGAGGGCCGGACGCTGCAGGAGGTCGTCACGGCGGCGTTCGCGGCGCACGACCTGCCGGACGGGATGGAGCCGTCGGTGGACGCCGACGCCACGTTCGATCCGGAGAACTTCTCGTTCCCGCACGGGACCCATCTGTGCGCGGCCGAGGTCGACACCGAGACCGGCATGGTGAAGCTGCGCTCGTACGTGGCGGTCGACGACATCGGCAAGGTCGTCAACCCGATGATCGTCGAGGGCCAGGTGCACGGCGGGCTCGCGCAGGGCATCGCGCAGGCGCTGTACGAGGAGGCCGTGTACGACGCCGAGGGCAACCTGACGACGACCACGATGGCCGACTACCTGGTGCCGTCGGCGGCGGATCTGCCCGACTTCACCACCGACCGTACCGAGACGCCGGCGACGTCCAACCCGCTCGGCGTGAAGGGCGTCGGCGAGGCCGGGACGATCGCCTCGACACCGGCCGTGGTCAACGCGATCGTCAACGCGCTGCGCCCGTACGGCGTGAACGACATCGCGATGCCCTGCTCACCCGAACGGGTCTGGCGCGCTCTGCAGGAAGCGGGCGGCCACGATCCCGGGTCGGGAAGCGGCGTCCAACCAGGTGCCGGTGGCGGCCTCGGATCCGTAGGGGGTGCGGCATGATTCCGGCGCAGTTCGAGTACGTCCGGCCCGCCTCGCTCGACGACGCCGCCAGGGCGCTGGCGGACGCGGGCGAGGACGCCAAGGTGCTGGCCGGCGGGCAGAGCCTGATGCCGCTGCTGCGGCTGCGGCTCGCCTATCCCGACGCGCTCATCGACCTGGACCGGATCGGGCCGCTGCGCGAGATCCGCGACGAGGGCGACGCGCTGCTGATCGGCGCGATGGCGACGCACCACCAGGTGCTCCGCGATCCGCTGGTGAACGAGCACGCGCCGCTGATCGTGAAGGCGACGGCGACCGTGGCCGATCCCGCGGTACGGCATCGCGGCACGTTCGGCGGCTCGCTGGCGCACGCCGATCCGGCCGGTGACCTGCCCGCGGTGGCGCTGGCGCTGGACGCGGTGTTCCTGGTCCGTTCGGTGAACGGCGAACGGGAGATCCCGGCGGCCGACTTCTTCGTCGACTGGATGACCTCGGCGATGGAGCCGGACGAGCTGCTCGTGGGCGTGCGGGTGCCCAAGCTCGGGCCGGGCTGGGGCGTCCACTACGAGAAGTTCCACCGGACGGCCCAGGCGTGGGCGATCGTCGGGGTGGCGTGCGCGGTGCGGCGCGACAACGGCGCCATCGACGGCGCCCGGATCGCGCTGACCAATATGGGCCCCGTTCCGGTACGGGCGAGCGGTGTCGAGGAGTCCGTCCAAGGCCGGGCGATCTCGCCGGACACGTTCCGTTCGGCGGCGGAGTCGGCCGCCGAGGGGACGTCCGCCTCGGCGGATCTGCACGGATCGGCCGAGTACAGGGAGCATCTGGCCCGGGTTCTCACCGCGCGCGCGATGGCCGCCGCCGCGGCGGTCTGACGGCCGTTTCCGTCGTGGTCATGTGGCCGGGACCGTACATCGCAGGGTACGGAGACCGGCCGCATGACCGCCCCCGCCTACGCGCGGTAGCCGGGGGGCATCTGGCGGCGGGACGGGCGACGGTCGTAGGGTCACGGGCAAGCCCCCGGATGAGAAGGACCGAAAACATGGAGCTCGACCACGAATTCACCGTCCCCGTACCGGTGGATCAGGCCTGGTCGGTGCTGCTCGACGTGGAGCGGGTGGCATCCTGCATGCCGGGCGCGACGCTGGACTCGGTGGACGGCGACGAGTACGCGGGCCGGATGAAGGTGAAGGTCGGCGCGATGACCATCACCTATCGCGGGACGGCACGCATCACCTCCGCCGACGAGTCCGCCCGTACGGTCACGCTGGAGGCGTCCGCCAAGGAGGCCCGCGGTTCCGGCACCGCGTCGGCGACCGTGGTGTCGCAACTGCACGACGAGGGCGACTCGACGCGTGTGACGGTGCACACCAAGCTCAACGTGACCGGGCGCCCGGCGCAGTTCGGCCGCAACATCCTCTCGGAGGTCGGCGGCAAGCTCGTCTCGCGGTTCGCCACGTCGCTCGCGGAGGAGCTGGAGTCGCCCGAATCGACCGGCCCCGCGCCCGCCGACCCCGCTCCGGCCGACGCGGCGACGCCCGACGGCGGGCTGATCGAGGCGAAGCCTGTGGAGGCACCCGCGGACCCGGCGGCCGGCGAGCCGGCGGCGGGCGAGATCGCCGAGGCGAGCGCGGCCCCGGGCGGCACCGGATCGGGCGGCGAGCCGACGCCGATCGCGCCGCAGGTACCGCAGCAGCGTCCGGCCAGCGCGATGGAGTCGACCTCCTCGGACGGCGTCGTGTCCCCGATCCGGCGGCGCCGGGAGGCGGACGACGCGATCGACCTGCTGGAGATCGCGGGCCCGTCGGTGGCCAAGCGCGCTCTTCCGGCGGCGGGCGCAGTCCTGGCCCTGCTACTGGTGATCCGCTTCCTGGTCCGGCGGCGCCGCAAGGGCTGACCAGGCAGCTGATCAGGCTCCTCGGGCGGCATCGACGAGTACGGAAGGGCGGGATTCGGCCTCGCGTCGCAGGACGGGCCGCCCGCCCTTCGCCGTGGAACGAACGCCAGCCCGGCCGCCAGCGCGCCGAGCGGCATCGCCGGCAACACGTACCGGTAGTCGAAGTCGGCCGTGGCCGCCGGGACGACGAGAAGCACGGCCGAGACCATCCACGGGAACACGGCCCGCCGCCGAGGCCCTCGGTGCAACACGACCCCTACTCCGGCCACCAGCAGCAGTGCGCCGAGTTCCGTACCGGGTAGGTGGACCCAGTCCTGGTAGGCGCGCACCCATCCCGCGTAGGGCTCCACAACGGGACGAGACTCACCGGCATGCGCGTAAGGGTCGGCCACCTTTGACTGCCGGTTGTTCAGCGACTTCTCCTTGCCGGGGAATTCGTACTTCTGGAACGTCCACGGGGTCGGGTGCACCGTCCGTTCCCAACTGAACGCCCGCAGCGTGTCCCGTACGACGACGCGCGCATAGTCGCCCGGCTGCGCGCGAATGGCGGCGATGGCGAATTCGCCTGCCATCTCATTGCCTCCGACCTTTCCGCCCTTGATGTCGGTGAACGGTGACTGCTCTGTCCACAGGGCCGCGTACGGCGGTGACACTTCCTCCGGCGCTGGAGGGGGGCAGAGCCGTTCGAGTTCGGGACGTGGCTTGATGACCGAGCAGTCAGCGAAGCTCGCCGTCCGCCCGTACAGGAAGACCTTCTCCGTACCCGTCATCGCGAGCTTTCCGTGCTCCTGCTGGTACCAGAGCATGTAGAGCCCGATGGGCATGGCGGCCGCCATGACGACGGCCACGGCAGGAACGATCGCGGCCCGGAAGTCCTTCCGTCGTAGGAAGAGCCACAGCAGAACGACTCCCAGCAAGGGCAAGCCGACCGAACGGACCGTCGCAGCGAGCCCTAAGCAGAGCCCGGCAACGGCTGCCCTCTCCCATGTCAGCTTGGGCCGCCACAACAGCACGGTGACCATCGCCGCCACGAAGAACATGAACAGCGTGTCGGACAGGATCAGGTGCTCCAACTGAAGCTGGTAGGCATCGAAGAGCACCGGTGACGCCACCGCCGTACCCAAGACCCCTGGCAGCCATCTACGTCCGGGCCAGGCGGCGTGGGCATGCCGCCACACAAGCGCGTACAGCATCACGCCTGTGGCGACACCGATCAGATGCTGTACGGACACCACCGCGATGAAGCTGTGCAAGGGCTCCAGCAACCACAGCAGTAGGGAGTAGCCGCTGGCGCGCGTCGAGGAAGGCGAAAGTGTCAGCGCGCTGCGCAAGTAGCCCACCGAATCACCGAGCCACATGCCGGTCGGATAGCCGACCACCGCAAGGACTCGCAGTGCCACCGCCACCAGCACCGCCACGAACATCAGAACATGCGCTCGGTACGGCTTCGCCACCCCGTCTGGCTTCGCTACCTCGTCTGGCTTGACTACACCCTCTGGCCTGACTGCGCCGTCTGGCACAACGGCAGCGCGGCCCCTGGCCCCCACGCGTTCCTCCCCTGAGCGCCGAGCGGAATCCTCCCGTTAGCCCGTACCCCCACTGTCCGTTTCATGCCGGTGAGCGCCGACAGGACCGGCACGGGCCCGGCCAGCGAGGCGAAACGCAGTAAAAAGCCAGGTCAACGATCCGATCTCGACCGGCGGCGCGAGTGGCCCGGCCCCGCCGCGATGCCGTCGGGTGGTCCTGTGGACACCATCGAGATTCAGCGGATCGTCGAGGTCGAGGACGACAACTGGTGGTACCGCGAACGCCGCCGCGTCGTCGCCCGGGAACTGCGCCGCACCGGCGGCAGCGGGCTGGCCGTGGACATCGGCGCGGCCGGCGGCGGCAACACCCGCGTGCTGAAGGACCACGGCTGGCAGGCCATCGCCGTCGACAGCTCCGAGACCGCCGTGGACCTCTGCATGGCCCAGGGCATCGACGCGTACCACGGCGACGCCTGCTTCCTGCCGCTCCCGTCCGGGGAGCAGGATCTGGCGCTCGCGCTCAACGTCCTGGAGCACGTCGACGACGACCGCGCCGCCGCGTCCGAGATCGCCCGGATACTGCGGCCCGGCGGAACCGCGCTGATCTCCGTACCGTGCGACATGGCACTGTGGTCGGCGCACGACGTCGCCCTCGGCCGCGTCCGCCGCTACTCACGCCGCGCGCTCACCGACCTCCTGGAGGAGGCGGGGCTGGCGGTCGACCGGATGTGGAGCTGGAACGTCCTGCTCCGCCCGCTGGTCCGGCTGCGCCGCCACCGTTCCGCGCACTACGAGGACATGGCGCACCTGCACCCGTTCCTGAACGAGACGCTGCACATGGTCGCGGCGCTGGAACGGCGGCTGCCCGTCAAGACGTGGCCGGACGTCACCCTCGTCCCGCCCGCGGCCCACCTCACACGTGGAACTGCTCACCGCCGGCAAGCGCGCATACTTCCAAGAGTGTCGCCAATGGATCACGAGGACGAACCGACCGCCTGAATCTCCC
>NZ_JBIRAW010000053.1:0-51238 GCF_044326315.1 Actinomadura sp. 9N407 | reverse complement strand
TGATCCGGTACCATGACCGAACCATATAAAGGCACTGGCTTTTAACACGCTGTTGAGTTCTCAAGAAACGGACACCCACCGCGCCGAACCCGCTCTCGCAGATCCAGGCTCCGGGGCAACCCTTCTACCTTACCAGGATCTTCGTTCCTGTCAACCGGTCCGATTTGGATCGATCTTCAGGATTCTCACCCAGTCCGCCGTGCGTCAACGCGGGCAACTTTCGCTGCCCGTCATGTCGTTCGGTGGAGTCCCTCGGGCCGGCCGCCTTGCAGCGTCCTGCATCCCGTCTGGGCTGACCACTCCAGAGTACCCCGCCTCGAAGCAAGCTTCGAACGGTTTTCCTCCGGTGGCTTCCCGCAGGGCCGTCCGCCTCTCGGCGTCCCGCATCCCTGCCGGCAGGTAGAACATTAGATAATCAAGGTCCACTCGTCAACTTGAGTTCCATACCCCTCGCACATCTGCACTAAACCCGCAGGTCACGCGGTATTCACCGGCCTCAGCCTCATCGGGGGCGTGGGACGGCCGGGACGGTCAGGCCAGGTGCGAGGTGACCTTCTCAAGACGGCCTCGCTCGTCGAAATTCGCCTGAATCCGGTCTCCATCGGGCGCTCCGCCGGCGATCGTGTCGGCGGTCTCCTCGTACGGGACGGCGCAGCGCTCGAAGTAGCCGCGGACGGTCCGGCGGTGATCCTCGGGGAAGACCTCGACCGCCGTCATCAGCAGCCGGGAGGCGGCGAGCGGGTCGAAGCCGGGGGACGGGAGCTGCGGGTCGTCGAGGTGGACGTACGCCGAGCCCTTGCCGTCGTTGATGGTGCAGGACCAGACGCCGTTGCCGTCCAGGAGGTATCCGGCCGCGATGGCCAGGGTGGTGGCGGCCTGGTGCGGGTCGGGGAAGCCGCCGAACTCCAGATGGCCGGTGGTCAGCTCGGGGATCCCGTTGCGCTCGCCGTACTCGTGGATCCGCCGGAGTGGGGCCACCGCCACGTGGTCCCAGTCGAAGTTCGGGTTCGCCCAGCTCCAGAGCCAGGTCTGGGTGACGTGCGAGAAGCTGCCGAGGCTCGTCACGCCGCCGACGGTCGATCCGTTGCCGCGGAGCGTCCGGGCCTGAAGATCGGCCGTCCGGTGCTCGGTACCGAGGGAGGCGTCCAGGGCCTCCTGCCGCTGGATCGCGGCTGCGGAGTGTTCCGCGCCGAACGCCTTGAATGCCGGACTATAAGCGGTCTCTCGTGACATAGAGCGGCAGCATAGTGGCGCACCGCAACATCGCCATGGCCGGGAGCCCGCCATCGACCCCGCCATCGGCCGTCCGTCAGGCGTCGGGTGACCAGTCGGTCATGCGGGCCCCGGCGCGGAAGCGGAGCGCCGGATCGGCGTAGCGGGCCTCGGGTACGGCGTACAGGAGCTCGATGCCCATCTGCTGCGCCTCCAGGCTGCCGGCGAGGGCGGCCAGTTCGGCGTCCGAAGGGACCAGGCCGGAACGGGCCAGGAGCCGGCGGAGATCTTCGATGGCCTGGGGATCGGTCATGGGTCCTCTTCCAGGGGGCGTCAGGCGGTGGACGGGACGCGCAGGTGCCAGTCGGTGGCGGCCTGGTAGGCGTCGGCGGTACGGAGGATCCCGGCCTCGCCGAACGCGGGCCCGGCGAACTGGATCGACAGGGGCAGGCCGGCGGCGGTCTGCCCCATCGGGGCGGCCAGGACGGGGTTGCCGACGCAGTCCCAGTACTGGGTGTGGATGTAGCGGAACAGCCCCTGGATATCGACGGGCCCCTCCGGCGTGTACAGGTCGTCGTACTGGGGCGCGCCGGTGGACGTGGTGGGGCAGACGATCACGTCGACGCCGTCGAACAGGCGCGCCACCGCGTCCTGGGCCACCCGCCGGACCCGCTGCGCCTGGACGTAGTCGGCGCCGGTGACCGTGGCGCCGCGGGCCAGCAGCATCCGGGTGGACTCGAAGTAGTCGTCCCAGCGTGCGCCCAGGTCGTTGCGGTGGTAGGCGAGGGCCTCGGCGCTCATGGTGACGACGTTGGCCACCAGCATCTCGTACCAGTACGGGAGCGCCAGGTCGACGAGGACGGCGCCGCGCCCGGTGAGGACGTCGAGGGCGGCGTCGAACGCGGGGCCCACGGCCGGGTCATGGCCGTCGGGGAAGTGGTGCTCCCGGACGACGCCGATCCGTACCCCCTCCAGGGAGCCGTCGAAGACCGGGCCGGTGTACGGATCCTCGACGCTGTCGGGGTCGCTCGGGTGGGGCCCGGCGATGACGTCCATGACCGCCGCGCAGTCGCGGGCGCTGCGGGCCAGGGGGCCGACATGGTCGAGGCTGTAGCCGAGCGGCGCGACGCCTGATTTGGGCACCCGCCCGAACGTGGGCATCAAGCCGGTCACCCCGCAGAAGGCCGAGGGGATGCGGATGCTGCCGGCGGTGTCGGTTCCGAGCCCGGCGTAGAACATCCCGGCCGCGACGCCGTTGCCCGTACCGGAACTGGAGCCGCCCGGCCAGGTTCCGGTGTCCCACGGGTTGCGGGGGATCGGGAACGGCTTGGCGTGGTCGGGCATCCCGCAGGCGAACTCCATCGTGGTCACCTTGCCGGTGATCACCGCTCCGGCGGCCTTCAGCCGGGACACGACGGGCGCGTCCCCGCCCGCGCCCCAGGCGGGGTCGAGCACGAGGCTCTGGGCCGTGGTCGGCCCCTCGGCCATCGCGATGATGTCCTTCACCCCGAACGGGACGCCGTGCAGCGGGCCGCGGTCGGTGCCCTGGGCCAGCTCGCGGTCGGCGCGTTCGGCGGCGGCGAGCGCGGCCTCGTCGAACCGGGCGAGGTACGTACCGAGCGTGCCGTCCAGGCGGTCGGCCGTCGCGAGCGCCCGCTCGGTCAGCCCGACGCTGGTCACGGTCCCCTGCCGGAGGGCTTCGGCGGCCTCGGTCAGGGTACGGGGAGTTTCCATCCAGGTCCTTTCGAGGCCGTCGAGGCCGGTCCGCCGGGAGGTGCGACCGCTTAACGATCTTCAGTCGGAGGCTAGCAACCAGGATTCGCCACGTGAAGACGGATGATCCGGACTCCGAGCGTCGGCGTTGCGGAGGGGTAGGGAGTTCCTGGGAGGGTGGCGTCATGCACGAAAAACCAAGGATCGTTTCCGGCGTGGAGGTCATCCCGCTGTGCGACGCGGTCGGGCCTATGGGCGAGGCGTTGCGGCGCCCTCTGGACGAGACCTTCCCTGGTACGCGGCCGAGGCATTGGGAGCGGATGAGGGCCGAGGTCCCGGAGGCGTTCGGGCCGTCCGGCGAGTGGGTCCTGCACTTCCACTGCTTCCTCCTGCGCGTGCCCGGGGGGCCCACCGTGCTGGTGGACACGGGTCTCGGTACGGAGCACTCCCCCGCCTCCTCATGGGCGCCCGTACCCGGGGTCCTGTCCCAGGCGCTGGAGGACGTCGCCGTATCACCGGAGGACGTCGACACGGTGGTGCTGACCCACCTGCACAGTGACCATGCCAGCGGGGCCGTTCTGGACGGCCAGCTGCTCTTCCCCAACGCGCGCCATGTCGTCCAGGAGGACGAGGTCCGGTGGCTCCAGAAGGAGGGCGGCGCCGTACTGGACGACGTCGTACGGCTCCTGCGCGAGGCCGGCAATCTGGACGAGATCAAGGGAGAGACCCGGCTGTCCGAGGACATCGTGGTGTTCCCGACCCCGGGACATACGCCCGGGCACCAGTCGGTGATGCTGGGCGACGACCAGCTCGTGGTGGCCGGCGACGTGGTCCTGCATCCCGTTCAGCTGGTCGATCCAAGCGTGCGGTACGCGCACGACGAGGACGCGGACCTCGCCGTGGCGACGCGTACGGATCTACTCCGGCGGATGCGCAAGACCGGGGCCGTCCTGGCCGCGCCGCACCTGCCCGAGCCCTTCGTCAACGTGTGAGGAAGCGAACGAGATCGAACGGGCCGGGAGGACTCCCCCGGCCCGTTCACGGCCATTCGTCATCGAACCGCTACTCGTCCTCGAACCGCTACTCGGTCTCGATTCGCTACTCGTCTTCGATCCGCATGGCCCGTTCCTCGGCGGAGTAGCCGCCACCGTCGTCACCGACGTCGGCGGCGACCGCGTCGGACTCGGTGTCGGGGTGGGCGCCCTCGTCCTCCTCGACGATGCGTCCGGCGGGACGCAGGGGCTCGCTCTCGGGCGCAGGCTGGTCGGGTTCCTCCCGCGCCAGCCGCACGTCGAGCGGCTCGCCCTCGCGCACCTCCTCCTCCGTGGTCCCGTACTGGTCCATGGCCATCGGCCGGTCGCCCGGTATCGGGGGCTCCTGCGGGTCCTCGCCCTGGTACTGCTCCAGGGGACCCTCCTGAAGATCGGGAATCCCCTCGTCCTCGGGCCGTCGCCGGCGGCGCTCGTCCATCTCGGCCCCCCTTCCTCGTACTGGTGCCTACCCGCCTGGCACGGATCATTCGGGGGTCCGGCATGAGCGGTCGGTACGGGGGTTCGGCACAGGGGTTCGGGCGCGATGACCGGGTAGGTGCCAGGCATGCGCCTCGTCTTCGTCCTCGACTGCGCCGATCCCGAGCGGCTTGCCGAGTTCTGGGCTCCGGCCCTCGGCTACCGGGCGGCGCCACCGTCTCCCCCGTACGTCTCCCTGGACGACCCGCGCGGCGAGGGGCCCCAGTGGCTGCTGCAGCGGGTCCCCGAGCCGAAGACCGTCAAGAACCGGATGCATCCGGATCTGCGCGTCGCCGACATGGACGCCGAGCTGGCCCGGGTGACCGGGCTGGGCGCCACCGTGGTCCGCGGGCCCTTCAGCGACGACGGCTGGCTGACCACGGTCATGGCCGATCCGGAGGGCAACGAGTTCTGCCTGATCGTCCCACCGGAAGGAACCGCCCCATGAACGCCGTCGTCGACACCGCCCGCCGCCAGAAGGAGGAGTACACCGGCGACGCCGACCGCCCGCTCGGCTCGTACCTGGCCACCCTGGCCGTGTACGGGCTGACGACCGGCGCGCTGGCGCTGCTGGCGCGCCGCCGCGGGGCGTCCCTGCACTCCATCGGCCCGGGCGATCTGGCCCTGATGACCGTGACGACCCACAAGATGTCGCGGCTGATGGCCAAGGACCCGGTGACCAGCCCGCTGCGCGCCCCGTTCACCCGGTACGCGGGCACCGGCGGCCCTGCGGAGCTGTCGGAGGAGGTCCGCGGGCACGGCGTCCGGCATGCCGTGGGCGAGCTGATCACCTGCCCGTTCTGCGTGTCGCAGTGGGTGGCCACGGCGTACGCGGCGGGGATGGTGTTCGCCCCGGGCGCCACCCGGCTGGCGGGCGCGACGATGACGGCCGTCGCGGGTTCGGACTGGCTGCAGCTGGTGTACGCACGGCTCCAGCGATCTGCCGTGGGCTGAGACATATAGGGGGCTACCTTGGCGTTTGGGGCCAATGGGGCGGGTAGGGCCTCCATATGGATCTGACTTTCCTCAAGCCGCTGTACACCCGGTCCGGTCCGTACGCTTCGGTGTACGCGGACCTGACCCGTACCACCGAGGACGCCGGCAAGGCCGCCGAGCTGAAGTGGCGGGCGCTTCGCGAGGAGCTGAAGGACCAGCAGGCCCCGGCGGCCACGCTGAGCGCCATCGAGCGGACCGTGGCCGAGGAGATGGAGCGGCGCCGCTCCGAAGGGCTGGTGATCTTCGCCGCGGACGGCGAGGTGGTCTGCGTCGAGCGCCTGGACCACGCCCCCTGCGCCTCGCTCGCGCGTGTCGCCCCGCTCCCGCACGTCCTGCCGTACCTGTGCGAGCGCGGCGAGCGCTTCCCGCACCTGGTCGCGGTGGTGGACCGCAAGGGCGGCGAGATCGACTGCTTCGATCCCGACGGCACGCACCGGCACATCGACGTTCCCGGGGACGAGGACTACCCCATCCGCAAGGTCAAGGCCGGGGACTGGAACCAGTCGCGCTTCCAGCGTTCCGCCGAGAACGTCTGGAAGAGCAACGCCAAGAAGGTCGGCCGGGAGGTCGACAAGGCCGCCCGCAGCTTCGGCGCCGAGGCGGTCGTGATCGCCGGCGACGCCCGGGCCCGGACGGCCGTACTGGAGGAGGTCTCCGAGGGCGTCCTGGAGTACACCGTCGAGTCCGAGGCCAACGGGGGCCTGGACGGCGAGCTGGCCCGGATCCTGGACCTCAAGTCCACCGAGCGGATCCTCACGGTCGCCGAGCGCTTCGAGCGCGAGCTGGCCAACGGCGAGCGCGCCGTCGCGGGCCTGCCCGCCACTGTCGAGGCCGTACGGCGCGGCCAGATCCAGACCCTGCTCCTGGACGACGATCCCGACTCGCCCGCGCGGCTGTGGATCGGGCCGGATCCCAACCACGTCGCCGTGACGCCCGAGGAGCTGCACCAGCTGGGCGTCGAGGACGTCCGTGAGGAACGCGCCGACGCGGCCCTGATCCGGGCCGTGGCCGCGATGGACGGCCAGCTGGTGATCCTGCCCTCGGACGGCCCCAACGCGGCCCTGGGCGTGGGAGCGGTGCTGCGCTACAACGACGCGGCCACCCGCCACTGACGCAGGAAAGCGAACGAAAGAACGGGGAAAAGGAAGAGGAGGAGCTCGCCCGCAGGCGAACTCCTCCTCTTCCTTCCCGGTGGAGCTATGGGGATTCGAACCCCAGACCTCCTCCATGCCATGGAGGCGCGCTACCAACTGCGCCATAGCCCCGGGGGCCGCCCTAGGGCGACCGGCCAACAGAGAGCCTAGTGCACCCGGCGGGCCGGTCGGGACGGCGCGCGGGTGATCAGCGCCACCCGAGCCGCTCCGCGACCTCGTCGGGGACGTAGCCGCACTGCTGCAGCTCGCCGATCCAGACCATGCCGTCGGCCTCGGTCACGGCGCCGATCGTGTGCTCCTGGGGCAGCCGCGGCTGGACGGCCAGCCGGACCTGCATCCGCGGGTCGTACCGCTCCAGCGCGTCGATGAGGTCCGCGACGGTCACCTCGCGTTTGGCTCCCCTGCGATGTCTTCCCATAGGACGCCATGAAACCATCAGCCGGGCACTGGAATGTACGTTCGTCCTGTTTGTCCTACTTCAGCTGGACCAGCATCTTCCCGACGTTGCGCCCCTTCAGCATGCCCAGAAAGGCGTCCACGGCGTTGTCGATGCCCTCGACGACGGTCTCCTCGGTGTGGAAGGACCCCTCGCGCAGCCACCCGGACGCGCGCTGCACGTACTCCCCCATGAGCTTCTGGTGGTCGCCCACGATGAAGCCGCGCAGCGTCAGCCGCTTGCCCACGGCCTGGAACAGGTTGTCGGGCCCGGGGTCCGGCTTGGTCTTGTTGTACTGGGAGACCGCACCGCACATCGCGACCCTGCCGTAGGTGTTGAGCACCGCGATCGCGGCCCGCAGGTGGTCACCGCCGACGTTGTCGAAGTAGACGTCGATCCCGTTCGGCGCGGCCTCGGACAGCTGCCGTTCGAGCTCGCCCTCGCGGTAGTCGATCGCCGCGTCGTAGCCGAAGTCCTTGGTCAGCTTGGCGGCCTTCTCCGGCCCGCCCGCCGATCCGATCACCCGGGAGGCACCGAGCCGCCGCGCGATCTGCCCGGCGACACCGCCCACCGCGCCGGCGGCACCGGACACGAACACCACGTCGCCGTCCTGGACCGGAGCGATCTCGGTCAGCCCGGCGTACGCGGTGAGCCCGGTCATCCCGAGCACCCCCAGGTAGGCCTGGGCCGGTGCCCGCTCGGGATCGACGGGCCGGGCGCTCCCGGCGTCCAGCGTCGCGTACTCGCGCCAGCCGAGCCCGTGCAGGACGGTGGCACCCTCCGGGATCTTGGACCGGGAGGCGATCACGGTTCCGACCGCGCCGCCCTCCATCGGCTCGCCGAGCTTGAACGGGGGCGTGTACGACTTCACGTCGTTCATCCGCCCGCGCATGTACGGGTCGACCGAGATCCACTCGTTCCGGACCAGGATCTCCCCCTCGTCCGGCTCCCGGACCGGCGCCTGCGCCAGCTCGAAGTCGGACGGATCGGGCTCACCCACGGGACGGGCGACCAGGCGGACCTCACGGCCGGTTGCGGGGATCATGCGCGCTTACCTTCCTCTGTCGAACCTATGTCGATCACTCAGTGTCGTCGATCACTCAGTGTGACTTCCGGGTCATCCGGTAGTGCAGGACGAGGAACGGCAGGCCGAATACGGCGAAGGCGTGCTCGGCCCGCAGCTCACCGTCCTCCACGTACACATCGAGCTTCTCCCCGAATCCGTGCACGGCAAGCGCGGTCAGATCACGGGTCTCCGGATCCACGTAGGTGAGGTAGTGCCCGGGATGGTCGAGATCGCTGTCGCTGGTGAGGACCAGCCCGCCGCCCGGCCGGGCCCGCGGCGCCAGCGTGGCCGTGAAGCTGGCCTGCGGCAACGGGAAACCGACGCTCACATAGCCCCGGCCCCCGTCCCTGTATGTGGTGTAGACCCCCACGTAAATGGGCTCGTCGTTGTCCGCGAAGGACCGGATCCAGCCGCGGACCGTAGGAGCGCCCTCCCGGACGATCGTGTCGATACGGCCGTGCACACCCCGCTGGGCCTCCCGCTGGTTCATCGGCACGCTCGCCTGCCCCAGGGGCTTGGCGAGAAGCGTCCGGTAGAGCAGGTAGCCGGGCCGTACCCACATCCGCCACTCGGGCACGATGTCGAGCTTGAACCTCGCCGTGTGCTCGTAGAACTCCCGGACGAGCGGGTCGACGTCGCCGGGATCGAAGTCCGGCCCCGCCAGCTCGTCCAGGGACCCGATGATCCCCACTCCGGGAGCGTCGGCCGTGTACGTCCCGCCCAGGACCTTGGCCAAGTCTTTGACGTACCCGGTCCCCACGTACCGGGTACGGGCCTCGAGCGGCACCACGAACGGGAGCTTCTCCGCCTGCACCTGCTCGGCCAGCAGGCTGACCTGCGCCTCCCGGAACACCAGCGCCGACAGGGCACGGAACGCGATCACCGAG
This sequence comes from Actinomadura sp. 9N407, assembly GCF_044326315.1. Taxonomy (NCBI): domain Bacteria; kingdom Bacillati; phylum Actinomycetota; class Actinomycetes; order Streptosporangiales; family Thermomonosporaceae; genus Actinomadura; species Actinomadura sp. 9N407. The sequence continues at coordinate 42,266 of NZ_JBIRAW010000053.1, read as the reverse complement.
ACGGAAGCGACGACGGCCGGCGGCGCGGACGAGGCGACCCCGCCCACAGCGGCACCGACCACAGGCCCCAGCGCCACCTTCTCAGGCCGCAGCCCCATGGAACCCGCCACGGCACCGGCGCCCGTCCCGACCACCACCGGGCCGAACCGGCGTCCCGCCAGCCAGCCCAAGGGAGCGGCCATCGCGCCGCTGACGGCGATCCGCTGCCACAGCGCCGGGATCTCGCCCGGCTTCTGCCGCGCTCTCGCCACCGCCTCGGCGGCCCCGAGGGCCAAACCGCCGGTCACGGCACCGATACAGGCCGCGCGGGCCCCCCGATGCCCTACCAGAGCCACCCCGGCCAGAGCACCGATCGCCCCGACGAAACCCACAGAACCCGCCCGTTCAGCGCCAGAGGCGTGCATTTCGGCCACACCGCCAACCTACTGGGGTTTCGGTCCGCCGTCTGACAAAGTTGCACGGGGCAGAAGCCCCGACGTCCTCCCCCAGCGTCACGAAAGGTCTGTCGCATGCGCCGCGTGGTGGCCAGCCTCCTGCTGCTTCCCGGATCCTTCGGGCTGTCCATGTGGACTGGCGTGGGTCCGGCCGACGACTGGGTGCACAACTGCCAGGTCCGGCAGGCCTATCTCGACCGGCTCGAGTCCATGGAGATCGAGATCAGCCGGATGCGCATCCAGGGCCGCTCCGAGCAGGACATCGCCCGCGCCATGGTCCCCAAGCGCAACGAGGCCAAGGCCCTGGTCCGGACGAAGATGAAGGTCAAGGACGTCCGCAAGCTCGAAGAGCGCAACAAGTCCCGCTACGGCAGCCCCCAGGGCCCGACGATCGAGTGGATGTACGCCAGGCACGGCGGCAACTGGAACGAGATCGTCGAGTCCAGCACCGACTCGAACGCCTTCTACGACATCACCTGCATCCCCTTTTTCGACATCTGAGGGGCATGATGGACGCATGAGCGAAGAGCGTCAGGAACGCGAGACGGACCGCTGGCGGGCCCTGCCGCCCCGTACCCCCCTGGAAGACCTCGTGACCGGCCAAGAGGTCCCGCCCAGGGCCCAGGTCCTGGAGGGCCCCGGCATCACAGACCAGGACGAGGCCACCCGCTACCCCATCTGAACGACCCCCCGCGCACCCAGGCGCCGAAGACTTCAGCCATACGGAAGGCCCGAACCACCGCGACCCAAGCCCCACGCCAAAGAAGAGGTGACCGAGAACCCTAGGGCTTGTCTCAAAGTGGCCTCAGCCACCGCGCGAGCGCGTTACCTGGCTGGGGAGGCGATGCCGGAGGCGAGTCTCCCCGGCCAGATCGCGAAGCGATGCCGCGCTCGCACAAGAACCGGTCACGGTGCGAGCCGCCAGGCGAGCACCGTGGGCCGGGGCTTTGAAACACTGCCCCCACATCGGGGGTTCCAGGGGGTCGTCCCCCTGGGCGAAATGATGAGGAGGAGCCGGCCCGCGCTTTCCGCGGGCAGACCCCTCCCATTCCTCCGAGTGGAGCTATGGGGATTCGAACCCCAGACCTCCTCCATGCCATGGAGGCGCGCTACCAACTGCGCCATAGCCCCGTGCGACTGCGTGGACTTTCATCCCGCAGCGCTCCGCCAGTGTATAGGAGATGGCGGCGGTACTCGAATCGGTTATCGGTGGGGAACGGGCGGGTCAGGCGCTGCTGTCGTCGCTGTCGTCGCTCATGACGGGCTCGGGCAGGGTGCCCGCGTTGTGCTCCACAAGCCGCCAGCCGCCGTCGCGCATCTCTCCGAGGACGGACCAGGAGCAGTTGGACAGACCCCCCAGGCGCTCCCAGATCTCCTCAGGGAAGCCGAGGATGTGGCACATGCCGAGCCGGAGGGCGGCGCCGTGCGAGGCCACGACGAGGACACCGGTGGGCGGCAGGGCGTCGACGGCGCGTTCGAGGGCGGTGCCGACGCGCTTGGCGACCTGGGCGCTGGTCTCGCCGCCGGGCGGCTGCCAGGTGGCGTACTCCGCGGGGTAGCGCTCGCGGATCTCCTTGCCGGTGAGGCCCTCCCAGGCGCCACCGTCGCGCTCGACCAGGTCGCGGTCGTGCTGGACGGGCAGGCCGGTGACGCCGGCGAGGGCCTGGGCGGTGGCGGCGGCGCGCTGGAGCGGCGAGGCGACCAGGGCGGTGGGGCTGAGCGCGGCCAGCAGGCGGGCGGCGCGCTCGGCCTGCTGGAGGCCGGTGTCGTCGAGCGGGATGTCGGTCTTGCCCTGGAAGCGGTTCTCGACGTTCCAGGCCGTCTGGCCGTGCCGCCAGAGCACCACCCGGCGCTTGCCGGGCTGCCGGTCACTCACTGGCGCTCCCGACCGTGCGGCGGCGCTGGGCCGAGTGGGCGTTGACGTCCTCGGGCAGCTCGATCAGCGGGCAGTCCTTCCAGAGCCGTTCGAGCGCGTAGAAGACGCGGTCCTCCTCGTTCTGGACGTGGACGATGATGTCCGCGTAGTCGAGCAGTACCCAGCGGCCCTCGCGCTCGCCCTCGCGGCGGGCGGGCTTGGCCTCGGCCTCCTCGCGCAGCCGCTTCTCGATCTCGTCGACGATGGCGCGGACCTGGCGGTCGCTGGGCGCCGAGCAGAGCACGAAGGCGTCGGTGATGACGAGCTGCTCGCTCACGTCATAGGCAAGAATGTCGTCGGCCAGTTTGTCGGCCGCCGCCTGGGCGGCGATGCGGACCAGCTGTACGGCCCTGTCGGTTGCGGTCACGATGCGCTCGCGATCCTCCCTGTAGGGGTCTTTTCCCGGTCCCAGCTTCTCACGGGCTCCGGAAACCGGCTCCTATTTGTTGTCGTATGGCAGCCACGGTCCGGTTGCTCCGCCCGGGGCGTGCCCTCCCCTCCAGGGTATGGCCCGTACCGGGTCGAGGGAACGCGTCGTCCACGCAGGTCAGAGCCTCAGCGCGGTGGCCCGGAGCAGGTCAGGGCGGCGGGTCGCGGTAGAGCTGGCGCTTGTTGATGTACTGGACGATCCCGTCCGGGACCAGGTACCAGATGGGCTCGCCGGCCCGGACCCGGTCGCGGCACTCGGTGGAGGAGATCGACAGGGCGGGCACCTCCATCAGGCTGACCCGGCCGTTGGGCAGCCCGGGGTCGGTCAGCCGGTGGCCGGGCCTGGTGCAGCCGATGAAGTGCGCGAGCTCGAACAGCTCGTCGGTATCGTGCCAGGTCAGCATCTTGGACAGGGCGTCGGCGCCGGTGATGAAGAAGAACTCGGTCTCCGGCCCGTGCAGCTCGCGCATGTCGCGCAGGGTGTCCACGGTGTACGTGGCGCCGGGCCGGTCGATGTCGATCCGGCTGACCGAGAACCGCGGGTTGGACGCGGTGGCGATCACCGCCATCAGGTAGCGGTCCTCGGCGGCGGCGACCCGGCGCTCGCCCTTGTGCGAGGAGATCCCGGTGGGCACGAAGACCACCTCGTCCAGCGCGAAGACATGCGCGACCTCGCTGGCGGCCACCAGGTGGCCGTGGTGGATCGGGTCGAACGTGCCGCCCATGATCCCCAAGCGCCGCTTTTGCGTCATACCGACGAGAATAGCCAGCGCCCCGTACCGCTCCGGGCACCGGCCCCACCGGCCCCGCCTGCCGGGGGGACCCGGGCCTCAGCCGAGTCCCGGCAGCGGCGCCTCGCCCGATTCCCAGGTCACCACGCGTACGGCCTTGCCGATCTCGACGCGCGGTACGGTCCCGGCCGGCAGCACCCGGATGTCGGCGGTCAGGCCCAGCTCGTCCTGGACGGCGCGCGCCAGCACCTCGGCGGGGGCGGCGTCGGCCCCTGCGGCCTCGCAGGCCACCAGGAGACCGGTGTGCTCGGGCTTCCTGCGGTCCACGACGAGCTGGTAGTGCGGCGCGACCAGGCCGGTGCCGAGCAGCACCCGCTCGACCTCGCCGGGATAGACGTTCACGCCCCGGATGATCAGCATGTCGTCGGCCCGGCCCAGCACCTTGCTCATCCGGACCAGGGTGCGGCCGCAGTTGCACTCGCCGTGGGAGAGGGACGCGATGTCGCCGGTGCGGTAGCGCAGCAGCGGCAGCGCCTGCTTGGTCGGGGTACTGAACACCAGCTCCCCCGCTTCGCCCTCGGCGACGGGTTCGCCGGTCTCGGGGTCGATCGTCTCCACGATGAAGTGGTCCTCGTTGACGTGCAGGCCGTTCTGCTCCAGGCACTCGGTGGCCACGCCGGGGCCGATCACCTCGGACAGGCCGTAGATGTCCATCGCCTTGATCGGCAGGACGGCCTCGATCGCGGTACGGAGCTCCTCCGTCCAGGGCTCGGCGCCGAACAGGCCCGCCCGCAGCGAGGACAGGTCGGTGCCGGTCTCGGCGGCCGCCTCGCCCAGCCGCAGCGCGTACGCGGGCGTGCAGGTCAGCACGTCCGGCTTCAGATCGGCGATCATCTTGACCTGGCGGCCGGTCATCCCGCCCGACATCGGGACCACGGTGGCGCCCAGCGCGACCGCGCCCTGGTGGATGCCGAGCCCGCCGGTGAACAGCCCGTACCCGTAGGCGTTGTGGACGACGCTCTCGGCGCTCGCCCCGGCGCAGGCCAGCGAGCGGGCGCACATCGACGCCCACAGGTCCAGGTCGGCCTTGGTGTAGCCGACGAGGGTGGGCCTGCCCTTGGTCCCGGTGGATCCGTGCACGGCGACGAGCCGGTCCTGCGGTACGGCGAGCATCCCGAGCGGGTAGGCGTCCCAGAGGTCCTGCTTGGTGGTGAAGGGCAGCCGGTGCAGATCCGCCAGGGTGACGTCCGCACCGCCCTTGACGCCCGCGTCGCGGAGCCGTCCGGCCTGCAGTCCGCCGGCCACCAGCAGCCGGTCGACCAGCCCCCACAGCCGGTGGCGTTGCAGCGCGGCCCGCTCGTCCCGCGACATCGCCTCGGCCTTCGGATCGAACATTGCGCCTCCTCGCGCCCCCGCTGACCTGGTCACCTCGCCGAGCTGAAACACGGCACGCCGGCTCTGCCGGAGGGATACCCCGGGTGCCGGACGCCCACCACTCTGCCGCACCGGCCACCCGCCGTACGGGGTATTCGCGGCAATGAATGGAGAATGACCGAAGGATGCCGGTACCGGCCGCCAGGGAACCTTGGCCCCGGCCGGTTCGTCGGACTTTCGGTGCCGGACTGGATCCGGGAGTATCTCCTACAGAGATCAACGCACGAGACCAGCGCACGACAGACATCAGCGCACGGCCACATCCAGTGCACGGCCACATCGAGCGAAGGGAGGGAGCGGCGATCGCGTTCGGCAGTGGAACCGCCGGGGACCGCGCGCCGCGTACCCCATGACCACGAGCACACCGGACCGGGCACGCACACGTTTCCCGGGGATCAGCTCGCGCGCCTACGAACATCCGGCGGACCGTTCGGCGCTCGTCGCCCTGCGCTCCCTGTCCGGCTTCGACGTCGTGCTGCGGCGCCTGTCGGGGCTGTTCAACGAGCGCGCGCTGCGGCTGATGTTCCTGGGCGGCACCGTACGGGTGGGCGAGCAGCAGTTCCACCACCTCAACGACATGGTCCGCGACGCCTGCTACATCCTCGACCTGCCCGAGGTCCCCGAGGTGTACGTACGGCAGGACCCGACCCCGAACGCGATGGCGCTCGGCGCCGACCACCCGTTCATCGTGATCAACACCGGGCTGCTGGACCTGCTGGACGACGAGGAGCTGCGGTTCGTCGTCGGGCACGAGGTCGGGCACATCCTGTCCGGGCACGCCGTCTACCAGACGATGATGCAGATCCTCATCCAGCTCGGCACCCGGCTGGCCTGGCTGCCGCTGGGCAACATCGCGATCTCGGCGATCATCATCGGGCTGAAGGAGTGGTTCCGCAAGGCCGAGCTGTCCTCGGACCGGGCCGGGCTTTTGGCCGGTCAGGACCTGGACGCGGCCAAGCGGACGATGATGAAGCTGGCCGGCGGCGTCCGGCTGCGGGAGATGAGCAGCGAGGCGTTCCTGGCGCAGGCACGCGAGTACGACGCCGCCGGCGACGTGCGCGACGGGCTGCTGAAGTTCCTCAACCTGCTGCCGCAGTCGCACCCGTACGCGGTGATCCGATTCGCCGAGATCGACCGGTGGGCGGTGGACGGCGAGTACGAGCGGATCATGGCCGGCGACTACGTGCGGCGCGACGACGACGGCAGCGCGAGCTTCACCGACGAGATGCGCAACGCCGCCAACTCCTACAAGGAGTCGTGGGAGCGCAGCTCCGACCCGTTCATCGGCAAGGTACGGGACGTGGCCGAGGGCGCCGCGTCCGCGGCGGGCGGTCTGTTCGACCGGATCTCCCGCCGGGACAACGGCCCCACCAACGGCTCGGCCGGCTGACCGGCCCTCGCCCGCTAGGTTGACTCGTGGCGTGTTCGCCCTTCCAGGGCGGTGAAACAGGCGAACACGCCACGAGTCAACCGGGGGTGGGGTGGCCCTTGAGGTGGCCTTCGCCGGTGACCACGTACTTGGTGGAGGTCAGCTCCGGCAGGCCCATGGGCCCGCGGGCGTGCAGCTTCTGGGTGGAGATGCCGATCTCGGCACCGAAGCCGAACTCCTCGCCGTCGGTGAAGCGGGTCGAGGCGTTCACCATGACCGCGGCCGAGTCGACCAGGGACACGAAGCGCTTGGCCGCCTGCTGTGAGGTGGTCGCGATCGCCTCGGTGTGGCCCGAGCCGTACGTGCGGATGTGCGCTACGGCCTCGTCCAGGGAGTCCACGACGCGGGCCGCGATGTCCAGCGACAGGTACTCGGCGTAGTAGTCGTCCTCGGTGGCCGCGACGACCTCGTCGCCGTACGAGCGGATCCGCTCGTCGCCGTGGACGGTGACGCCCGCCTCGCGCAGCGCCGCCAGGGCCTTCGGCAGGAACGCGCCGGCGATTCCGGCGTGCACCAGGACCGTCTCGGCCGCGTTGCACACCGAGGGGCGCTGGGTCTTGGAGTTGATCAGGATCCCGATGGCCTGGTCCACGTCGGCGGCGGCGTCCACGTACACCGAGCAGTTGCCCACCCCGGTCTCGATCACCGGCACCGTGGACTCCTGCACCACCGAGTTGATCAGAGACGCGCCGCCGCGCGGGATCAGCACGTCCACCAGGCCGCGGGCGCGCATCAGGTGCTTGACCGACTCGCGGCTGGTGCCCGGGACGAGCTGGACGGCGTCCTGCGGTACGGCGGTGCCCGCGAGCGCGGACTGCATGACGTTCACCAGCACGGTGTTGGACTCGTAGGCCGAGGATGAACCGCGCAGCATCGCCACGTTGCCGCTCTTGAGGCAGAGCGCGGCGGCGTCGACGGTGACGTTGGGACGGCCCTCGTAGATGATGCCGACGACGCCGAGCGGGACACGGATCTGCCGCAGGTCCAGGCCGTTGGGCAGCACGTTGCCACGGACGGACTCGCCCACCGGGTCGGGCAGCGCCGCGACCTGGCGGACGGCGTCGGCGATCGCGCCGATCCGCTCCACCGACAGGCTCAGCCGGTCGACCATGTACTCGGAGATGCCGGCCTCGCGGGCCCGGGCCACATCGCCCTCGTTGGCCTTGACGATCTCCGGCGCGGCCGCCACCAGCGCCTCGGCGATCGCGTGCAGGGCCGCGTCCTTGGCCGCCCTGGGCAGCGGGGCCAGGCCGGCCGCCGCCTCCCTGGCGCGGTTCGCCACCCGCAGGAACTCCTCGCGCTCCCGGTCCTGCTCGCCCATCACCGGCTCCTTCCGCGTCCCTCGGTCGTACAAGCGTCGTACACGCTCAGTCGGTCGTCAGCGTCCATCGTCCAGCAGGCTTGCTCGTCCAGCAGTGTCATTCGTGTAGCAGTGTCATTCGTGTAGCAAGGCCGCTCGTGTAGCAGGGCCACTCGTTCAGCCGCGTCCATCGTTCAACAGGGTCCATCGTGCAGCAGGGTCACTCGGTCGGCAGCAGGACGAGGTCGTCGCGGTGGATGATCTCGCGCTCGTACTCGGGGCCCAGCTCGCGGGCCAGCCACCGGGTGGAGCGGCCCATCAGGTTGGGGATCTCGCTCGCGTCGTAGTTCACCAGGCCGCGCGCCACCACATGGCCGTCCGTACCGCACAGGTCGACGGGGTCGCCGGCCGCGAAGTCGCCCTGGACGCCGGTGATCCCGGCGGGCAGCAGCGACTTGCGGCGCCGTACCACCGCCTCGACCGCGCCCGGGTCCAGCATCACCCGGCCCTGGCCGGTGGTGGCGTGCGCCAGCCACAGCTGCCGGGTGGACGGCCGCCGGCCGCCGGACGGGTGGAAGTAGGTGCCCACGGAGTCGCCGGCCAGCGCGTGCGCGGCGGACGCGGCGTTGGTCAGGACCACCGGGATACCGGCGATCCGGGCCGCCTCCACCTTGGTGATCATGCCGCCGGTCCCGACCCGCCCGGAGCCGCCCAGCTCGACCCCCGCCAGATCGGACGGGCCGTGCACGTCCTCGATCCGGCGGGCGCCCGGCCGGCTCGGGTCGCCGGTGTAGAGCGCGTCGACGTCCGACAGCAGTACCAGCGCGTCGGCCCGGGTCAGATGCGCCACCAGCGCGGCCAGCCGGTCGTTGTCGCCGAACCTGATCTCGTCGGTGGCGACGGTGTCGTTCTCGTTCACGATCGGGACGATGCCGAGGGCCAGCAGCTGGCCCAGAGCGCGCGCGGCGTTGCGGTGGTGGACCCGGCGGATCATGTCGTCGGCGGTGAGCAGCACCTGGCCCACGGTCAGCCCGTACCGGGCGAACGAGGAGGTGTAGCGCGCCACCAGCAGCCCCTGGCCGACGCTGGCGGCGGCCTGCTGGGTGGCCAGATCGTTCGGGCGGCGGGTCAGGCCCAGCGGGCCGAGACCGGCGGCGATCGCCCCGGAGGACACGAAGACCACCTCGATGCCGGCCGCGCGGCGGGCCGCCAGCACGTCCACCAGCGCGTCGATCCGGTCGGCGTCGATCGTGCCGCGCGGGCCGGTCAGCGACGACGAGCCCGCCTTGACCACGATCCGGCGCGCGGCCGCGATCTCCGGGCGCGCGGCGGCGGCCACGGCCGTCCCGGCGGCCGCCGCGGCGCGTGTGCTCTGGCTCATCGCAGGCTCTCGCTCATCACAGGTTCGACTGGGAACGGCTCAACGCAGGCCGTCGAGGCGGCGGTCGGTACCGCGCGGGCCGGGTGCGGCCTGGCCCGCGATCACCTCCGGCTCCCAGTCGAAGACGACCGACTCCTCATCGGTGCCGATCATGACCGTGGCGCCGCGGTCGGCGCCGGCCTTGGCCAGCGCCTCCTCCACGCCGAGCCGGGCCAGCCGGTCGGCGAGGTAGCCGACGGCCTCCTCGTTGGCGAAGTCGGTCTGCCGCAGCCAGCGCACCGGCTTGTCACCCGTGATCAGGTACGTGTTGTCGCCCGCCGCGCGGACCTCGAACTCGGCCTTGCCGCCGACCGGCGTGGGCCGGATGACCAGGCGGGTGGGCTCGGCCACGGGCAGCGAGGCGCGGTGCTCCAGCACCATCTCCGACATCGCGAACGTCAGCTCGCGCAGGCCCGCGTGGCTGGCGGCCGACACCTCGAACACCCGCAGCCCGCGCGCCTCGAACTCGGGCCGTACCATCTCGGCCAGCTCGCGGGCGTCCGGGACGTCCACCTTGTTCAGGACGACGATCCGGGGGCGGTCCGACAGCGGCCGGTCGCCCAGCACCTGGTCGTACGCCTGGAGCTCGCGCTCGATCACCTCGAAGTCGCTGACCGGGTCGCGGCCGGGCTCGGGCGTGGCGCAGTCGAGCACGTGCGCGAGCGTGGAGGAGCGCTCGATGTGCCGCAGGAACTCCAGGCCGAGGCCGCGGCCCTCGCTGGCGCCCTCGATCAGGCCGGGCACGTCGGCGACCGTGAACGTCTCGTCGCCCGCGCTCACCACCCCGAGGTTGGGCACCAGCGTGGTGAACGGATAGGCGGCGATCTTGGGCTTGGCCGCCGACAGCGCCGCGATCAGCGAGGACTTTCCCGCGCTGGGGAAGCCCACCAGCGCCACGTCCGCGACGCTCTTGAGCTCCAGCACGACGTCCTGGGCGTCGCCCGGCTCGCCCAGCAGCGCGAAGCCGGGGGCCTTGCGCTTGGCGGTGGCCAGCGCGGCGTTGCCCAGACCGCCCTTGCCGCCCTGCGCGATCACGAAGCGGGTGCCCTCCCCCACGAGGTCGGCGAGGGTCTCTCCGGCGGCGTCCTTGACGACCGTCCCGTCCGGTACGGGCAGCACCACGTCGCCGCCGTCGCCGCCGGTACGGTGCCCGCCCTGGCCCGGCTTGCCGTTGCCGGCCTTGCGGTGCGGGCGGCGGTGGTAGTCCAGCAGGCTGGCGGCGTTGGAGTCGACCTCCAGGATCACGTCCCCGCCGCGCCCGCCGTTGGCCCCGTCGGGGCCGCCCAGCGGCTTGAACTTCTCCCGATGGATCGAGGCGCAGCCGTTCCCGCCGTTACCGGCGGCTACGTGCAGCACCACCCGGTCCACGAACTGCGCACCGGATCCGGCTCCTGCGGCCACGATCTCTCCTTCATTCCGAACACGAACAGGGGCGGACCGAACGGTCCGCCCCTGTGTCAACGTCTGCGACCGGCGGTATTACTCCGCCGGCGGGACGATGCTCACCGCGTTGCGCCCGCGGTACCGGCCGAACTCGACCTTCCCCGCGATCAGCGCGAACAGCGTGTCATCGCCGCCACGGCCCATGTTGAGGCCGGGGTGGAAGTGGGTACCGCGCTGCCGGACGATGATCTCGCCGGCGTTGACGGTCTGGCCGCCGAAACGCTTGACCCCAAGGCGCTGAGCGTTGGAGTCACGACCGTTACGGCTGGACGATGCGCCCTTCTTATGTGCCATATCCGCCTGCTCCTCTACTTCCCGCTCTTGATACCGGTGATCTTGACCTCGGTGTACGGCTGACGGTGACCCATCCGCCGCTTGTAACCGGTCTTGTTCCGGTAGTGCATGATGTTGATCTTGGGGCCCTTGACGGCACCGAGGATCTCGGCCGTCACCTCGTACTTGGTGAGCTCGGCGGCGGCGCTGACGACATCGTCGCCGTCCACCACGAGAAGGGCCGGGAACGTGACCGTCGAACCGGTCTCGCCCGACAGCTTGTCGACGGTGAGCACGTCGTCGACGGCCACCTTCTCTTGCCTGCCGCCTGCGCGGACAATCGCGTACACCGCGGAAACCCTTCGTCTGCGCGCGCTTCCGGGCCTAACCGGTCCCGCGCGTGGTCTTCACCAGCCCCCGGACGGGGGCCTACCCCCGGCCGAGGCCGGAGGCGGCACACCAGGAAGTCTCGCCTGGCGCTCTCTGCCGAGTCCTTACCGATCGGCGGCCGATCGGCGAGGTACGCACCGAATTGACGCGAGTGGTGCATGTCAATGTGGTGCATGTCGAGATGGCGTGGAGTACACGCCGAGTCTCCAGGTTACCGGACGCCCGGAGCGGAACGCGAACCTGTGCCGCGTACCGGGCGCCCGGTCACCGACGATCACTCCGTGGCGTCTCCCGAGGCGGCCTTGGCACGGGGACGGCGCGTGCGGCGCCGCCGGCCGTTGCTCGACGCGCCGGACTCGTCGTCCGGCTCGTCCGCCGCGTCGACGTCCTCGATCGGCTCCACCGGCTCCGACTCCAGCGTCGCGGGTCCGGTGCCGGCGGTCTCGGCGGCGGCCTCGGCGGCCTCCACCGCGGCCTGCGGCTCGGCCTCCTGGACGTCCTCGGCACCGGCGTCACCGTTCGTGACGGCGGCCTCGGCCTGGACCGGCTCGGCCGGCTCCGCTCCGGCCGGCCCGGTCTCGGGCTGCCCGGCGTCGGCCGGCGCGTCCTCGTCCGGCTCGGGCGGCGGGCCCGCGGCGCGCTTGGCGGGACGCGAGGACGCCCGGGCGCGGGCCGGCTTGGCCGGCTCCCGCTTGGCCCCGCTCTCCTTGGCCGGAGCCTCCTTGGCCTCCTTGGCCGGAGCCTCCGCGGCCTGCTCGGACGCGGCGACCTCGGACGCGGCGGCCTCCTGGCCGGCCAGCTTCTCCTCGACCGCCTTCTCCACCTCGCCCTTGCGCTTGCGGCGGCGGCTCGCCGCCGTGGTCGCGCTCTTGTCGCTCTTGTCGCTCTTGAGGTCGACCGGCGACAGGTGGACGTGGATGCCCCGCCCGTTGCACGACTCGCAGGTCTCCGAGAACGCCTCGACGAGGCCCTGGCCGACCCGCTTGCGGGTCATCTGGACCAGGCCCAGCGAGGTGACCTCGGCGACCTGGTGCTTGGTACGGTCCCGCGACAGGCACTCCACCAGCCGGCGCAGCACCAGGTCGCGGTTGCTCTCCAGCACCATGTCGATGAAGTCGATCACCACGATGCCGCCGATGTCGCGCAGCCGCAACTGGCGCACGATCTCCTCGGCCGCCTCCAGGTTGTTGCGGGTGACGGTCTCCTCGAGGTTGCCGCCCTGCCCGGTGAACTTGCCGGTGTTGACGTCGACGACCGTCATCGCCTCGGTACGGTCGATCACCAGCGAGCCGCCGCTGGGCAGCCAGACCTTGCGGTCCAGCGCCTTGGCGATCTGCTCGTCGATCCGGTACGCCGTCAGCACGTCCTGGGCCTCGGTCCAGCGCTCCACCCGGTCGCCCAGGTGCGGCGCCACGTACTCCACGTACTCCGAGACCGTGTCCCAGGCCTCGGGCCCGGCCACGACCAGCTTGGTGAAGTCCTCGTTGAAGATGTCGCGCACGACCCGGATGGTCAGGTCGGGCTCCCCGTACAGCAGGGACGGCGCGCCGGCGTTCTTGACCTGGGCCTGGATGTTGTCCCACTGGGCGGCCAGCCGCGACACGTCGCGGGCCAGCTCCTCCTCGGTGGCGCCCTCGGCGGCGGTCCGCACGATCACGCCGGCGTTCTCCGGCATGACCCGCTTGAGGATCTGCTTGAGCCGGCTGCGCTCCTTGTCGGGCAGCTTGCGGCTGATCCCGGTCATCGAGCCGTCCGGCACGTACACCAGGTAGCGGCCGGGCAGCGAGACCTGGCTGGTCAGCCGGGCGCCCTTGTGGCCCACCGGGTCCTTGGTGACCTGCACCAGCACCGACTGGCCGGACCTGAGCGCCGACTCGATCCGGCGCGGCTGGCCCTCCAGCCCGGCGACGTCCCAGTTGACCTCGCCGGCGTACAGCACGGCGTTGCGGCCCTTGCCGATGTCGACGAACGCGGCCTCCATCGAGGGCAGCACGTTCTGGACCTTGCCCAGGTAGACGTTGCCCACGTACGACTGGTGGGTGGCGCGGTTGACGTAGTGCTCGACCAGGACGTCGTCCTCGAGCACCGCGATCTGGGTGCGGTCGCCCTCCTGGCGGACCACCATGACCCGCTCGACCGCCTCGCGGCGGGCCAGGAACTCGGCCTCGGTGATCACCGGCGGGCGGCGGCGGCCCTGCTCGCGGCCCTCGCGGCGGCGCTGCTTCTTGGCCTCCAGGCGGGTGGAGCCCCGGACGGACTGGACCTCGTCCTCGACGGCGCGGGAGTCGCGCACGTGCACGACGGTGTTGGGCGGGTCGTCGGCGATCGTGCCGCCATCGCCGTCACCGGTGCCGGAGCGGCGGCGGCGGCGCCTGCGGCGGCGGCTGGTCGCGCCGTTCTCGCCGTTGTCCTCGTCCTCGTCCTCGTCGGCCGCCTCGGCCTCGGCCCTGGCGTCCTTGGCCTTGGCCTCGGCGCGGGTCCGGCTCGCCTTGGTGCCCTTGGCGGCCCGGCCGGCCTTCTCCGCCTTCTCGGCGGGCTTCTCCTGCTTCTCGGCCTTCTCGGCGGGCTTCTCGGGCTCGTCGCCCTCGGCCTCGTCGGCGGCCTCGTCGCCGTCGTCGCGTCCGGTACGGCCACGCCCGCGGCCGCCCCGGCGGCGGCGCCGGCGGGAGGGGCGGTCGCCGGACTCGTCGTCCTCGTCGCGCTCATCCCGCTCGTCGCGCTCGTCGCGCTCTTCCTCGCGGTCCTCGTCACCGTGCTCGTCGCCGTGCTCGTCACGGTGCTCATCGCGGTGCTCGTCACGGCCGGCGGGCCTGGCCTGCTCCGGCTCGGCGGGCTTCTCGGCGGGCTTCCGCGGCTCGTCCTTGGGACGGGCCGGGGTCTGCGCGGCCGGCTCAGGGGCCTGGAACACCACCATCGGCGGCTGGAACGCCACGCCGGGCACGCCACCGGTCACGGCATCGGTCTCGGGGGCCTGCTCGCCTCCCGGGGCCTCCGGGACGGGCGGCACCACCGGAACGGGCGGGACCGCCGCGGCGGCACGGCGGCCGCGGGTACGCGTGCGGGCCGGCTTCTCGGCAGGGGCCTCGGTCTCCCCTTCGGCGGCGGCGCCGTCGGCGGTCTCGCCGGTGGCCTCCGCGGCGGCAGGGGCTGCGGCGGGCGCCTCGGGCTCGGGCTCGGGTGCCTTGGCGGCCCTGGTCGCGCGGGTCGTACGGGTCCGCGTGGCCTTCTTCGGCGGCGCGGCCTCCTCGGCCTGCTCCTCCGTGGCCGGCGCGCTCTCCTGCGCCGGCTCCTGGACCGCGGCCTGGGCGGCCGGCGGCTCGGCGCCGGCCTTCTCTACCGTCTTCGCGGCGGCCGGCGGAGGCGGCGGGGGCGTGTCGTCGACCTCGGGCGGCGGGCCGGCCGGGCGGCTGGCCCGGCGGCGCGGCGCCCCTGCGGTCCCTTCGGTGCCGGCACCGCCCGTGGGGGCGCCGTCCTGGTCGTTGTCGGTGCCTTCGGCCATGGCCGAGTCGGCTTCGTTCTCAAGCATGCGGGCAATCTCCCGTCAGGCTCCCGGGCGCGACCTCGTTCCGCCCCCCGGGGCGGATCGGTGCGGTGCGCCGCACGGGAACTCTCCGTCAGTCGTCGGTGCCGTCACCACCAGGCCACAGGTGTGGCCCGGCCGCGACGACGAAGTCGTCGGGGGCGCGCCCGTCGTTCCCTGGGAACCGGTTCCGTGTCACCACGGCTTCGGCCTTACGGACGGGCGCCGGCGACATCCACGCCCGCGGCCGCTTCGGTCTGCGTCAGCGCAGGACCGCGCGCCGTCGCGGCGTCGTCGCCGGACGGCCGTTCGGCCTCCCTGCCGGGGACGAAGCCCCGGTCGGGTTCGAGCGGATCCGTGAGCTCACCGGTTTCCGCGTCCAGGGGCCCCTGCGCCAGCCTGGTCACCAAAGGCGGTGACGGCGGCGCGAGGTCGGCGACCTGGCGCAGTCCGGTGAGGATGTCGTCGGGTCGTACGGCCGGTGTGGTATGCCGTACAACCATTCGAAGTATTGCACAAGGGGCATCCGCCGCCCCCGCGGCGCGCCGGTCGGGCTCCCCTGGGCTCTCGGCCCGGAGGGTGCTGACCGCGGCGCGCACGTCGAAACGGCGGCGTCCCTTTTTGGTGAGGCGTTCCACCTCGATCGTTGCGGCGTCCAGGAAGGCGGCCACGGCCGCGGCGGCGTCGGTCTCATCGACGCCGTCCATCCGTATCCGCCACTCGGAAGCCGCGAGCCGGTCCGCCAGCGCGCTGGTCTTGGCCTGGCCGGCGGCCACGACATCGACGATGTCGAGCCCGTCCGGCAGCGCGCCGTCGAGATCGGCCCGTACCCGCGCAGGGTCGCGGGTCTCGGTGAGCGCGATCTCCAGGTATTCGGCCTCACTGGCCACACCGGTCGCCGCCGCACCCGCATAAGAGATCTTGGGGTGCGGACTGAATCCCGCGCTGAACGCGACAGGAATCCCGGCACGCCGTACGGCGCGTTCCACGGCCCGGGAAATGTCGCGGTGGCTCGTGAACCGCAGCCTGCCGCGCTTCGCGTAGCGAACGCGGAGGCGCTGGGTCACGGGGGCCGGCGCGGGGCCCTCCGGCATGGGAGCCAGGGCTTCTATCCTCTCTTACTCGTGCCGAGTGCGAAAAAGGTCTCTCTATAGAGTACGGGGCGCCGGGGGCGGTCGCGCCCGGCGGCCGGGCCGTGACGCTCCGGCCGCCCCCGTCCGACCTGGCTACACGACCGACAGGGGCAGGAGTTTCTTGCCCGTCGGGCCGATCTGGATCTCGGTGCCCATGGTGGGGCAGACGCCGCAGTCGAAGCAGGGCGTCCAGCGGCAGTCCTCGACCTCGGTGCCGTCCACGGCCTCCTGCCAGTCCTGCCAGAGCCACTCGCGGTCGAGACCCGCGTCCAGGTGGTCCCAGGGCAGGACCTCGACCTCGTCGCGCTCGCGGACGGTGTACCAGTCCAGGTCGACCGTCTCGCCGGCGAAGGCCTTGCCGGCACTGGCCATCCAGCGCTCGTAGGAGAAGTGCTCGCTCCAGCCGTCGAACCGGGCACCGTCCTCCCAGGCCGCCCGGATGACCTTGCCGACCCGGCGGTCGCCGCGCGACAGCAGCCCCTCGATGATCGAGGGCCGGCCGTCGTGGTAGCGCAGGCCGATGGCGCGGCCGTACTCCTTGTCGCCGCGCAGCGCGTCCTTGAGCGCGAACAGGCGCCGGTCGACGGTCTCCCAGTCGCACTGGGCGGCCCACTGGAACGGGGTGTGCGGCTTGGGCACGAACCCGCCGATGGACACCGTGCAGCGGATGTCGCGGCGCCCGGTGGCGTCCCGGCCCGCCTGGATGACGCGCTTGGCCATGCCGGCGATGGCCATGACGTCCTCGTCCTCCTCGGTCGGCAGCCCGCACATGAAGTAGAGCTTGACCTGGCGCCAGCCGTTCTCGTACGCGGTGGTCACGGTACGGATCAGGTCGTCCTCGGAGACCATCTTGTTGATGACCCTGCGCATCCGCTCGGAGCCGCCCTCGGGCGCGAACGTCAGCCCGGAGCGGCGGCCGCCGCGGGAGAACTCGTTGGCCAGCGTGATGTTGAAGGCGTCGACCCGGGTGGAGGGCAGCGACAGCGAGGTGTTGGTGCCCTCGTAGCGGTCGGCCAGGCCCTTGGCCACGTCGCCGATCTCGCTGTGGTCGGCGCTGGACAGGCTGAGCAGCCCGACCTCCTCGAACCCCGACTCCTTCAGGCCGGTCTCGACCATGTCGCCGATCGTGGTGATCGAGCGTTCCCGGACCGGCCGGGTGATCATGCCGGCCTGGCAGAACCGGCAGCCCCGGGTGCAGCCCCGGAAGATCTCCACGCTGAACCGCTCGTGCACGGTCTCGGCCAGCGGCACCAGCGGCTTCTTCGGGTACGGCCACTGGTCCAGGTCCATGACCGTGTGCTTGTCGACCCGCCACGGCACGCCGGGCCGGTTGGGCGCCACCCGCTGGATCCGGCCGTCGGGCAGGTAGGTGACGTCGAAGAACTTGGGCACGTACACACCGCCGGACGCGGCCAGCCGCATCAGCAGGCCGTCGCGGCCCTCGGGCCGGCCCTCGGCCTTCCACTCCCGGATCACCTCGGTGATCGCCAGCGCGATCTCCTCGCCGTCGCCGAGCACGGCGGCGTCCAGGAAGTCGGCGATCGGCTCGGGATTGAACGCGGCGTGCCCACCGGCCAGCACGATCGGGTGGTCCTCGCCGCGGTCGGCGGCCTCCAGCGGGATCCCCGCCAGGTCCAGTGCGGTCAGCAGGTTGGTGTAGCCGAGCTCGGTGGAGAACGACACGCCCAGCACGTCGAACGCGGCGACCGGGCGGTGCGCGTCCACGGTGAACTGCGGGATGCCGTGCTCCCGCATGATCGCCTCGAGGTCGGGCCAGACGCTGTAGGTGCGCTCGGCGAGCACGCCCTCGCGCTCGTTGAGGATCTCGTACAGGATCTGCACGCCCTGGTTGGGCAGCCCGACCTCGTAGGCGTCGGGGTACATCAGCGCCCACCGGACGTCGGTCGCGTCCCAGTCCTTGAGCTGGGAGTTGAGCTCGCCGCCGACGTACTGAATCGGCTTCTGCACGCTCGGGAGCAGCGGCTCCAGTCGCGGGAAGATCGACTCGACAGGCATGCAAGGTCCTCCGATGGCATGGACGGGAAAGCATGGACGTAATCAGGGCACGGACGGGGTGAATCCCCCAGCGTACCGCCGGGCGGGAGAGGCGGCGGCGCCGCGAACGGCGCGCGGTCAGTCGAACGGGCGGCGCCTCAGATGGACGGCCTGGAGCAGCCCCAGCGCGATCATGTTGGCGAACGTGGCGGACCCGCCGTAGGACACGAACGGCAGCGGCAGCCCGGTGATCGGCATGATCCCCAGCGTCATCCCGATGTTCTGGAACGACTGGAAGGCCAGCCAGCACACGATGCCGGAGGCGACCAGGGTGCCGAACAGGTCGGCGGCCTGGGTCGCGATCCGCAGCCCGCGCCACAGCACCACGCCCAGCAGCAGGACGATCAGGACGCCGCCGAGGAAGCCGAGCTCCTCACCGGCGACGGTGAAGATGAAGTCGGTCTGCTGCTCGGGGACGAAGTGGCCGCCGGTCTGCTCCCCGTTGAACAGGCCCTTGCCGGTCACCCCGCCGGAGCCGACCGCGATCCGGGCCTGCTGGGCGTTGTAGCCGGCGCCGCGCGGGTCGGCGGAGGGGTCCATGAACGCGGTGAAGCGGGCGATCTGGTACGGCTTGAGCAGGCCGAAGAACCACACCGCGAAGATCGTCACCAGCCCGGCGCCGACCAGCCCGCCCAGCCAGCGCTTCTGCGCGCCGGAGACGGCCAGCATGCCCAGCACCACGGCGATGAACACCAGCGTGGTGCCGAGGTCGGGCTGCATCATGATCAGCGCCGCCGGGACGCCGGCCAGCACCAGCGCCAGCAGCATGTCCCGGCCGCCGGGGCCGACCTCGCCGTCCCGCGGCTCGCCGAGGATCATCGCCAGCAGCACCACCAGGCCGACCTTGGCGAACTCCGAGGGCTGCAGCTGGAAGCCGCCGCCGAGCACGATCCACGAGTGCGAGCCGTTGATCGTCTGGCCCAGCGGGGTCAGCACCGCGATCAGGCCGGCGCACGACAGCCCGTACAGGATCGGCGCGTACGCGCGCAGCAGCCGGTAGTCGAGCAGGGCCACCAGGCCGCCGACGCCGAACGCCAGCAGGACGTTGAGGACGTGCCGCTTGAGGAAGCCCTCGGGGTCCTCGCCCCGCTCGGTGAGCAGCTGGAAGGTGGCCGAGCGGACCAGCAGGGCGCCGATCAGCGACAGCGCCAGCACGGTGAGGACCAGGACCCAGTCGAGGCGGCTCAGCGTGGCCAGCAGCCGCCGGCGGCGGCCGTGGTCGCCGTAGCCGCCGAGCGAGCCGACCCCGGCCCCGCCCCCATCGCCCATCATGGCGCGGTGCCCTCCCGGCGTGCCTGCGGCGGCTGCGGGAGCTCCGAGGGCAGCTTGCCGTCCTTGAGCGCGGGCTCCTTGCCCTTGGCCCCGTAGATCGCCTCGTAGATCTCGCGTACGGCGGGGGCCGCGGTGGACGCGCCGGTACCGCCCTGGGAGACCATGGCGACCACCGCGAACTGCGGCTTGTCGGCCGGGGCGTACGAGGCGAACCAGGACGAGTCGCCCTTGCCCCAGACCTCGGCCGTTCCGGTCTTGCCGGCCACCGTGACGCGTTTGAAGTCGAAGCCGGCGAAGGCGCCGCCCGCCGTGCCCTTCTTGGGTACCTCGGCCAGCGCCTTGCGCATGTACTTGAGCACCTTGGACTCCACCGGCAGCTTCTCCAGCTCGGGTGTCGGGATGCGCCGTACGACGCTGCCATCGGGGTTCACCACCGCGAGCCCCACCCGGGGAACGACGAGCTTGCCGCCGTTGGCCAGCGCCGCGTACGCCCGGGTCAGCTGGAGCGGGGTGACCAGGATGTCGCCCTGGCCGACGGAGAAGTTGGCCGCGTCGCCGGCACGCCACATGTAGCCCTCGGCGCAGTTCTCGCCGGCGACGGCCTTGAGGTACGCGGCGCGCGCGGGATCGGTCTTGGCGACCTCCGGGTAGCCCTGCTTGGCGCCCTTGCAGTCGGCCTTCTTGGTGGCGTTCCAGTAGTCGCGCTTCCACTCCCGGCCGGGAATGCGGCCCGGGGTCTCGCTGGGCAGGTCGATGCCGCTGCGGCTGCCGAAGCCCCATTGGCGGGCCATCGCGACCATCGGGTCCTTGGGGTTCTGCCGGGGCTTGGTGCCGCCGTCGCGCTGCCACTGCTCGTAGGCGAACTTGTAGAAGATCGTGTCGCAGGAGACGACCAGCGCCTTGTGCAGGTCGACGGGGCCGTGCGCGGTGCTCTCGTAGTTGGTGAACGCGCGGCTGCCGACGTTGTACGACCCGGGGCACGGGTAGACGCCGTTCAGCGCGTAGCCGTCGGCGACCGCCGCCGCCACCGAGGAGATCTTGAACGTGGAGCCCGGCGCGAACTGGCCCGAGATGGCCCGGGAGATCAGCGGCTCGCCGCGCTTCTTGCCGAGCAGCGCGTCGTAGTCGTCCTGGGAGATCCCGCCGGTCCAGATGGAGGGGTCGTAGGTGGGGCGGCTGGCCAGCGCGACGATCCGCCCGGTGTTGACGTCCATCACCACGGCCGCGCCCGCGTCGGCCTTCTCGCCGCGCGTCCTGGCCGCCTTCATCGCCTTGTCCAGGGCCTGCTCGGCGGCGCCCTGGACCTTGGCGTCGATGCTGGTGACCAGCGACGCGCCGGGCACGGCCGGCTCCTCGGAGGCGGTGCCGGTGACCCGGCCCTGGCTGTCGACCAGGACGCGGCGCAGTCCGGGCTCGCCGCGCAGGTCGGCGTCGTAGATCGCCTCCAGCCCGTCCCGCCCGATCAGGTCGACGCCGCTGTAGCCGGTGACCTTGAGGCCCTTGCGCTCGTCGAGCTCCTTCTGCGTGATCGGCTGGAGGTAGCCGAGCGCCTGGACGGCGGCGGCGCCCTCGGGCTTGGGGTACTCCCGTACGGCCTGGACGGCCGCGGTCACGCCGGGGAACTCCTCCTGCCGCTCCATGATCTGGAGCGCGCGCTTGGGATCGACCCGGTCGTCCACGGGGATGGGCTGGTACGGGGAACCGGGCCAGCAGGGCCGCTTGATGCCGGGGCCGCAGAGCCGGATCCGCTTGGACAGCTCGTCGTAGGAGGTGCCGAGGACGCCGGCCAGCCGGGTCAGCACCGCCCGGCCCCGGTCGTCCTGCCGCGACAGCGTGGTGCGGTCGACCGACACGACCAGCGCGGTGCGGTTGCGCACCAGCGCACGCCCCGAGCTGTCCAGGATCGAGCCGCGGACGGCGGGCACGACGATGTCGCGGGTACGGTTCTGCGCCGCGATCTGCCGGTAGTGGGCGCCGTCGAGGACCTGCATCGTCCACAGCCGGCCCATCAGGACCAGCAGCAGCGCCCCGACCAGGACGTACAGGACCACGAGCCGGAAGTGCGTGCGCGGATTCACAGCCCCGACCCCCGGCCCGACATGGCGCGGTAGCGGGCGGGCGGCACCGAGAGGCCGTCGCGGGATCGTTCGGAGCGTTCGTGCCTGCCGGTGACCTTGAGGACCGCCCACACCACGAACGGGCTGGCGATCACGTCGTACAGCACCTGCAGCGGCACCATCCGCGACACCAGGCCCCAGCTGGAGCGGGGATCGCCGAGCATCATGCCGGTCACCGCGTACAGGACCGTACCGGCCAGCGCACCGGCGGCGACCGCCAGGAACGGCACCAGCGTCTGCCGGTCCATCTCGGCCGCCGCCAGCCCGCACACGGCACCGATCAGGCAGTAGACCAGCGCGTAGCGGCCGATGGTGTGGTCGGCGGGCGGGATGATGTCGGCGGCCAGCCCGGCGGCGAACCCGGCCACCATGCCGGTCAGCGAGCCCGACACCAGTGCCAGCGCCACCACGGCCAGCAGCACCAGGTCGGGTGTGATCTGCCCGGGCAGCGGCAGCCGGTTGGCCACCGACACCTGCAGGATCAGCGCCACCACGAGGACGGCGCCGGTCACCAGGTTGCGGCCGGCCGGTGACGTCTCGGGTGCGTTCAGCACGTCATTCCCCCGAAGTCGGCTTGGTGGTGGTCGGGCGCGGCGATCCGCTCGGCCGGTCGCCCGGCTTGTCGCTGGGCTTCGTGCTCGGCGTCGCGCTGGGGGTGGGCGTGGGGGACGGCGTGGGCTTGGGCGGCAGGACGGCGTCGCGCGGGTCGGCCTTGGGCGGCGCGACCACGACGGCGACCACGTCCAGGGTGGTGAAGCTCGCGAACGGGCGGACGTAGGCGGTCCTGGTCAGGCCGCCGACCGGACGGTCGATCCGCTCGACGACACCGATCGGGACGCCCGGGACGTACGGCCGCTCGCCCTGGGAGCCGAGCGTGACCAGCCGCTGCCCGATCCGCATCGGGGCGTTGGCGTTGAGCAGCTGGAACCGCAGCGGCGTGGTGCCGCCACCGCCGAAGCCGCGGCGGCCCCGGCCCTGCACGATCCCGATCTCCTTGGAGTCCTCCAGCCGGCTGCCGACCGAGGACGTGACGTCGGTGGCCAGCAGCACCGTGGCGGTGGCCGGGCCGACCCGTGTCACCCGGCCGACCAGGCCGTCACCGCTCATCACGGTCATGTCCGGCCGGACGCCGCTGCGGCTGCCGACGTCCAGCGTGACGGTGTCCTCGAAGCCCTGGCCCGCGGAGATCACCTGAGCCGCGACGATCTTGTAGCCGCCCATTCCGGCGGTGCCGAGCAGCCGCTCCAGCTGGGCGGCCCTGGCCTGGTCGAGCCCGCGCGAGCGCAGCTGCTCGCGCAGCTTCTGGTTCTCGCGTTCGAGCCGGTCGGCGCGGCGGCGCTCGCCGGGCGCGTCGGTGACCGCGTCGAAGCTGTTGCCGATCGGCCGTACCACCGCCGCCGACACCCGCTCGACCGGACCGAAGATCGCGGCGCCGAAGCCGCGCAGCCCGCGCAGCGGCGAGTCGGCGCCGCCCCGGTAGTCGACCGTGATCAGCATGAGCGACACGACGAGCAGCACGCCGAAGACCACGCGCGTCCGCCGGGTGTCCTTCACCCACCGACCTCCCGATTCGTCTGCTGTGGGTGGGGGGTCAGTGCCTTCCCTGAGGGTGGTCTCCCAGACCCCCGGAACGGCTCCGCCACTTCATGGGTGTTGCCTCTGGTCAGTGTTGCCTCTGAGGGTGGTCCCCCAGAGGCAACAAACGGCTCCGCCGGCCCGTCAGTGCCGGGGCTCCGGTACGAGCACCTGCCGCAGCGACTCGAAGTCCTCGACGCACTTGCCGGTGCCGAGCACGACCGAGTCGAGCGGGTTGTCGACCAGGTGGATCGGCATCCCGGTCTCCTCGCGGATCCGCTCGTCGAGGTTCTTCAGCAGGGCACCGCCGCCGGTGAGCGCGATGCCCCGGTCCATGATGTCGCCGGACAGCTCGGGCGGGCACTTGTCGAGCGTGGTCTTGACCGCGTCCACGATCGCGTTGACCGGCTCCTCGATCGCCCGCCGGACCTCCTCGGCGGAGATCACGACGGTCTTGGGCAGCCCGCTGACCAGGTCGCGGCCGCGGATCTCGGCATGCGGCTCCTCGTCCGGAGCCGGGAACGCCGAGCCGATCGCCATCTTGATCTCCTCGGCGGTACGTTCCCCGAGCATCAGGGAGTACTCCTTCTTGGAGAACGCGATGACCGCCTGGTCCAGTTCGTCACCGCCGACCCGGACCGACTGGCTGGTGACGATGCCGCCGAGGGAGATGATCGCCACCTCGGTGGTGCCACCCCCTATGTCGACGACCATGTTGCCGGTGGGTTCGTAGACCGGGAGCCCGGCGCCGATCGCGGCGGCCATCGGCTCCTCGATGATGTAGACCCGGCGGGCGCCGGCCTGGTAGCCGGCCTCCTTGACGGCACGCTGCTCGACGCCGGTGATGCCGCTGGGCACCGCCACCACGATCCGCGGCTTGGCGAAGTGCCGGCGCTTGTGGACCTTCTGGATGAAGTAGCGCAGCATCCGTTCGGTCACGTCGAAGTCGGCGATCACCCCGTCCTTCAGGGGACGCACGGCGACGATGTTGCCCGGGGTGCGGCCGATCATCCGCTTCGCCTCGATGCCCACCGCGACGATCTTCCCCGTATTGGTGTTGATCGCCACGACCGACGGCTCGTTGAGAACGATGCCGCGCCCGCGCACATAGACGAGGGTGTTCGCGGTGCCAAGGTCGACCGCCATGTCACGGCCGAGAAACGACAGCTTGTTACCCATGAAGAAAGGGAGCCCTTCATGCTTGACGGGCGTGCAGAGCGGCGCCCCCATCGTAACGCGACGAAGCCGGGCAGGGCAGGCACCGCCTCACCGCGCGTTGCCTAAAAAACCGGTCTTGAACTGGTGAGTTTTAGGTGAAAGACAACGCGGGCCGGAAGATCCGGCCCGCGTGTCCTGGTCCCTCTCACGGGTGCGCGGTCAGCCCAGCTCCGGGAAGAACAGCTTGATCTCGCGCGCGGCGGAGTCGGTGGAGTCGGAGCCGTGCACGATGTTCTCGCCGATCTCCAGGGCGTGGTCGCCGCGGATCGTGCCGGGGGTGGCGCTCACCGGGTCGGTCGCGCCGGCCAGCGCGCGGAAGGCCTCGATCGCGCGCGGGCCCTCGACGACCATCGCGACCAGCGGGCCGCCGGTGATGAAGTCGACCAGCTCGCCGAAGAACGGCTTGCTCGCGTGCTCCTCGTAGTGCGCCTCGGCGGTCTCGCGGGGCAGCGTCCGCAGCTCCAGCGCCGTGAGCTTCAGGCCCTTGCGCTCGATCCGGGAGATGACCTCCCCGACGACACCGCGGCGTACGCCGTCGGGCTTGACCAGGACAAGAGTGCGCTCGGACACGGGTGGTTCTCCTTGCAAAGATGGATGGGCGTGCGCGCCCCTCGCGGGCCTCGCGGGGGGCTGGCCGGATGGGCCGTGCACCACTGCGCGCGAAGCTTACCCGGACAAGGGCTCGGGAAGGGCCTCGGCGGCGCTGCCACCACCGGTATCGCGCTCGGCGGCAGCGCCGTCCGGCGCGGCGCCGCGCCGCCGCCAGGACGCCACGGCCAGCAGCACGGCGATCACCCCGGCCGCCACGAGCCAGTCGCGGTAGCCGGTGCTCAGTGCCGACAGCCGCTCCGCCGCCGTACCGGGACTCGCACGGTGCCATTGCCCCGCCTGCAGGGACAGCACGAGCAACTGCCCGGTCAGGACGGCGGGGAAGCACAGCCCCAGTCCGAACAGCGCCGCGCCGACACCCGCGTCCCGCAGCGATGCCGCGAGCGCCATTCCCACGCCGAGACCCAGCGGCACCATCGACAGCGGCGATCCGGGCGTTCCAAGCCCCGCCAGCACCGCGACGACGATGAGAACGTGCCCCGCCGGTACGGCCCGCCGCGCCATGTCCGCGGACATCCGTACCGTGACCAGCGCGCCCGCCAGCGCCGCAGCACCTCCCGCCAGGAACGGCGCGACCGGCACGGAACCGTTCACGGCGGCCAGTCCCGCGGGCGGCCCGGCCAGCGGGTAGGCGAGCAGGCCCGCGGTGACCATGACGACCGCGCACCCCAGCGGACTGCTCGTGGACGGGTCGCGCCCCGCCGCCACCGCGAGTCCGAGGAGCGACACCAGCGCGATGCAGGCGACGACGGTCAGCGCGCCGGGCGACCACGCGTACGAGGCCGCCACGGCGAGGAACGCCAGGCACGCCGCCGGTACGACGGGCAGCACGACCTGGCTCCCCTCCTGGCGCGGCGCCCCGGAACGGCGCGTCTCGGACGCGACGTCAGGCCGCCACAGGCACAGGAGCGCCGCCGCGAGCGCCACCAGGGCCGGCCAAGGGAACGGTGCCAGCGCCGCGCGCCAATCGGCCTCGCGCGGAACCACGTACAGCACCAGGGGCATCGCCACCAGCAGGCCACCGGCGAGCGCCCCGGCCCAGAGCGCGACCAGGAACCGGCTGCCGCGTTCCCACACCAGGACGACCGTCGCCGACAGCGCGATCCCCGCGCCCGCTCCCTGCGCCAGCCGTCCGGCCGCGATCTGCGGTACCGCGTCGGCGAGCCGTACGGCCACCAACCCGGCGATCAGGAGGAACAGGCCCACAAGAAGGACGGCCCGCGCGGAGTACCGGCGCGCCGCGACCGCGGCCAGCGGTACGGCCGGCAGCAGCGCGGGCAAGCCGAGCCCGGCGGCGCGCAGGAAGTCCCCGGACTGCCCGTCCCGCAACCCCAGCCCGCCGCGCGCGGCGGCCAGGATCTCGAGCGAGGCGTCGGGCGGCACCAGCGCCGCCGCGAGCGGCGCGGCCAGCGCCAGCGGGACCACGCCCAGTGCGGCGAGGGCGGAACGGAAGGACACGGCGCTCTCCTTAGGAGGTCGCCGCCCACCGAGCTATTTGCCCCATTAAAGGGTTATGCCCGAATTGCTCATTGTTGACAGGTGTTGACAGGGATTGATCGGTATTGATGGTGATTCAGCGGGCATTCCGGCGGGCGAATGGTGAAGCCGTCCCCGCGAATTTAGCGCGCCGCCGACCGTTCCGCCTTGCGTCCCATCCAGATGGCCGTTCCCCACAGCGCCCCGAAAAGGACACCGAGGAAGAACATGGTCGGCACCATGAACCCGGTCGCGACGATGAGCACCTGCAGCCCGCTGCCCACCGCGATCGCCCACGGGAACCGCAGCAGCCCCGCCAGCACCAAGCACGCCACCGCCAGCCCGCCGCAGACCAGCCCGGCCAGCGCCCCGTCCACCTTCAGCACCGCGACCGCGACCGGAATCGCCAGCCCGATCACCACCGCCTCACTGGCCAGCACAGCAGCCAGCAGACTCCGCGCAGGATTCTTAGGTGCCCCACGGGTACTCATGCTCATCGGCTCGCTCATCGCTTGCGGTCCACGCGGAGGAGGGTGCGGGCGTCGCCGGCCGTGACGACCGAGCCGGTGATCAGGACGCCGGCGCCCTGGAACTCGCCGGTCTCCTCGGCCAGGCCCATCGCCTGGTCGATGGCGTCGTCCAGACGGGCCGCCTCGTGGACCCGCTCGGGGCCGAAGATGCCCCCGGCCAGCTCGGCCAGCTCGTCGGGCGGCAGTGAGCGGTCCGAGGAGTTGCGGGTCACGACCAGTTCGGCCAGCACCGGTTCCAGCTGGTCGAGGATTCCCGCGACGTCCTTGTCGGCCGCCACGGCCAGCACGCCGACCAGGCGGGTGAAGCCGAACGACTCGGTGATGGTGGCCATGGTCGCGGCCATTCCGGACGGGTTGTGCGAGGCGTCCAGCAGTACGGTCGGGCCGGTCCGGACGACCTCCAGCCGGCCCGGTGAGGACGACTTGGCGAAGCCGCTGCGGACCAGCGCCGGGTCGAGCTGGTCCGTCTCGCCGCCGATGAAGGTCTCCCCCGGGGCGATCCGCGTGACCGACTCCAGGCTGGACTCTCCCCTGGTCGGCGCGCCGCCCGCGAACGCCTCCACGGCCGCCAGCGCGGTCGCGGCGTTGCTCGCCTGGTGCTCGCCGAACAGGGGCAGGAAGATGTCGTCGTAGTTGCCGCGCAGGCCCTGGAGCCGCAACTGCTGGCCGCCGAACGCGACGTCGTGGCTCAGCACGCCGTACTCCATGCCTTCGCGGACGGCGGTGGCGCCGGTCTCGACGATCCGGTGCAGCAGCACCTCGGCGGCGGCCACCTGCTGCTGGGCCAGCACCACGATCGCGTCGGGCTTGATGATCCCGGCCTTCTCGGCGGCGATCTCCTCGATCGTGTCGCCGAGGTAGCGGGTGTGGTCGAGGCCGATGGGCGTCAGCACCGCGACCGTTCCGTCGGCCACGTTGGTGGCGTCCCAGGAGCCGCCCATCCCGGTCTCGACGATCGCCACGTCCACCGGCGCGTCCGCGAACGCCGCGAAGGCCATGGCGGTGAGCACCTCGAAGAACGACAGCCGGGTGGTGTGCTTGTCGTCGATCAGGCCGACGTACGGCAGCACGTCCTCGTAGGCCGCGACGAAGCCCTCCTCGGAGATCGGCTCGCCGTCGATCGCGATCCGTTCGCGCAGCGTGGTCATCTCCGGGCTGGTGTAGAGGCCGGTCCGGAGGCCGCGCTCGCGCAGCAGCGCCTCGATCAGCCGGGCCGTACTCGACTTGCCGTTCGTGCCGGCGATGTGGATGACCGGATACGCCCGCTGCGGTTCGCCCAGGACGTCGACCAGATCGCGGATCCGGTCGAGCGTCGGGTCGATGTCCCACTCGACCCCACGGCTCATGATCGCGCTCACTGCGGCGCGGTAGTCCAGCGGCTCGGTTACCTGGCTCACGATGCTCCATGCCTGCGGAAAGTGACCTTGTCAGCCTACTTGCCGTACCCCGGCGCGCCGACCGGCCCCGCGAGCGGGTGCTGGAAGCATGGGAGGCGATGGTGAGCGACGAGGTCTTCTTCCGGGAATGGGACGGGCGGGCCGCCGGTGAGCGCCGCAGTCCCGAGCGCGCGCGTACGCTCGCCGGGGTCCTAGGCCTACCCGATCCTGAACGGCCCGTACTGGCCGTCGTGGGCTCCAAGGGCAAGGGCACCGCCGCCACGTACGCCTCGGCCGTCCTCGCGACGGCGGGCCTGAGGGTCTGTACGGTCACGAGCCCCGCCTACCGAAGCGACAGGGAACGGGTCCGGGTCGATGGCCGGGCCCTCGGCAAGGAGGAGTTCACGGCCCTGGCCGGGCGCCTGGACACGGCCAGGCGGGCTCTGTCGGCCCCTGTCGGCGGCTATCTGTCGCCGTCCGGACTGTTCCTGCTGGCCGGGGCCCTGTACGCGCGACAGGCCGATCTGGACGTTCTGGTCCTGGAGGCGGGGATGGGCGGCCGGTCCGACGAGGTCTCGCTCTTCCCGGCCACCGTGGTCGCGATCACGCCCGTCTTCGGCGAGCACGTCGGGGTCCTCGGCGACACGCCGGCCGAGATCGCGCGGGAGAAGGCCGGTGTCGCGGGCCCGTCCACGCGGGCCGTCGTCTCCGCGCCTCAGACCCCCGACGTCACCGAGGCTCTCGCGGAGATCGTTCCGCGGGCCGAGATGCCTGGTGGGGAGGGCCTTCCGCCGGATCTGCTGCCGGACGGGCTGGCCCGTACCGCCGCCGAGACCGGCCACCTGGCCGCGCTGCGCATGCTCGGCGCGCTCGGGGTGCCCGCGCCCCCGGCCGACCGGCTGCGGGCCACGCTCGCGACGATCTCGCTGCCCGGCCGCCTGTCCTGGCATTCCGTACCCGGTACGGAGACCCTGCTGCTGGCCGATTCGGCCATCGAACGGGCCGGGATCGCCGTGGCGCTGGCCGCCGCGCGGGCCCGCTGGGGGACGATCGACCACGTCCTGGTGTGCCTGCCCGACCACAAGGACCTGGACGGGGCGATCGCCGAACTCGGTGATCTCCCCGTCAGCTACGTCCGGCTCCCGTACGGGCATCTGCGCTTCTCCCGCCCGCTGCCCGGGGCATGGCGCGTGATCGACGCGGCGGACCTCACGCCGGCGTCGGTCGCGGCACTCGGCGGGCGGGTGGTCGCCCTCGGCACCGTCTACTTCGTCGGACGGATCCTGGAGTTGGTGGACGCCGATACCGAGCGCCTCTTCCGTCCCTAGGAGGGGATCTTCTCCAGGTCGGCGCGCATGCGTCCGGTCAGGGTGGCGAGCCCGTCGAGACGGTCGCCGGTGGCCGGGGTGTTGGACGCGACGAAGCCGAAGGAGTTCTCGGTGGCCCAGGCGCAGTAGAGGTGCGTCGCGGCCAGGACGGCGAACGTCCCGCAGGACAGCCGTCCCGCGCCCTTGATCGGGGTGGTCGGCGCGGTCTTGATGACGGTGCTGGGATGGGCCTTGCCCAGGAACGCGGCCGGATCGCCGATCGGGGCCGCGCCGCCGATGAAGAGGATGCTCTGCTCGCCCGTCCCGCGGTAGATCGCGGTCGCGGTGGCGGCCTGCTCGACGCCGCCCGCCCGTACCGCGGCGGCGATGAACGGGTACGCGGCGCTCGCGGCCGGTACGGCGGCGCCCTTGTGCAGGCCGCCCGCCGTCGCGGACGCGCTGACCTTCCGGACCGGGACGTCCTCGCCGCCCGTCACCGCGATCAACCCGGCGACGGCGGCGGTCGCGAGCACGCCCGCCCCGATGGCCAGGCCCGCCACCAGCCCGGACCTGGACCTGCCCTGCTCGGACCTGCCCTGCTTGGGCCGTGACGTGTCGCTGGGCCCGGGCTGCGGAAGCGGTGGCGCCGGGGCCCACCCGCCGATCTGCGGCTGCGGGCCGGTGGCGACGGACAGGTGGCCCGGATCCGGTACGGGCTGGACCGGGATCGGGTCGACGACGGTGGGCCGGGGGCCGGTCACCTCCACCGAGGACGAGGCCCACCAGGGCGCCGCCGGCGGAGGAGCCGGCGGCGGCACCAAAGGCGCGTCCTCGTCGGCGGGCCGGGGAGGGGATTCGGTCATCGCGATCTCCTGAAGAGAATCCCCCGGCCTGCGGCGGCCGGGGGATCGCCGGTCAGGCGGCGGGCAGTGCGGCCAGCTGGGACACCAGGCGTTCGATGTCGGCCTCGGACGCGGCCAGCCGGTCGCGGTTCTTGGCGATGACCTGCTCGGGTGCCTTGGCCATGAACGCCTCGTTGCCCAGCTTGCCCCTGGTCTGGTCGCGCTCCTTGCGGGCCGCGGCCAGGTCCTTCTCCAGGCGCCTGCGCTCGGCGGCCACGTCGATCACCCCGGCCGTGTCCAGCCGTACGGTCACGTCCTCGACCGGCAGCGACGCCGTGGCCGAGAAGCCCTCGCCCGGCTGGGTCAGGCGCAGCAGCGTCCGGATGCCCTCCTCGTGCGGGGCCAGCGGCGAGCCGCCGAAGTCGAGGGCCGCCACGACCCGCTGCCCCGGCTTCACACCCTGGTCGTTGCGGAAGCGGCGCACCTCGGTGACCAGCCGCTGCAGCGACTCCACGAGGGTCTCGGCCTCATCCGCGTGCCGGGACGTGTCCGCGGCAGGCCACTCGGCACGCGTCAGCGTCTCCTCCGGGTCACTCTGGGGGGACGACCCCGCAGGCCCCCCGCCGACCGCCTTGGTAAGGGAGATCCACAGCTCCTCGGTGACGAACGGGATCACCGGGTGCAGCAGCCGCAGCAGCTTGTCGAGCACCTCACCCAGAACGCGTCGCGTCCGGTCTGCTCGTTCGTCCGCGAGCTGCACCTTGGCCAGCTCCACGTACCAGTCGCAGAACTCGTCCCACGCGAAGTGGTAGAGGGTCTCGCAGGCCTTGGCGAAGTCGAAGCCCTCCAGCTGCGCGTCCACCTCGGCGATCACGCGGTTGAGGCGCGACAGGATCCAGGCGTCGATGGTGGTGAGCTCGGCGGCGGCCGGGAGCTCGCCGCGCACGTGCGCGCCGTTCATCAGGGCGAAGCGGGTGGCGTTCCACAGCTTGTTGCAGAAGTTGCGCGAGCCCTCCGCCCACTCCTCGGCGACCGGGACGTCGCCGCCCGGGTTGGCGCCGCGCAGCAGCGTGAACCGGGTGGCGTCGGCGCCGTAGCGATCGATCCAGTCCAGCGGGTCGACGACGTTGCCGAACGACTTGGACATCTTCTTGCCGTGCTGGTCGCGGACCATGCCGTGCAGGGCGATCGTCTTGAACGGAACGACGCCGTCCATCGCGTACAGGCCGAACATCATCATCCGGGCGACCCAGAAGAACAGGATGTCGTAGCCGGTGACCAGGACCGATGTCGGATAGAAGCGCTTGAGGTCCGCGCTCTCGTCGGGCCAGCCGAGCGTGGAGAACGGCCACAGCGCCGAGGAGAACCAGGTGTCGAGGACGTCGGTGTCCTGGGTCCATCCAGCGGGCGGCTCCTCGTCGGGGCCCGGGCACACGACCTCGCCGTCCGGGCCGTACCAGACGGGGATGCGGTGGCCCCACCACAGCTGGCGGCTGATGCACCAGTCGTGCATGTTGTCGACCCACTCGAAGTAGCGGGCCGCCAGCTCCGGCGGGTGGATCGCGACCCGGCCGTCGCGGACCGCGTCGCCCGCGGCCTTGGCCAGCGGCGCGACGGTGACGAACCACTGCAGCGACACGCGCGGCTCGACGACCGTGGAGCAGCGCTGGCAGTGCCCGACCGCGTGCTCGTACGGGCGGACCTCCTTGACGATCCGGCCGTCCTCGCGCAGCGCGGCGACCACGGCGGGCCGCGCCTCGAAGCGGTCCAGCCCCTGGAACGGGCCGTGCGCGGTGATCACGCCCCGCTCGTCCATGATCACCAGGGACTCCAGGTCGTGCCGGCGGCCGATCTCGAAGTCGTTGGGGTCGTGCGCCGGCGTCACCTTCACCGCGCCCGTACCGAACTCGGGGTCGACATGCGCGTCGGCCACGACCGGGATCGTCCGGCCGGTCAGCGGCAGCTCGATCTCGCGGCCGATCAGGTGCGCGTAGCGCTCGTCGTCGGGATGGACGGCGATCCCGGTGTCGCCCAGCATCGTCTCGGCCCGGGTCGTGGCGACCACGATCGCGGTGTCGCCGGAGCCGTACCGGATCGAGACCAGCTCGCCCTCGCGGTCGGCGTGCTCGACCTCGATGTCCGACAGCGCGGTCAGGCAGCGCGGGCACCAGTTGATGATGCGCTCGGCGCGGTGGATCAGGCCGTCGTCGAACAGCCGCTTGAAGATCGTGCGGACGGCGCGGGCGCGGTCGTCGTCCATCGTGAA
Source organism: Actinomadura sp. 9N407 (assembly GCF_044326315.1). Classification (NCBI taxonomy): domain Bacteria; kingdom Bacillati; phylum Actinomycetota; class Actinomycetes; order Streptosporangiales; family Thermomonosporaceae; genus Actinomadura; species Actinomadura sp. 9N407. The sequence continues at coordinate 9,772 of NZ_JBIRAW010000053.1, read as the reverse complement.
CGCCTCGCGCGTCCAGTCGACGCTGTCGCCGAGCCGGCGCATCTGGCCGAGGATCCGGCCGCCGGACTCGCCCTTCCACTGCCAGACCCGCTCGACGAACGCCTCGCGGCCGAGGTCGTGCCGGGACAGGCCCTCCTTGGCCAGCTCGCGCTCGACGACGTTCTGGGTGGCGATGCCCGCGTGGTCCATCCCCGGAACCCAGACCGCCTCGTACCCCTGCATCCGGCGCCGCCTGATCAGCGCGTCCTGGATGGAGTGGTCGAGGGCGTGGCCCATGTGGAGCGAGCCCGTCACGTTCGGCGGCGGGATCACGATGGAGTAGGCGGGGGCGTCCGGGCGCCGGGACGGATCCGCGGTGAAGTGGCCGGCGGCTACCCAGCGCTCGTAGAGCTTTGTCTCGACGTTCCCAGGCTGGTACTGGGTGGGCAGGTCGACGTCGGCGGCCCCCGGGCCGCGCTCATGGCTGGGCGTTGTCACGGGACCGGATTCTACGGGTCTCCGAAAAGGGAGAACGCCATGACGTCCTGTTGCGTCCTACGGATCGGGACGATGATGGACGAAGAACTCCGGACGAGCAGCCCCTGGGCTGCGGTCCGGCCCTGACAAGGAGTCGATGATGAGCGGTTGGAACCCACCTCCCGCGCCCGGCGGTCCCCCTCCCGGCGGCTATGGATACGGCGCACCCGGCCCGATCCCCTACGCACCTCCCCCACCGCGCCGCTCGTCCGGCACGGGCCTGATCATCGGCCTGCTGGCCGGCGGCTTCGTGCTGCTGGTCTTCATCGTGTTGGTCGTCGTCGTGGTGATCGGCGCGAACGCGTCGCACACCATCAGCACGCCGAGCACCGCCGGCGGGATGAGCCGCGACTACGCCACCGAGAGCCGGATCTCCGCGCAGCTGGCCTCGCAGCGTTCGATCATCCGGCGCGCCACCAACTACCGGATCAGCAACGTCAAGAGCGCGGTGTACGAGTCGGGCTCGGACAAGTACCTGTTCGTGGGCGGCACCGGGGATTTCGATCCGGACGACCTCACGAGCATGTTCAGGCGGGCCGTCGACCAGGAGACCGGGAGCAACGTCTCCACCAGTGTCATCCCGCTCGCGAACGCCGGCGGTGACGGCGAGGCCGTGTGCGCCACGGTCCGCAACCGGCAGACCTCGCTGTCGACCTACTCGACCGCGATCTGCGCCTGGGCCACCGGCTCGTCGTTCGGGACGCTCATGCCGGTGCCCGACAGCAGCTCGCTGACGACCTCCCGCAGCTACCTGTTCAGCACCGTGGCCGACGTCATGCGCCGGATGCGCGACGACGTCGAGAGCTGACGGGACGCCCGTTCCTCCACTTCCTCCGTTCTCCGGTTCGGGCGTGGCCGGAGTCCCACCATGACCGGGTTTCCCGCCGCGGTCGGGACTCCGGTCACCTGACGCCGGGTCGCCGTACCGGCCAGGCTGGAGACCCGCGCGACGCGCGTGGCGCGTGCGGACGCGGCGGGAGACGAGTGGGGAGGACCGGGATGCGATCGGTAGTGGCGCGCGCCGTCGCGCTGGCGGCGGCCTTCGCCGCCGGCGCGGCGGCGGCGCATCTGGCGAACGGTCCGCACCGCGCCCGGCTGACCACCGACCTGCAGCGCTCCCGCGAGCGGATCCTGGCCACCCGCGAGGAGGAGCGGCGGCGGCTGCGGCACGACCTGCACGACGGGCTCGGCCCCACCCTGGCCAGCCTGGCGATGTCGCTGGACACCGCCCGGATCACCCTCGCCGGTGAGCCGGAACGGATCGAGCCGGTGCTCACCGAGCTGCGCGACCGGCTGGCCACCACCGTCGGCGAGATCCGCGAGATGGCGTACGGGCTGCGCCCGCCCGCACTCGACGACCTGGGCCTGGTGGCGGCGATCGAGTCACTGGCCGAGGGCTGCTGCGAACGGGTCGACATCCGGTTCGACGGCGACCGGACCGGGCTGCCCGCCGCCGTCGAGGTCGCCGCGTACCGGATCGTCGAAGAGGCCCTGGCCAACATCCGCAAGCACGCCCGGGCCGGTACCGCGCTGGTGCTGATCAGCCGGGACGCCGACCTGCACATCATGATCGCCGACTCCGGGGTGGGACTGCCCGACCAGGCCCGCGGCGGCGGCCCGCCGCCGACCGGCGGGCTGGCCCGGATGCGCGAATGGGCCGCCGAGGTGGGCGGCGGCTGCACCGTCACCTCGCGCCCCGGCGTGGGCACGATCGTCTCGTCCCGGCTGCCACTGGCGGTGCCCGGCTACCATCGGGCATTCACCGGCGAAGGGCGACCATGAGCACGGCGCGGGCATGAGCACGGGCATGAGCACGGGCACGGGCAGCGGATGAGCAGCGACACCATCCGGGTCCTGATCACCGACGACCACCCGGTCTTCCGGCAGGGCCTGAAGGGGCTGCTGCAGGCGCTCGGCGTCGAGGTCGTCGGCGAGGCCGTGTGCGGTCCCGACGCGGTACGGATGGCGGCCGAGCTGCAGCCCGACGTGGTCGTGATGGACCTGCACATGCCGGGCGGGAACGGCATCGAGGCCACCCGTACGATCACCCGTACCAGCCCCCGGATCGGGGTCCTGGTGCTGACCATGTTCCGCGACGACGACTCGGTCTTCGCGGCGATGCGGGCCGGCGCCCGCGGCTACCTGCTCAAGGAGTCGGGGGCCGAGGAGATCGGCCGCGCGGTACGGGCCGTGGCCGCCGGCGAGGCCATCTACGGCCCCGAGATCGCCCGCCGGGTGCTGGCGTACTTCACCGAGATGCCCGACCCCAGGCAGAACGCGTTCCCGCAGCTGACCGAGCGGGAGCGGGAGGTGCTGGAACTGGTCGCGCAGGGCCGCAGCAACCAGGACATCGCCGCGACGCTGTTCCTCAGCCAGAAGACGGTCCGCAACCACGTCAGCAACATCTTCATGAAGCTGCACGTCGCCGACCGCGCCCAGGCGATCGTGATGGCCCGCGAGGCCGGCCTGGGCGAATCCCCCCGCAACTCCGCGACCTGATCCGCTCTGGCGGCGCCCATCCTCGGCGGCGCCCGTTCCTGGCAGCGCCTGTCCCTGGCGGTACCTGTCCTTGGAGAGCGCCCGGCCTCGGCGGTCTCCGGCCTCGGCGGGGGCATGCGAAACGCCGAACGCCCCTCCGGGGAGGGGCGTCCTGACGTGGTGCTCGGCCGCTAGGCCGACTTCTCGCGGGGTTCCCGCTTGGTACGTTCGCGCGGGACCAGCGTCGGGTTGACGTGCTCCAGGACCGCCTCCCGGGTGATGACGACCCGGGCCACGTCCTGCCGGCTCGGGACCTCGTACATCACCGACTGGAGGACCTCCTCCAGGATGGCGCGGAGCCCGCGGGCCCCGGTACCGCGGAGGATGGCCTGGTCGGCGATCGCCTCCAGCGCGTCGTCGGTGAACTCCAGATCGACCCCGTCGAGCTCCAGCAGCCGGTGGTACTGGCGTACCAGGGCGTTCTTGGGCTCGGTCAGGATGTTGATCAGGGCTTCCCGATCGAGGTTGTGCACGCTGGTGATCACCGGCAGCCGGCCGATGAACTCGGGGATCATGCCGAACTTCAGCAGGTCCTCGGGCATCACGTCACCCAGGAAGGCCGACGACTCGTCGAAGTCGGCCTTGGAGCGGATCACCGCGCCGAAGCCCATCCCCTGCTTGCCGACCCGGGACTCGACGATCTTCTCCAGGCCGGCGAAGGCGCCACCGCAGATGAACAGCACGTTGGTGGTGTCGATCTGGATGAACTCCTGGTGCGGGTGCTTGCGGCCGCCCTGCGGCGGAACGCTCGCGGTGGTGCCCTCAAGGATCTTCAGCAGTGCCTGCTGGACTCCCTCACCCGAGACGTCCCGGGTGATCGAGGGGTTCTCGCTCTTGCGAGCGATCTTGTCCACCTCGTCGATGTAGATGATGCCGGTCTCGGCCTTCTTGACGTCGTAGTCGGCCGCCTGGATCAGCTTCAGCAGGATGTTCTCGACATCCTCGCCGACGTAGCCGGCCTCCGTCAGCGCGGTCGCGTCAGCGATCGCGAACGGGACGTTCAGAAGTTTGGCGAGGGTCTGCGCGAGCAGCGTCTTACCCGACCCGGTGGGGCCCAGCAGCAGGATGTTGGACTTGGCCAGCTCGACCGCGTCCTCCCGCCCGCCGTCACCGGACTGGATGCGCTTGTAGTGGTTGTAGACGGCCACGGACAGGGCCTTCTTGGCCGTGTCCTGCCCGATGACGTAGGAGTCCAGGAACTCGTAGATCTCCCGCGGCTTGGGCAGGCTGTCCCACTTGAGGTCGGAGGTCTCGGAGAGCTCCTCCTCGATGATCTCGTTACAGAGATCGATGCACTCGTCGCAGATGTACACGCCCGGACCCGCGATGAGCTTTTTGACCTGCTTCTGGCTCTTCCCGCAGAACGAGCACTTGAGCAAATCACCACCGTCGCCGATGCGTGCCACCCAACTGTCTCCTTTTCGTGGGGCCGCCCGCCTTGGAGGATGCGGCGCAGCTCGGTTGCGTCCCGAAGGCCTTCGACGTTGGTCTCGACGTTACCGCCTCCAGCGGACTGGGTAAGCCCCTCGCCCGGAAGTATGACGGCCGGGCTGAGGGCTTACCAGGTCCGATTGCCGTCTCAGGACGACACTACCTCGGCCTTGCGCTTCCTGCTTTGGAAGACGTCATCCACCAGACCGTAGTCCTTGGCCTCCGCGGCGGTGAGGATCTTGTCCCGCTCGATGTCGTGCCGTACTTCCTCGAGCGTCTTGTTGCTGTGCCGGGCCAGGATCTCCTCCAGCAGATCGCGGATCCGCATGATCTCGCGGGCCTGGATCTCTATGTCGCTGGACTGGCCGTAGGTGCCCTCGGTGGCCGGCTGGTGGATCAGGATCCGCGAGTGCGGCAGCGCCGCCCGCTTGCCCTCCGTACCGGCCGCCAGCAGCACGGCGGCGGCCGAGGCGGCCTGGCCGATGCAGACGGTCTGCACGTCCGGCTTGACGAACTGCATCGTGTCGTAGATCGCCGTCATGGCGGTGAACGAGCCGCCGGGCGAGTTGATGTAGATGCTGATGTCGCGATCGGGGTCGATCGACTCCAGCGTGAGCAGCTGGGCCATCACGTCGTTGGCCGAGGCGTCGTCGATCTGCACGCCCAGGAAGATGATCCGTTCCTCGAAGAGCTTGTTGTACGGGTTCATCTCCTTGACCCCGTACGTGGTGCGCTCGACGAACGACGGAATGATGTAGCGGTTGTCCACGGGCATCGGCGCGCCGCCGCCCATGAATCCGGGACGGATCAGATCGTTGAAGCCCGGCCGGGTCAGGTCGCTCATTGGGGTGCCTCCGTAAACTCGTTCAGGCCGTCAAGAGACCGTGCCCTCGGAGGGCACCTGGGTCGCGCTGAGCACCACGTGGTCCACGAATCCGTAGTCCTTGGCCGCCTCGGCGGTGAACCAGCGGTCGCGGTCGGAGTCCCTCTCGATCTGCTCGAGCGGCTGCCCGGTGTGTTCGGCGATCTTCTCCGCGAGCGTCTTCTTCACGTACAGCATCTGCTCGGCCTGGATCTTGATGTCCGAGGCCGTGCCGCCGATGCCGCCGGACGGCTGGTGCATCATGATCCGGGCGTGCGGCAGGGCGTAGCGCTTGCCGGTCGTGCCGGCGCAGAGCAGGAACTGCCCCATCGAGGCGGCCAGGCCCATGCCGACCGTCACGATGTTGTTGGGCACGTACTGCATGATGTCGTAGATCGCCATTCCGGCGGTCACGGAGCCGCCGGGCGAGTTGATGTAGAGAGTGATGTCGCGGCGGCCGTCCTCGGCGGACAGCAGCAGCAGTTCGGCGCAGATGCGGTTGGCGATGTCGTCGTCGACCTGCTGGCCGAGGAAGACGATCCGCTCGCGCAGCAGGCGCTGGAAGAGCTGGTCGCCCAAGGGCAGCAGGGGCGCCTCGGCGACCCGCGCCTGGATCCGCGACGACTCGTCGAAAGTCGGAGGCATGCTCACCGGGTGTTCCTCCGGTCCTTTAATCGGTTCGGATGCTTGGACATTAACGCGCCACAGGGCCCGGTTAAGCCCGCAGGCCCTGCTTTTCGCTGGGGGCGTACCCGGGCATGAACATCTCATTGGACGGGCAGACCTGGAATCCATCCGGCCGCCGGCGGCCCGGGCCCCCGAGCATGAACATCCCGCTGAACGGGGAACGCCCCGTGCCCGGGTGAGGGGCACGGGGCGTTCGTCGCTCCACGCGGGTACCGCTGGACGGCCGGGCACGCGGCCCTGGATCACGCCCCGCGCAGGGGGCGTGATCCGCCGTCCGGAACACCGGTTCAGGCGTCCTTCTTCTCTTCCTTCTCGTCCTCGGGCGTGTCCGCGGCCTCGGCGGCGGGAGCCTCGGCCTCGGCGGCCTCGGTCCCGGTCGCGTCGGTCCCGGTCGCGCCGGTCTCGGCGTCGTCGTCGCCCTCGGCCGCCTCAGCGGTCTCGGACTCGGCGGCCTGGACGGTCTCGCCCGTGTCGCCGCTCAGCTCGCGCCGGACGGCCTCCACGTCGATCTCGTTGCCGGACTCGTCCTTGACCGTGACGTGCTCGACCAGGAGGTTCAGCGACTTGCTGCGCAGCACCTCCGAGACGATCGCCGGGAGCTGGTCGTTCTCGGTGAGGTACTGGGCGAGCTGCTGGGGCTGCACGCCCATCTGCATCGCCTGCGAGACGACGTACTCGCTGAGCTCCTCGTTCTGGACCTCGAGCTCCTCCTGGACGGCGAGCTGGTCGAGCAGGAAGCCGCCCTTGACCGCCAGCCGCGCGGCCTCGGCGATCTCGGTCTCGAAGTCCTCCTCGGACTTCTCCTCGTCCTTGAGGTAGTCGGCCCGCGTCATCCCGGCCATCTGCAGCTGCTGGTCCAGCTGCTGCTCGCGGCGCTGGATCTCCTCGGTGACGACCTTGTCGGGCAGCGGGATGTCGACCCGCTCCAGCAGGGCCTCCAGGGCCTTGTCCCGGGCGTCGGAGATCTGCTGCAGCCGCACCTGCCGGGCGAGCCGGGTCCGGACGTCCTCGCGCAGCTCGTCGATGGTGTCGAACTCGCTGGCCATCTGGGCGAAGTCGTCGTCCGGCTCGGGCAGGTTCTTGACCTTGACGCTCTGCGCGGTGACCGTGATCTCGGCCTCCTCGCCGGCCCGCTCGCCGCCCACCAGCGTGCTGGTGAACGTCTTGCTCTCCTCGGCCGACAGGCCGAGCAGGGCCGCGTCCAGGCCCTCGATGGCCGACTCGCTGCCGACCTCGTAGGAGTAGCCGGTGGTGGAGGCGTCCTCGATCTCCTCGCCGTCGATCGTGGCGGCCAGATCGATGGTGGCGAAGTCGCCCTCCTCGATCGGGCGGTTCGCGGCGGTCAGCGAGGCGAACCGCTCGCGCAGGTTGCCGAGGGCCTCCTCGATCTGCTCGTCGCCGACCTCGGCGTCGTCGACGGTGACTTCGAGGCCGTCATAGTCGGGGATCTCGAACTTGGGCCGGATGTCCACCTCGGCCGTGAACGCGAACTGGTTGCCATCGTCCAGCTCGGTCACCTCGACCTCGGGCTGGCCGAGGACGAAGATCTCGGTCTCCTCGACGGCGCGGCCGTACAGCTCCGGAAGCGCGTCGTTGACCGCCTCCTGCAGGACCGCACCCCGGCCGACGTACTTGTCGATCAGCGGGGCGGGGACCTTGCCGGGCCGGAAGCCCTTGATCCGCACCTGCTGCGAGATCTCCTTGTACGCCTTGTCGAGGTTCGGCTTGAGCTCGTCGAACGGTACCTCGACGGTGAGCTTGACCCGCGTGGGGGTCAGCTCCTCGACATCGGTCTTCACTGGGGTAGGTCTCCTTGATCGGGCGCTGTCTCGGCCGCGGCGTTCGACGCGTACTCAGCCAGCCGGAATCTCCAGCTCTCATGGTGGCGGGCGCGGGCACGCCGAATAACGGGTCCGCGCGTTCGCGCGCCAAGTCTATGGGGTAGCGGCGGGGACTGCGGACATCCGCCCGCCGCCGTCCGCGACACCGGCTCCAACGTGAGGGTCCGGCTACCCACCGCAGCTACGGATATACCAGACAGATTCTTATAAGTTTTGGATATCACCTATGTGTTGCGCGTGTGTGACATTGAGCACCGGCGCCCCCATACTCGGTCAGGATGAACGGGATAGTTGCGGCCTTCGGGGCCACCGGCCTGTACTACGTCGGTTTCGCGGTCTTCAAGCTCGCCGCGGACCGGATGGAACCTCTGCGCGGCGACCGGATCCTGCATCTGGCCCGGGTGATCCTCTTCGACTGGGTCTTCCTGGCCGGCCTCGCCCTGGTGCTGGGCGGGCTCGGGCTGCAGATCCTGGCGCTGACCGAGGTGTCGCTGGGCATCGCCGTACCGATCTTCATGTCCGGGGTCGTCCCGCTGCTGCTGATCGCGCTGGTGTTCTTCGGCGAGCGGCTGACCGGGCGGGAGTGGCTCAGCCTGCTGCTGATCGCCGCCGCGATGGGGCTGATCGCCGCGTCCATCGGCAACCCGCCGCCGATCACCGCCGCCGACGTGCCGGTATGGCAGCTGGCCGTGGTCGTGGCGCCCGCGCTGCTGGTACCGCTGGTCGTGCTGCTCACCGGCGAGAGCCGGCCGGACGGGCGGCACGCCCGCCCGATCACCGGGATCGCGTACGGCCTGGGCACGGGCATCCCGATCGGGACCGCCGAGCTGAGCATCAAGGGCTGGAGCGACTCCGGCCTCGGGCTCGGCAGCCTGCTCACGCCCTACCCGTACGTGACGGTCGTGTCCGCGACGATCGGGTTCGGCATCCTGATGATGGCCTTCCAGCGCTGCCGGGTCTCGGTCGTGGCGACGGTGATGACCGTCAGCGCCAAGACGCACCTGCTGGTCACCGGCACGCTGCTGTACGGGGAGCCGTGGCCGGACGAGCCGCGGTACTTCGCGATGCGGGTGGCCGCGCTGGCGCTCGGCGTGATCGCCGTCGTGCAGTTCCCCCGGCACCGCCCGGTCACCGAGCCCGCCGAACCGGCCGACGATGTACGGGTCGCGGGCGCGGCCGGACGGCCTGGACGGCAGGTGCCACCGGCGCGGGACCCGTTCGGCGAGCCGGCCCTCGCCCGGTTCGGCCCGGGCCGCGCGGCCGGTTCCGGCCCGCTTCCCCAGCCGCTGTCGGCGCCGACACCGGCCGACGGGCCGCCGCCCGCCGGGCGCAGCGCGTTCGATCGGCCGAAGGGGCAGGCACCGCCCGGGCCGAGCGGTACGCCGCGTTCCTCGGCCGGGCACTTGGCCCCTGATCGCGGTTCGGGCCCGTACGCGTTCGGCCAGGCCTCACCCAGCGGTTTCACCGGGCAGCGCGGGCAGGGAGAGCCCGGGTACAGAGAGGCCGGGCGCGGAGAGGCCGGGTACGGGGACGCGGGCCGTCGTCAGCAGCCCCCGCCGGTGCCGCCCAAGCCCTCCCCGTACGCGCGGGATCCGCTCGGGCGCGGGCCGTACGGAGGGCCCGATCCCTTCGACGACGACGCGTACGAGATCCAGGAGCAGTTCGGCACGGGCCCGTACGGGATCGTCCAGCCCTACCCGCCCGAGCAGGAAGCGGAGAACGAGCGCCGCCCGCCCGGTTGACTCGTGGCGTGTTCGCCTTTCCCATGCGGGCGATGTCAAGCGGCTGTTGCAACGAGGAATTGGTTGAGGGCTTGGGCTGGGGTTTTCCAGTCCAGGGTCTGGCGGGGTCGTGCGTTGAGTTCGCGGGCGACCTCGTCCAGGTCGTGTTGGGTGTG